>CAYUEG010000029.1:0-32590 GCA_964443245.1 uncultured Burkholderiales bacterium | reverse complement strand
GAGCCGCCGGTCGCCATGATCAGCGAGACGGCGTTCTCGATCGATTTGCGCGTGATGATGTCGCGCGGGCGGATATCCATCTTGATGGCATTGACCAGCACCTTGGCCGATTCGGCGGCGCTATCCGCCTTCTCGCCATCCGGGTTTGCCATGGACGATGAACCCAGCAGGCTGAGGCCAAGTGCTTCGAACGAGGACGACATCGTGTTGGCGGTATACATGCCGCCGCAGGCGCCGTGCGTCGGGCAGGCATTGCGCTCGATGCCGTCGTAGTCTTCCTTGCTCATCTTGCCGGCCGAAAACGCACCGACGGCTTCGAATGACGACACCAGATTGACCGGCACGCCTTTCCACATGCCGGGCTTGATGGTGCCGCCGTAGACATAAATGGCGGGGATGTTCATGCGCGCCATCGCCATCATCCCGCCTGGCATGTTCTTGTCGCAGGCGCCGACCACCAGCGCACCATCCATCATCTGGCCGTTGACCGAGGTCTCGATCGCATCGGCGATCACCTCACGCGAAATCAGGGAGTACTTCATGCCCTCGGTACCCATGCCGATGCCGTCGGTCACGGTCGGTACGCCGAACACCTGCGGCATGGCGCCGTTTTCCTTGAGTGCCTTCATGGCGCGGTCGACCAGAGGCTGGATGCCGGCATTGCACGGGTTCATGGTCGAGTGGCCATTGGCAACGCCGACGATGGGTTTGTCAAAATCGTCGTCGCCGAAGCCGACTTCGCGCAGCATGGCGCGGTTGGGGGAGCGGTTGACGCCGGCAGTGATGGTGCGGGAACGCCAGTTAAGGGGGCGGTTGGGGGATTTCGAATCAGCCATGATGCATTCTCGTGGTTGGGGTGGAAAAAACGGCAGTGTCAGGGTCTGGGCGCGGTGCGGGCGGCGCCGGGCTCGTCTTGCGAGGGCGGCATCGACTGCAACACGGGAGCGGGGCGATAGCAACTCAGGATCGCACCGCTCGCCACCAGCAAAAAGCCGGCGCCATGATACCAACGCAGCGCCTCGCCGATGAAAACGGCGGCGAATACGGCAGCAAACGGGGGCATGATATGAATGAACACGCTGGCCTGCATCGGCCCGATGCGTTTGACGCCATAGCCGTAGAACAGCATGGCAATCAGCGTGGTGAAGGTACTCATGTAGAGCAGGCCGGCCCACAGCGCAGGGGTCATCTGGGGAAAGGGATGGGTGCGCATTTCCCACCACACCAGAGGTGCGGCCAATGGCAGACTCACCAGACCGATGACGAACATCAGCGCACTCAATGAAATGGTGGAAGGGCGGCGGTTGAGGGTCAGGGTATAGACCGCCCACAACACCATGCCGACCAGGACAATCGGATCCCCCGGCATCACTGCCAGGCTGCGCAGCACTTCGAGGCTGCCCTGAAAGAAGATCACCACCACACCTACGGCGGAGATGCCCACGCCGATGGCCTCCTTGGCATGCAGTGTTTCGCCAAAAAACAGCCACCCCAGGAGCAGGATCAGGACCGGGATCACCGAGTTCATCAGCCCCAGGTGGATGGCGGAGGTGTGAGCGAGGCCGAAAAACACCACCGAGTTTTGCAGGGCTCCTCCGAGAAGGGCGAGCAGCAGCAGGGGGCGCCAGCCGGTTTTCAGGGCACCGCGCAGGGCATCGCGCTCGGCCCAGGCAAACGGTGCGGTGATCGCCACCACCACGACCCAGCGCACACAGGTCAGGGTGATCGGTGCAAAGGAGCCCAGCATCAGCTTGGCCACCGTGCTGTTGCTGCCCCACAGTGCCATCGTCAGGAGCAGTGCGCCAAACGCGGGTGCGCGTGACGTGGCAGCGGAAACGGGCGACATGGGGAGCCACTGTAGCGTAGGGCGATTGAAACCGCCAATACATTAATATGCACTGTTTAATACTGATTTGGTATTGAAATGGACTTACGCGGCCTGGCCCGGTTTGTCGCCGTTGCCGAGAGCCTGCACTTCGGCAAGGCTGCCGCTGCCCTGTCGATGGCGCAACCGCCTCTCTCACGTGCGATCCGCAGTCTCGAGGAAGAACTCGGGGTTGCCCTGTTTGAACGCAACAAGAAGCGCGTCCTGCTATCGGACGCCGGGCGCGCCATGCTGCCGGAGGCGCGCGCCGTGCTGGCCGCAGCCAGCCGGCTGGCCGAGTCTGCCCGCCATGCGGCCGACGGCCTGCGCGGCGAACTGGCGCTGGCGTTTGTGACCATCGTTGACTACTCGTTTCTGCCGCCTTTGCTGCGTCGCTTCTCGACCGCGTTGCCGGGCGTACGCGTCAGCCTGCTTGAGGCCACCACCGATGTGCAGTTGACGTGGCTGCGGCAGGGCAAGGTTGATGCGGGCATCCTGCTGGGCCCCCTGGTGGAAGCGGCTGCCAGCGGCAGGGCCGCGGAAAGCCTTGTGTACCAACGCTTGCAGGCCGAATCCCTGGTGCTGGCGATGCCGGAGGCCCATCCGCTGGCGAGCGCGTCGGCCCCGCTGGCATTGGCGCGTTTTGCTGACCAGTCCTTCATCAGCTTCCCGCGCCAGGCGGCGCCGCGCCTGCACGATGCCATCACCGGCGCCTGCTCGGAAGCCGGCTTCAGCCAGCGCGTGGTGCAGGAAGCGATTCAGATGCAGACCATCATCTCCCTGGTGTCGGCCGGCATGGGGGTCGCGCTGGTACCCGAATCGCTGACCAGCCTGCAGCGCCCGGGGGTGGTGTATCGCAGACTGCGCGGCCGCCGCAAGGCTGCACTGGAGATCGGCCTGGCCTGGCGCCGTGACAACCCGTCGGCGGTACTGAAGCGCTTTGTCGCACTTGCGGCACAATCGAATCCTTGATGGCTGACTCCTGATGCCTCCCTGATACCTTTGGTGCGCGCATGCTGACCCACCCCAATTTCGACCCTATCGCCATCTCGCTCGGACCGCTGGCCATCCGCTGGTATGGTCTGATGTATCTGGCCGCATTCATCGCTTTCATTGTGCTGTGCCGGATGCGCGCGAGGCAGCGCCCGGAGTACGGCTGGGATGCGCGTCTGGTGGACGATGCCCTGTTCTATGGCGTGCTCGGGGTCATTCTGGGCGGGCGTCTGGGCTATGTGCTGTTCTACAAACCGGGCTACTACCTCAATCATCTTTCCGAAATCCCGGCGGTCTGGCAAGGCGGCATGTCGTTCCACGGCGGCTTTCTGGGCGTACTGGCGGCGATGTGGTGGCTGTCGCGCCTGCGCGGCAAACCGTTCTGGAGCACCATGGATTTCATCGCGCCTGCGGTGCCGCTTGGCCTCGCCTTCGGGCGGCTGGGCAACTTCATCAACGGCGAGCTGTGGGGCAGGGCGGTGGAGAATCCGGCTTCCGTGCCGTGGGCAATGGTGTTTCCGCAGGCCGGTGACGGCATCGCACGGCATCCCTCGCAGCTCTACCAGTTCGCCCTGGAGGGCATGGCGCTCTTTATTTTGCTGTGGCTGTATGCCAAAAAGCCGCGCCCCGCCGGTGCCGTGGCAGGCGCCTTCCTTCTCGGCTATGGCGTGTTCCGGTTTGTGGCCGAATTTGCGCGCGAGCCGGACAGCTTTCTCGGGCTGCTCTCACTGGGTCTCTCGATGGGGCAATGGCTGAGCCTGCCGATGGCATTGGGCGGTATCGGCCTGATGGTGTGGGCACATCGATCGGGCACTCGCCCTGCCGGTTGACAGCCGGACCCATTGCGCCTTCAATGGCGGCCGGCACCCTGCGTTCGGGATGTCATTTCGGGAGATTCCTGCATGAAGCACCTGACCGGTCTGGATGCCGCTTTTCTCTACCTCGAGTCTCCGGAAATGCCGATGCATGTCGGCAGCCTGCACGTTTACGAACTGAAGCCTGGGTACAAGGGCAGCTTCTACGAGGATGTGAAAGAGCACATCAGAAAGCGCATGCACCTGGCACCGGTGTTCCACCGCAAGCTGGCGCTGATGCCATTTGATATCGCCAACCCGGTCTGGATCGAGGATGACGACGTGGATCTCGATTACCACGTGCGCAGCATCACCTTGCCCAAGCCGGGCACCATGGCACAGCTGGAAAACTACGTCGGCCGTCTGCATTCCTCGCTGATCGACCGTTCGCGCCCGCTGTGGGAGTTCTATGTGTTCGATGGCCTCGCCGATGGCAATGTGGCGTTCTATTCGAAGATGCACCACGCGGCAATTGATGGGCAGGCCGGTGTGGCGGTGGCCAACGCCGTGCTGGACATCTCGCCCGAGCCGCGCGTGGTCAAGCCGGCACCGGCGCGCCCGGGCAAGCAGCAGTACCAGCTGGGCGTGGGGGAACTGGTGGGCGCCGGTTTCAGCAACCTGGCCAACCAGTATGTGAAGTTGTTGCGCATGCTGCCTTCGATGGTGGGTACCGTTGCGCGCACGGCGGCCCAGTCGGTCGCGCGCAAGGACGCCAGCGGTGCGCGCAAGCCTGGCCTGTCGAACCGGATTCGCAACCTCTCCTTTGGGCCCAGGACCCACCTGAACGTCTCGATTACCAATCAGCGCGCGTTTGCTACCGCGTCGGTTCCGCTGGGCGAGGTCAAGGCCATGGGCAAGGTGCTCGATGCCACCATCAACGACATGGTGTTGTTGCTGTGCTCGGGCGCGCTGCGTCGCTATCTGACCGATTACGACGCCTTGCCGTCCAAATCGCTGGTGGCAGCCGTGCCCGTATCGCTGCGCGCGGCCGGTGATACCTCGTCCGACAACCAGGCCTTCATGCTGCTGTGCCAGCTCGCGACCCACCTCAAGGACCCGCTGGCGCGTCTGAAGGCGATCAAGGAGTCGATCAGCAAGGGCAAGGCCTTCACCGGGGGCGCCAAGGCCTCCATTCCGCTCGACTTTCCGTCATTGGGGGCACCCTGGCTGATGAGTGGCCTGGCATCGCTGTACGGCCGCTCCCGCCTGGCCAATTCGATGCCGCCGATTGCCAACGTGGTCATCTCCAACGTGCCGGGGCCGCAAATGCCGCTCTACATGGCCGGCGCGAAGATGAAGACCTTTCACCCGGTCTCGATCGTGGTGCATGGCGTGGCCTTGAACATCACGGTGGAAAGCTACAACGGCAGCCTCGATTTCGGGTTGATCGCCTGTCGGCGGGCAGCGCCGGACGTGCGCGACATTGCCGGCTACATCGTGGCGGCGCACGAAGAGCTCAAGGCCCTGGCGGGGAGTGCCCTGCAGGCTTCCGCCATGCCTGCCCCGGGTCTGCCGACAGCGCAGGGCAAAGGCGCGCGCAAGAAGCCGGCGCCTGACAGCGAGAGCCGGCGTGCGAGGAAGCCGGCAGTAAAGCCCGCCCGGAAGAACGCCGCGAAGAACGCCGGCAGGCAGGTCGACAGCGCCGTGCCCGTCAAACCGCCGAGAAAGGCACCGGTTCGCCGGGGGTCAGCCCGGCGCCCCGCCGCTTGAGCAGATCGATGGCTTGCGGCCAGTACGTACAGTCGGGCGTACTCGCCCTTTTTATACTGGCGCGGCAGTCTGCCAGGTTATGGTTCAAGAAGGAGGCTCTCATGATCACATTTCGCACTTTTTGTAGCGTTGCCGTCCTCGCGCTGGTTCTGCCCGCCTGCGCGCCTCTGACCACGCAAAGTCCGGATGGCGCCATCCGTCCGCTCAACGCCGTTGCAGATGGTGAAGACAGGCACCTGATGCTGTTCGGTCATGATGTCGTCGCCTATTTCACCCAGAACACCCACCGCAAGGGCGACCCTGCCATCAAGACCGTGATGGACGGCGTGACCTTCCGGTTTGCTACGCCTGAGCACAAGGCATTGTTCGACAAGGAACCGGCCCGGTACATCCCGCAATACAACGGCTACTGTGCCAACGGCATTGTCTACGGCATTCCCTGGGGTGGGGACGCCGATTCATGGCGCATCATCAACGGCAAGCTGTACATCTTTGGGGGCAAGGGTTCGCGCGACGGTTTTTACGTCGACGTCCCCCGCAACATCGCGTTGGCCGACAAATACTGGGCCGAAGAAGTCAAAGGCTCGAATGCCTTTGTGCAGCGCGTCAAGCGCTATCTCTTTAACCGGGTGCCGCACTACAAGACCGGCGAGGAACTGGCGGACGAGGTGCGCCGCACCGGCGGCGGCAAATCCTGACGCGACGATGACGGTTGTCCGTCGCGTCCCATCGCGGGAATAACCGGCTGGTTTGGCCTGCTGTTTTGCCGATGAATTGGCGGGCAGGGTTGGCAGAATGGGGTGGTTGGTTCCGGGACTGCGCCCGGAGACCAGTACAGCCAATTTCTCCTTCAGGACCACTCCATGACACGGCTCTCCTCCGCACCTGCTGCTTCCATTTCTGTCGGCAAGCGTTTGGCCCTGGGTTTCGCCACCCTGCTCGGGCTGGGCCTGGCGGGCATGGGGTACGCCATCTTCCAGCTGTCTTTGCTTGAATCGGAGTTCCGCACCCTGGCGACGGTGTCGGTGAAGAACGTACGCCTGGTCGAGGATTGGGCGGGCAACACCATGCTCAACGGGGCACGCGTACGCGCAGTCGGGTTGAGCAGCGAAAAGCACGTTCATGACTATTTCAATCCGCGCATCAAGGAAACCACGGCACTCATTACCGAACTGCAGAAGCAGGTCGAGGCCAACATCGACAACGCCGAAATGAAGGCCGTGTTCGCCGAGGTGCAGAAGGATCGCGTCGGCTACATCGATGCACGCACCCAGGTGTTCAAGCTGAAGGATGCAGGCAAGGAGGAGGAGGCGCGGGCGTTGCTGAATTCGAGCATGAACCCTGCGCTGGACAAGTACCGCGCAACGATCCGGCGGATGCAGGATCTGGAGCGCAGGCAGCTGGACGTCAAGGTGGCGGACGTGGAGGCCGCCAGCCGCCAGGTGCGCTGGATTACCGTGGCTATCGTGGTGGTGGTCCTGCTTCTGGGGGTCGTGCTGGCCTGGTGGCTCACCTTGAGCATCACCTCACCGCTGAAGTCCGCCGTGACAGCCGCCGAGCGCGTGGCGGCCGGCGATCTGCGTGCCCAGGTGGCTGCGGGGGGGCCAAAGGAAATCGCTGCGCTGCTCGGCACGATCGCGGCCATGCAAGACAGTCTGAAGACGCTGATCGGCGAGATCAAGAGTGACGTGGCGACCGTGTCTGAAGCAGCCTCGGGCCTGGCCGAATCCACCGACGAACTGTCGCGTAGTGCGGCCGCGCAATCCGAGTCGGTGGCATCGACTGCGGCGGCGATTGAGGAGATGACCGTCAGCATCAGCCAGATTGCGGACAGCGCAGGTTCGGCCGAATCGATGCTGCGCAAGACGGCAGAAGTGTCGGACGCCGGCCTGGTCCAGGGGCAGCGGGTTTCGCAGGAGATCGGCGAGATCGACCGCTCGGTGAACGACTTTGCACAGCAGATGGTGGGTTTGCAGAATCAGGCGGGCGAAATCGGTACGGTCGTGCGGCTGATTCGGGACATCGCCGAACAGACCAATTTGCTGGCACTGAACGCCGCCATTGAAGCGGCACGTGCCGGCGAACAGGGCCGCGGCTTCGCGGTGGTGGCAGACGAGGTGCGCAAGCTGGCCGAGCGGACCGCCGACGCGACCAGCGACATTGAAAAGACCATCGGTGCGATTCAGGGCAATACCGGCAACGCCAGCGCGCTGCTGGAAACCGTCAAGGCACGGGTCGAATCCGGCGTTACCGCGATCAAGGGGCTGGTGGCACCATTGAGTTCACTGCAGAGCCAGGCAGGCAAGGTCGTGCAGGACCTCGGTGAGCTGACCACCGCGACCCAGGAGCAGCGCCACGCCAGCGAACAGATTGCCCGCAATACCGAACACATCGCCTCGTCTTCCGAGCAGAATGCTGCGGCGGTGGCGCAAAGCCGCGAAACCGCCTCCCTCATGCAGCAGCTGGCGGCGCGACTGAACACCTCGGTTGCCCGGTTCCAGCTTGCCTGATAGCGGAGCCGTAGCGCCCCTCGGGGCCGCTGCATCCGAACCTCAGGTGCTGCCGCTGCCCGTTGCGGCAGTGAACAAAGGCTAGCCGCCGATATCCGAGAGCTGCACTTCGTACTTGGCCTTCGGCTGGGAATCCTGCAGTTCCCGGTCTTCTTCCACCTGCAGGAACACCGTCGCGAGCGAGAAGCTCAGCTTGGCCATGTTTTGTGCATTGGTTTTCAGTTGGTCCGGTGACACGCCCGCGAGCGGGAACTTGCCGGACAACTCCACGAAAATGCGTTCTGCCAAATCTCGAAGGGATGGGGCGGCCATGGAGGATCTGCCTTATGACGTGGAGGAACCCCCATGCTACGCCAATTCGGTGGCGGCGGGGCCAGGGGCTACTTGCGCAGCCGCAAGCGCATCCTGACTTGTGTCACCGTCCCGTAGTAGCCCCCCGGCTTGCGGGCGATTTCCTCAAAGCCACGTGCCTGGTACAACGCCAGCGCAGAAGTGTTGTCGGCACGCAGTTCCACGTCGACACGCTTGATGCCGGACACATCGGCACATTTGAGCAGCCATTCCACCATGGCACGTGCAATGCCCCTGCGCCGCCACTCCGGCTTGACCGACAGCAAGGCCAGATAGGCTTCGTTGTCGCCATAGCCCATCACGGCAAAGCCCGCCATGGTTCCGGCGCTGGACGTGCCCAAGCCTTGTGCTTCTTCAGCGATGATCACGTTGTGCCGGGTAGACCGGATGAACCGCTCGATGTCGGCCGATTGCCAGCGCCATGGCAGGCCGGCCTCGATCGTGTCGCGCGAAAGATGCGAGATCGCTTCGGCCTCGGCCAGATTGGCCAGTCGGATACTCGAGGTCGCAATCGACATGGGCCCATTGTGGCCAACTCCCGCAGGGATTGCAAGCGATACGGCGGTGGCGATGCAAGGTGACGACCGGGGCGTCGCCCCGGTCGTTCAGGCGGCGGCGAGCATCGCTTCGGGCGAATCGTTGACGGTGGTGCGCCTGAGCTCTCGATGCTCGGCGATATCGAAGCGCCGGCCGCGGTGCACGGTGGCGCGGTTGTCCCACATCACCAGGTCACCCGGTTGCCATGCGTGGCTGTAGACGCGCTCACGCTGCACCGCATGTTCGAGCAGGTCGGAAAGATAGAGCCGGCCCTCGGAGATCGGCCACCCCACCACGCGGCAGGCGTGCGCGCCGACGAACAATACCTTGCGTCCTGATCCGGCATGCACATGTACCAGCGGCCAGATGACCGGTGGCATCTCGGCTTTTTGCGCATCGGTATAGGCGTTGTCGCCCAGCAGAAGGCGTGTGTGCAGGGCGTAGTGTTCGGCTTCAAGCTGCTCCACTTCAGCCTTGGTACGCTCGTCGAGCGCATCGTAGGCGGCACGCAGGTCGGCAAACTCGGTATTGCCGCCCCAGGAGGGCAGCTTGACGGCGTGCAGCATCGAGTAGGCGGCGCGCGGCTGCATGAACGAGCTGTCGCTGTGCCAGAGCTGGTTGGCAAAGTTCGACAGGTTCTTGGGAGAATCGCGCTTCGACACCTTGCCTTCCGTGTCGAGGTTGGAAATGTCGATCAGACGTTCATCGGCCATGCGTTCCTTGCGCTTGAACACGCGCTTCAGGCCGATGTCCAGCGGTCCGAAGGAGGTGGAAAACTGCACCTGCTGCTCTTCTGTCAGGGGCTGCCCGCGCCAGACCAGCACGCCGTACTGGTTCATGGCGGCGTTGATGGCCTTGACGTCGGCCGGCGCGAGTGGCCTGGTAAGGTCGATGCCGCTGGCTTCGCCAACGAATACGGGATGCAGGGGTTTGACTTGCAGGCTCATGTTTCACCTCGTCATTCGGTTTCGATCTTCGCTTCACGGATCACGCGTGCCCAACGCTGCATTTCGGACTGGACAAAGGCCTCGAATTCTTCCGGTTTGGAGGCCACCACCACCATGCCCAGCTCGTCAATGCGCTTGCGAATGTCGGGCAGTGCCAGCACTTTCGCGGTGTCGGCGGCGATCTTGTTGACCACCGCACGGGGTGTGCCCGCAGGCGCGACAAAGCCGAGCAGGGCACTCACGGTGAAGTTGGGCAGCACCTCGGCGACGGTCGGGTACTGCTCGTAGCCCGGCACCCTGGTCAAGCCCATGGTGGCGATCATTTTCATCCGTCCTGCCTTCACGTATTGCAGGATGGACAGGAACGGATCGACAGCGATGTCGATGCGCCCGCCCATCAACTCGGTGTGCGAAGGGGCGCTGCCCTTGAACGGCGCATGCAGCACGTCGATCCCGGCTTCGCGTTTCAACAGCTCCATGCCCAGATGCGTGGTGCTGCCGGCGCCGGGTGTGCCATAGGTGAGCTTGCCCGGATTGGCTTTCGCATACGCGATCAGTTCGCGCAGGTTGTTGAACGGTGCATCGGGCCGGGCCACGATTGCCAGTTGCAGGTTGGCCAGCTGGGTGACCGGCGCGAGGTCCTTGGTGGTGTTGTACGGCATGGTCTTGCGCAGGCCGGGGTTCACCGCAAAGGCGGAATTGACCATCACCATGGTGTAGCCGTCGGCTGGCGCTTTCGCCACCAGATCCACGCCAATCACGGTGCCGCCCCCCGGCTTGTAGTCCAGCACCACTGGCTGGCCCCAGATCTCCTGCAGCTTCGCGCCGATCATGCGCGCGACGGTGTCCGTGGGCCCGCCCGGCGGGAACGGGATCACCAGTTTCACGGGGCCTTTCGGGTAGTCCTGTGCCTGGGCTGAACCCAGCATCACCAGGCACGTGATCCAGAGTGTTGACAGGCATCGGGCAAGCATCAAGTGGAGGGAATTCTTCATAGGCGAGAGGTAGGCGACGAGAGGGGCGGGGACAACGACTGGGGCTGCTCCGGCATCTTACTTCCAGCTTGCCGGCATGGCCTTACTCAAAGCGCCGGCTGATGCTCTCGGCCACGCACGCCGGTTTTTCCTGCCCCTCAATTTCGATGGTGACCCCCATGGTGATCTGCGCGCCGCCTTCGATTTCGTCGAAGGCCTTCAATACGAAGCGGCCGCGCACGCGCGAGTTCACCTTCACCGGATTGGTGAAGCGCACCTTGTTGAGGCCGTAGTTCACCCCCATCTTGACCGACTTGTACTGAATTGCCGGCTCCGAGAAGGCCGGGATCAGCGAGAGCGTCAGGAAGCCATGTGCAATGGTGGTCTTGAACGGCGAGGTCCTGGCGCGCTCGACATCGACATGGATCCACTGATGGTCGCCGGTGGCCTCGGCAAACTGGTTGATGCGCTCCTGTGTGATGGTGAGCCAGTCGCTGACGGCGATTTCCTGCCCGACCAGCGGTTTGACTTCGGCCAGGCTGTTGAAGACGGCGATTTTCATGGCGTTCCAGAGTGAAAAGTGAGAGAAAAGGAGGGCTTCGAATGGGAGCGGTCGATTATACTGGCGCCCCTTTTTGCCAGAAAGCGATGCGCAGCGTGGCTGACTTCCTGATGCCCTTTGTCTTCGAGGGGTCTGACGTACGCGGTGCTGTCGTCGATCTGGACGATTCATGGCGCGAAGTGCTCAAACGCCACGACTATCCGCTGCCGGTGCGCTCGCTGCTGGGAGAAGCCATGGCGGCAGCAGCCTTGCTTTCCTCCACCCTGAAGTTCGATGGCACCCTGGTGCTGCAAACCCAGGCCGAGGACCGCACGGCACCGGTGCGCCTGATGGTGGTGGAGTGCAACGCCGATCTTTCGATGCGCGCGACCGCCAAACTGGGTGGCACGCCTTTTCAGGAAGCCGGGGCCCACTCCCTTGCCAACCTGGTGGGCGATGGCAAGCTGGTCATCACGCTCGATCCGCGCACCCGAGACGATGAGCGGGAGGACGGCAATGCCACGGCCTATCAGGGCGTGGTGCCGCTGGAGGGCGAACACCTGGCCAGTGCCCTGGAGAATTACATGCTGCGCTCGGAGCAGCTCGATACCCGCATCTTCCTTGCTGCCGACGAGAATCGCGCTGCCGGTTTGCTGATCCAGCGCATGCCTTCCGATGGTGGCAAGGCGCTTGCGGTGGCGGAAAGCCGCTGGCAGGATGCAGAGGCTCTTGCTTCGACCATCCGCTCCCAGGAATTGCTGACCCTGGAGCCGCGCGAGGTGGTGCGGCGCCTGTTTCACGAGTTCGACCTGCGCGTGTTCCGGGACCGGCCCACCCGCTTTGCCTGCTCCTGTTCGCGTGAACGCGTGGCCGGCATGCTGCGCATGCTCGGGGTCGAGGAAGTGGAGAGCATCCTCGCGGAGCAGGGCGCCGTGTCGGTGAACTGCGAGTTCTGCAACCAGGCCTATGCGTTTGATCCGATCGATGCCGCGCAGCTGTTCCAGCCGGATGCACCGCCGGGGAGTGGTGCCAGGCACTAGGAACCGCCCCGGTCCTCGACGGAGCATCCGCAACAGCGTGCGATCGGTTGTTACAAGCTGTCACACCTGACCGGCGTGGCGCGCGCTACAGTGGCTGCCATGAAGCGTCGCACCTTTCTCTCCCTGCCATTCGGCGCTGCTGCCGCGCTTGCTTTCTCGCGCGATGCGCCAGCGCCGGCCCCGGTCCGCGTGGTGGAGCAGGAGTGGCAGGACGCCGGCCGCAGCCGGGTGGTGCCGGTACGGGTTTACGCCCCGGCCGCCATGGCGGATGACAAGCCGGCCGCCCGGCATGCAGTGATCCTGTTCTCCCATGGCCTCGGCGGTTCGCGCGCCGGTGGCGAACAGTGGGGTCGCTTGTGGGCGGCGCACGGCTTCGTCAGTGTCCATCTGCAGCACCACGGCAGCGATGAGGCGCTCTGGAAGGACAAGAATCCGCTCGCCGGTTTTGCCAGCCTGCGTCGGGCCATGAGCGTGGAGAACGGCATGCTGCGGGCGCAGGACGTTGCATTTGCGCTCGACGAGATGGCGCGCCGGCGCAAGGCCGAAGACCCCTTTTTTGCCAGGACCGACGCCGAGCGCATCGGCCTGTGCGGTCACTCGTTCGGTGCGCGCACCACGGTCACGGTGGTGTCGACCATGGGCGAGAGACGTATCCGTGCGGCGATCGCCTTCAGCCCGTCCCCGGAGCCCGGCGAGGCGGCGAACCGGGAACGCTTTGGCCGCATCCGCATTCCCTTCCTCCATCTCACCGGTACGCGCGACCAGGTGCCGCTGCTCAACGACGCCACCCCGGAAGAGCGGCGACTGCCTTTCCAGTACATGACCGGCCCGGACAAATACCTGCTGGTCCTGAAGGACGCCGACCACATGGTGTTCAACGGACAGCCCGCCGAACGCAAATGGAATGACCAGAATCGCAACGTGCACGCCCCGCTGATCGAGCGCGCCAGCCTGCGCTTCTGGCAGGCCTATCTGGATGGCGATGCCGGTGCCAGGGCGGAACTGGCCGGTGAGGGTTTCCGGGCAGCGGTGGGCGCCAACGGGGAGTGGTTCGTCAAGTAGCACCCTCGTGGCGGGTGGGCAGTACCATTGCATTTTTATACAGTATGCTGTATAAAGTGCCAGTCCCATCCACTACATCGTCCACTCCGGGGTGATCATTCATGGCACACGACCTGACCGCGCGGCAAACCGAAATCCTCGATTACATCCGCGAGACCGTCAAATCGACCGGCATGCCGCCCACGCGTGCCGAGATCTGCACCACTTTCGGCTTCAAGTCCCCCAACGCGGCGGAGGAACACCTGCGCGCACTGGCACGCAAGGGCGCCATCGAACTCTCCAGCGGCACGGCGCGCGGCATCCAGCTGGCCGAGCAGATCGCGGGCACCATGCATTCGATCAACGCGCTGCCGCTGATCGGCCGGGTTGCCGCCGGCAGCCCGATCCACGCCGAGCAGAACATCGATCGCCATGTGCCGGTGGATCCGGCCATGTTCAAGCCGCAGGCGGATTACCTGCTCAAGGTCAAAGGCGAATCGATGAAGGATATCGGCATCCTCGATGGTGATTACCTCGCCGTGCATCGCCAGCATGAGGCACGCAACGGCCAGGTGGTGGTGGCGCGCATCGGCAACGATGTCACCGTCAAGCGCTTCTCGCGCACCGGCAACACGGTGGAACTGATCGCCGAGAACCCGGATTTCGCGCCGATCATTGTCGATCCCCGTCGGGACGAGTTTGTCATCGAGGGTCTGGCGGTAGGGGTGATCCGCACCGGCGGCATGTAATACCTGCGCGGCCGCCCCCGGCTGCGGCGGCGGCGCTATGATCCGCCCATGCGCATTCTGGTCCTGGGCGGCTACGGCAATTTTGGAGCACGGATCTGCCGGCAACTGGCGGGTAATGCCGGCCTTGAAGTCGTTGCGGCCGGACGCCACCCGCGTACCGCGCCTGCAGATTTCGCCGCGCTGGGCATCAGCGTGCTGCCGTTCGACTTGGCACGTGCCGACCTTGCGCAAGCCCTGCGCGAAACCGGCTGCGGCATCATCATTCACTGTGTCGGTCCGTTTCAAGGGCAAGACTACCGGGTGGCACTGGCGGCCGCAGCCTGCGGAACCCATTACATCGACATTGCCGATGGCCGCGAATTTGTGGCGAGCTTTCCGGGTGCGGTAGACGCGGCCATGCGTCAGGCTGGCCGCTTGGCGGTGAGTGGCGCGAGCACCTTGCCGGCCTTGTCCGCTGCGGTTGTGGATTCCTTGCTCCCGCGTTTTGCCGCGCTGGAGACGATCAGTACCGTGATTGCACCCGCGCAACGTGCACCGCGCGGGGCCGCAACCCTGGCCGGCGTGATGAGCTATGCGGGCGAGCCGTTCAGCCTATGGCGCAATGGCGCGTGGCAACGCGTGACGGGCTGGAGCGAAGTCAGGCCGGTTGCGCTCGGGCCTCTGGGCGAGCGGCTCAGCGCCGTTTGCGATGTGCCGGACCTGGCGCTTTTTCCGGAGCGTTATGCAGGTGTGGCGACCGTCGAATTTCGCGCAGCGCTGGAAGTCGGCATGCAGCATCGGGCGCTGGCCGCACTGGCAGGCCTGCGCCGTGGCGGCATGCCGGTACCGATGGCAACCCTCGCGCCCTTCATGGAATCGGTCGCCCGTGTGTTCAATCCGTTTGGCAGCGAAACAGGTGGCATGGAAATCAGGCTCACGGGGCGATCCGTCACAGGCCAGCCGCTCAGCGTGGCCTGGCGCATCATCGCACCACACAACCACGGTCCGGAGATTCCCTGCATGGCGGCCATCCTGATGGCGCGGCGTCTGGCAAAGGGTCACGAAACGCGCACCGGAGCCCACGCTTGCATGGGCTTCCTGTCGTTGACAGATTTCGAGCCCGAGTTTGCGCGCTGGGGCATGACAACCCATGTGGAGGACAGCGCGTGACGGATTCCTACTTGCTCTGGAAAACGATTCACATCCTCTCCGCCACCATCGTGTTCGGCACCGGGATTGGCATTGCATTCTTCTGCTGGTTCGGTTCGCGCCATGCGCTGCGCATCGGGGATATCGGCGCGTTGCGCATGGCCCTGCGCTTTACCGTGCTGGCCGATGCCGTGTTCACCGCTCCGGCCGTGGTGGTACAGATCGTCAGCGGGGCCATGCTGGTGCAGATTCTGGGCTGGAAGTGGGGCAGCCCCTGGGTGCTGTCCGCCGTCGGGTTGGTGCTGCTGGTCGGGGCCTGCTGGTTGCCGGTGGTCTGGATTCAGATGCAGCTGGCGCGCATGGCGGATGCTGCAACGGGCGTTGGGCAATTGCCTGACCGGTTTGCGGCGCTGTTCCGCATCTGGTTCGCCTTGGGCATCCCAGCGTTTGTTGCGATGATCGGGATTCTGGTTTTGATGGTCACCAAGCCGCTTGCGGTGGGGTGACATGGCCACCGGGTGGCGAGGGCAGCGAACGGCGGAAGCGATCGTTACGTCCTGGGCGGCATCACCCACATCATCACGCGGCTCTTCTTGTCGCCGCCCACCGGTTTGTCGGGGACATCGATCACCACGCGCTGATCGGGTATCCAGTTTCCCATGTCCCAGTCGTGCGAGAGGACGCGCGTGCCTTTCCGCAACTCGCGCTTGAGCTTGTCGCGCAGCTTCAGGTTGTGTTCCGGCAGGAGGTACATGGTCACCACGGTGGCGCGGCGCAGATCCACCTCGTAGATGTCCTGCTGCGCGAAGGTGGCCAGCTTGTCGAGCCCGTTCTCGCGTGCGCGGCGGCGGCACAGCTCGATCATGGTGACGTCGTAGTCGACACCGTGGGCGCGGGCACCGCGCCTGGCGGCCTCGGTGACGATGCGGCCGTCCCCGCAGCCCAGGTCGATCAGGAAGTCCTTGGGGCCCACCTTGGCCATGTCGAGCATGCGCGCCACCACCACCATGGGGGTGGCGACAAAGGGTACTTCGGGCAACTCTGCCGGCGCTGCCTCGCGTGTTGCAGCCAGACTGGGACGCGGTGCGCCGAACGCCAATGTGAGGGCGCTGCCCACACCTGCGGCGAGGGCTTTGCGGCGACCCTCATCGAAGGCGGCAATGCCCCTGAAACCCTTGTGGGACAACGGTTTCAGGGCTTTCACTAGCGCTTCTGATACTGCGTGGCGCCGAACAGGATTTCCTTGGCCTTGTCGTCGAACGCCGGTTTGCGCAGGTCTGCCAGCACGGTCACGCCACGTTGCACGGCCGGGCGCTGGCCGATGGTCTCGAACCACCTGGCCACGTGCGGATAATCGGCCATTTCGATACCCTGATTCTTCCAGTTGCGCAGCCACGGCCAGATCGCCATGTCGGCAATCGTGTAGGTCTTGCCCGCAATGTAAGGGGTCCTGGCCAGCTGCTTGTCCATCACGCCGTACAGCCGCTTGGCTTCGTTGGTGTAGCGGTTGATGGCGTACTCGATCTTCTCCGGGGCATAGATGCGGAAGTGGTGGCATTGCCCCAGCATTGGCCCGACTCCGCCCATCTGGAACATCAGCCACTGCAGCACGTTGTAGCGCTCGCGGTCGGTCTTGCCGAGAAACTTGCCGGTCTTGCCGGCCAGGTAGACCATCATCGCGCCGGATTCGAACAGCGAGATCGGCTTGCCGTCGGGCCCGTCCGAATCCGTCATCGCCGGAATCTTGTTGTTCGGGCTGATCTCGAGAAACTCGGGGGTGAACTGCTCGCCCTTGCCGATGTCGATCGGATGCGCGCGATACGACAAGCCGCATTCCTCCAGCAGGATGTGGATCTTGTGGCCATTGGGCGTGGCCCAGCTGTAGACGTCAATCATCGAAGCTCCTCGTTTCCCGGCAATCAGCTGCCGCGGGTGATCGGAATCTCGACCTTGTCGGCCGCACCCGGAATGCCGCTCTGCTTGCCCAGTTCCAGCTTGGCAATCGCGTTGCGATGCACCTCATCCGGGCCGTCGGCAAAGCGCAGGGTACGTTGATGGGCATACATGTTGGCCAGCGGCACATCGCCGGAGACGCCCATGGCGCCGTGCACCTGCATGGCCCAGTCGATGATCTTGCAGGCCATGTTGGGCGCCAGCACCTTGATCATGGCGATTTCGGTGCGCGCCACCTTGTTGCCGACGGTATCCATCATGTGCGCGGCCTTGAGGACCAGGAGGCGGGTGGAGTCGATCATGATGCGCGCTTCGGCGATCCGTTCCTGCGTGACGGTTTGCTCCGACACGCGCTTGCCGAAGGCCACGCGCGAGGAAGCGCGGCGGCACATGAATTCGAGCGCACGCTCGGCGGCACCGATGGAGCGCATGCAGTGATGGATGCGCCCGGGTCCCAGGCGACCCTGGGCGATTTCGAAGCCGCGCCCTTCGCCCAGCAGAATGTTGCTGACCGGTACCCGGACATTCTCGAAGGTGACCTCGGCGTGGCCATGCGGCGCATCGTCGTATCCGAAGACGGTGAGCGGGCGCACGATCGTGACACCCGGGGTATCGCGCGGCACCAGCACCATCGATTGCTGCGAATGGCGCGGCGCAGCGGGGTCGGTCTTGCCCATGAAGATGAAGATCGCACAGCGCGGGTCCGGTGCACCGGACGACCACCATTTGCGGCCGTTGATGATGTAGTGGTCGCCTTCGCGCGTGATGCTGCTCTGGATGTTGGTGGCGTCCGACGAGGCCACGTCGGGCTCGGTCATGGCGAAGCAGGAGCGGATCTCGCCGCGCAACAGCGGGTCCATCCACTGGCGCTTGTGCTCTTCGGTGCCGTAACGCTCCAGGGTTTCCATGTTGCCGGTGTCCGGTGCCGAGCAGTTGAACACTTCCGAGGCCCAGTACACCCGGCCCATGATTTCGCACAGGGGGGCGTAGTCGAGGTTGGACAGGCCGCCGTTCGGGGCACGTGGCGAACGCGGCAGGAACAGGTTCCACAGGCCCTGCTCGCGCGCCTTCACCTTCAGTTCATCGATCAGTTTCAGCGGCACCCACGGGTTGCCCTTGGCGCGGTTGGCTTCCACCTCGGCGTGGTGCGCGTGCTCGTTCGGGTAGATGTAGTCATCCATGAACTTGAGCAACTTGGCGCGCAGTTCCTCACAGCGGGGGGAATAGTCGAAATCCATTTCGTGTCTCCTTGGGAATCAATGCGGCAACAGCACCGCAGGGTAAAAGGGGTCGCGCAGGTGTTGTGTGGGGTGTTCAGTGCTTGAGGATTTTTTCGACTTCGGCCCAGCCCATTTCGGCCATCGGACGGGCGCGCGAGCCCGCTTCGAGGGCTTGCTGGCTGGCGGCGGTGCCGTCGACATAGCGCTTCATGATGCCCTGCAGGATGCCGCACATGCGAAACATGTTGTAGGCGAGGTAAAAGCCCCATTCGGCGGTGTTGACGCTACGGCCGGCGTTCTTTTCGTACAAGGCGATGTACTCGGCTTCGGTCGGAATGCCCAGCGCCGGCAGGTCAAGCCCGGCAATGCCGCGAAACTGCCCCGGCGCAATATGCCAGCTCATGCAGTGGTAGGAAAAATCGGCCATCGGGTGGCCCAGAGTGGAAAGCTCCCAATCGAGCACACCGAGCACGCGTGCCTCGGTCGGGTGGAAAATCATGTTGTCGAGCCGGTAGTCGCCGTGCACGATGGTGGTTTCCTCGCCGGCGGGAATGTTCCGGGGCAACCACTCGATCAGGTTGTCCATCGCCGGGATCTTTTCGGTTTCCGAGAGCCGGTATTGCTTGGTCCAGCGCTCGATCTGGCGCCCGAAATAGTTGCCCGGCTTGCCGTAGGTTTCCAGGCCAATGGCCTGGTAGTCGGTGGTGTGCAGGCGCGCGATCACCTGGTTCATGGCACCGTAGATCGCGGCGCGCTGGTCTGGCGTCATGCCGGGCAGGGATTGATCCCACAACACCCGCCCGTTGAGCATTTCCATGATGTAGAAGGCGCGGCCGATGACCGATTCGTCGTCGCACAGCGCATACATGCGCGCAGCCGGAAAGCCGCTCTTGCCCAGGGCATCCTGGACCCGATACTCGCGTTCGATGGCGTGGGCCGAAGGCAGCAGCTTGGCCACCGGGCCCGGCTTGGCGCGCATCACGTAGTTCACGTGGCCGCTGCCATCGCGCACCGTGAGCTTGAAGGTCGGGTTGGACTGGCCGCCCTTGAACTGCTCGATCGAAAGATCGTCCGTGCTCTTGCCCGGATACCCCGCCACATGGGCCTTGAGGTAGGCGGCCAGCGCACCCAGATCGAACTTCTGCTTGTCTGACACCGGCTTGGTGCCAATGAATTCTTCAAACATGGCTTGTCTCGTGACGGATCGTTAAATGGGGTCTGACCCCACTTATTGCCCCATCATTTATCTTTGAGTTTGTAGGCCAGATACTTCTCGAACAGCTCTTCCAGCGTGGTCTTGCGGGTGCCTGTCTGCATCAGGTCCGGCGGCGCGATGTTGATCGCACGGACGACAAAATCGCCCTTGGCAACGTCACCCACATCAACAAGGTTAATGCATGCCGGGGTTTGGTGCAGGGCGCCGAGAAACTGGCGCTGTCCAGCGGTGATGCAGTACGAAAGAATCGCGCGATTGGTGCCGCCATGCAGCACCATCAGCAACTCCTGCCAGGTTGGGTCAGCCAGGATGCGGGCAAAGGCGGCGTGCACGCGGTCGGAGAAATCGCCGAGCAACTCGCCACCGAGAAAGCGTTCGCCGAAATTGGAAGGCTTGCCGAACACCTGGGTGAACACGCGCTCGGCCTCTTCGGGCGCAATGTCGTCCGGCTTGCCGCCCTTGATTTCGCGCAGCTCGGGCCAGGTTTCGGTGGGCGGCGTGCCGTGGCGGTTTTCTGCCAGCACCCGCGCGGCCGTCTCCACCGTGCGTGGCAGACCGGAGACGATCAGGCGGTCAAACTTCACCTCACGCAGGGCCTGGCCGGCGGCCTTGGCCTGGCTGCGCCCCAGTTCATTGAGCGGCACGTCTTCGGTGGAAGGCACCGGCTCGCCATGGGCATCGTAGTAACTGACGGCGCCGTGCCGCAGCAGCGTGATGCGGCGGCGCTGCCCCCACGGACGTGCCGCCAGTTCGCGCAGGATGTCGCTCATGCGCAGCCCGAAAAATCCGGCTTGCGCTTGGCCAGAAATGCGGCCACGCCTTCCTTCGCCTCGCTGCTGTGCAGCGATTCGACGAAGAGGTCGCGCTCCAGATCGAGCTGGGCATCCTGAGCCGGCACCGCTTTTTCGGACAAACGCTTGATTCGCCCGATCCCGCCGCGCGGACCCTGTGCCAGCCTGTGCGCCGCTTCCAGAGCGGCTTTCAGCGCTTCGCCCCTGGGCACGCAGCGCGACACCACGCCCAGCTGGTGCAGGCGTTCGGCCGAGATCACGTCGCCAAAAGCCATCAGCTCGAAGGCCAGCTGGCGCGGCAGCAACTGGCCCAGCATGGCCGAGCCGCCGCCATCGGGCGTGAGGCCGCTTTTCACATACGCCATGGTGAATTTGGCATCCACCGCAGCGAAGATCATGTCGCACTGCATGGCAATCGAGAAGCCGGCGCCGGCAGCGGCACCCTCGACGGCAGCAATGAATGGCACGTTGCACCGCCGGATCTGCCGTACCGCATCATGCAGGATATCGATGCCCTGCGACTGGAATTCGCGCGATTTGGATTGGTTGTCGCGAATCCGGTTCAGGTTGCCGCCGCCGCAGAATACGCCATCCGCGCCGGTGAGGATGATGGCGCGGATCGAGGGATCGGTCTTGACGCGCTCGGTAATGGCGCCCAGGCCACGATAGACGTCCGGCCCGAGCGCGTTGCGCATGGGCGGGTTACTGATGGTGAGGATGACCACCGGGCCATCCCGTGTCTCCAGCAGCTGCGTGGCGCCGGCGCTGGCGTTGGGTGCGTCCATGGATCAGACGCGTTCGATCACCATCGCCAGACCCTGGCCGACACCGATGCACAGGCTCACGACGGCATACTTGCCACCGGAACGCTGCAACTGGCGCGCAGCCGAAATGGTGATGCGCGCGCCGGAGGCACCGAGCGGGTGGCCAACGGCAATCGCGCCGCCGTTCGGGTTGACGCGCGCGTCCTTGAAATCGACCTTCATCAGATGCAGGCAGCCCAACACCTGCGAGGCAAACGCCTCGTTGATCTCGATGATGTCCATGTCTTTCAGCGTCAGGCCGGCACGTTCCAGCGCCTTCGGAATCGCGTAGGCCGGGCCCACGCCCATGATGCGCGGCTGCACAGCGGCAGACGCGGCCGAAAGAATGCGCGCAACCGGCTTGGCACCGGCCTTGTCACCGGCGGCCTTGCTGCCGACGAACAGCGCCGCCGCGCCATCGTTGATGCCCGATGCATTACCGGCCGTAACCACACCGCCTTCGAACAGGGATTTGAGTTTGCCGAGAATTTCCATCGTGGTTTCACGCGGATGCTCGTCCACGCCCACCTGGGTCGGCTCATCCTTCTTCGATTTGGCAGGGATCGTCACCGGGGCAATTTCGCCGGCCATGAAGCCGTCTTTCTGCGCCTTGGCAAACTTGGCCTGCGAGGCGAAGGCGAATTCGTCGGCCTGCTCGCGCGTGATGCCGAAGTCCTTGGCGACGTTGTCACCGGTCTCCGGCATCGAGTCGTTGCCGTACTGCTTGACCAGCTTCGGGTTGGGAAAGCGCGCACCGATGGTGGTGTCGGCCATCTTGAATTCGCGAGCAAACGGCGATTCGGACTTGAGCATCACGAAGGGCGCGCGGCTCATCGATTCGACACCCCCGGCGAGGTACAACTCGCCTTCCTTGCAGGTGACGGCGCGTGCCGATTCGATCACCGCGGCCAGGCCCGAGGCGCACAGCCGGTTGACAGTTTGTCCGCCCACCGTGTGCGGCAAGCCGGCAGCGAGGAGGGCATTGCGCGCCACATTGCGCGAATCTTCACCGGCCTGGTTGACGCAACCCAGAATCACGTCTTCGATCTGCTCGGCCTTGAATGGCGAGGCGGCGATCACGGCGTTCATCACGCCTCCGACCAGGTCATCCGGGCGTACCGTGGCGAGTTTGCCGGCGTGGCGGCCAAAGGGGGTGCGCAGGCCGTTGTAGATGTAGGCGTCAAGCATGGCGTGTCTCTCTCACAAAAAAGGTTGTTGCGGGTGGTTGCTGCGGGGGACGGTCAACGCAGGCGGTTGACCTCTTGAAACGTTCGATTTTACTCAGGAGTCAGGAGCGAAACGCCCAGGCGCGCACGCCGCGTGAGCCACGGCGAGGGGCGGTAGCGCGGGTCACCCGTGGTGGCCTGGATGTTCTGCAGGATGGCGAGGATGCGCTTCGGGCCCAGCACATCGCCGAAGGCCAGCGGCCCGTGTGGATAGGAAAGGCCGAGCGTGACCGCCAGGTCGAGGTCTGCCGGCGAGCAGACGCGCTGCTGGACGATGTCGCAGCCGACATTGACGATGGCGGCAAGGATGCGCTGGGCCACGAACCCGGCGCTGTCGCGGATCAGCGCGACCGGCACGCCATCGGCGCCGAACAGGCCGTGGGCAGCGGCGCGTACCTCCGGCCGCGTCACCGGGGTCACCATCACCGTGCGGCGCTTGATCAACGGTAGCAGGGTATCGAGGGCCACCGTGCGGGCCGGATCCAGGCCTTCGTCGAGCGCGGAGTTGGTGGCGTCGGTGCCCAGTGGCGTGACCACGATCAACGCCGTGGAAGAAGGCGTGGCGCCGCTTTCGACGCGCACGCCCAACCTGCCGATCAGGTCCAGTGCCGCAGCGTGCCCCTCCGGGTTGGTGGCGGCGCCGGCGCGGCTGAGCCACACGGAATCCGGGCGCGCTGCCGGGATCGGCGCGTCAGGGAACACTTCCTGTTTGCCCTCCGGATGGCGGTAAAAGCCCTGGCCGCTCTTGCGGCCGAACAGGCCGGCGTCCTTGCGCTGCTGGCCGATCACCGAGGGGCGGTAGCGTGGCTCCTCGTAATACTGGTGGTAGATCGATTCCATCACCGGGTGCGAGACATCGATACCGGTGAGGTCCATCAGCTCGCAGGGCCCGAGCCGGAAGCCGGCAGCGTCGGTCATGATGCGGTCCAGCACATGGAACTCGGTCACGCCTTCCTGCAGGATCTTCAGGGCCTCGGTGCCGTAGCCGCGCCCCGCATGGTTGACGATGAAGCCGGGCGTGTCCGCCGCCGTCACTGCGGTGTGGCCATAGCGTTTGGTCAGTGCCGTGAGGGCGTCGCAAATGCCGGGGGCGGTGCGGGCACCGGCAATGACCTCGACCACGCGCATCAACGGTACCGGATTGAAAAAGTGGTAACCGGCCACCCGTTCGGGCTTCCTGCAGGCAGCGGCAATCGCGGTTACCGAGAGGGAAGACGTGTTGGTCACCAGCACGCACTCATCGCTGACGGCGGCCTCCAGTTTGGCGAAAAACTCCTTCTTGATCGCCAGGTTCTCGATGATCACCTCGATCACCAGGTCGCAAGGCTTGAAGGCCGCAATATCGCCTACTACCTGCATCCTGCCTGTCATCGTGGAAGCCGCATCGGCCGTGAGCTTGCCTTTCTCGGCCAGCTTGCCGAGCATGCCCGCCACGTACTGGCGCGCCTTCTCGGCGGCGCCTTCCATGGCGTCATACAGCAGCACGTTGCAACCGGCTTGCGCCATCACCTGAACGATGCCACGGCCCATGGCGCCGGTGCCGGCGATACCGATGGTGAGGGTGTCGCGCGAAAAGTCCTTCATTCGAAGGTCCTCCGATATGCGGGCGCCATCGTGGCATGGGCACCGGTGCCGGCGATACCGATGGTGAGGGTGTCTTGTGCAAAATTCTTCATGTGTTCTTTCGCTTCAATGTAATGACGCGCAGGGTCGGCGGCGCCTAGCCTGCGATGCCTTGAACAGCCATTGATGTTAGCACCGGCACCATGCTTTAATCGCCTGCTTCCTTCAACGTTCCCACGGAGACAAACATGCTCAAGCTTTGCGGCTTTGCCGTCAGCAACTATTACAACAAGGTCAAGATCGCGCTTCTCGAAAAGGAAATCCCGTTCACCGAAGAACTGGTGTGGACTTCCCAGAAGGACGAGATGCTGGCGCGCTCGCCGATGGGCAAGGTGCCGTTCATTGAAACCGCTGCCGGCACCCTGTGCGAATCGCAGGTCATCTGCGAGTACCTGGAGGACGCCTATCCGCAGCATCCCCTCTATCCGGCCGACCCCATGCAGCGCGCCAAGGTGCGCGAGCTGTGCACCGTGATCGACATGCACATCGAGCTGCCGGCGCGCACCCTGTACGCGCAGGCCTTTTTCGGCGGCAGTGTGACCGAGCAGACCAAGGAGCAGGCGAAGAAAGACCTGGCCAAGGGCGTGCGGGCACTCAAGGCGCTGGCCAAGTGGTCGCCCTTCATCGCCGGCGACAAGCTGACCTACGCCGACTGTTCGGCCTATGTCACGTTGCCGCTGGTGTCGATTGCCAGCAAGAGTGTTCTGGGTGAGGACGCACTGGCGGGCATCCCGCAGGTGCGCGAATACCTGGGCGTGATGAAAGCCCGGCCGCATGTGCAGAAGGTGGACGCCGACCGCAAGATCGGCCAGCAGCAGATGGCCGAGCGGGCCAAGAAATGATGCTCAAGGGAAAAGTGGCCTGGGTCACCGGCGGTGGCTCGGGCATTGGCCTGGCCGGTGCGGTGGAACTGGCGCAGGCCGGCGCCCGCGTGGTCATTTCAGGCCGTGAAGCGCCCAAGCTGGCTGCGGCGATTGCCGATGCCGAGCGCCGTGGCGCGCCGTCCGGTTCCATCAGCGCGATCCCGCTCGACGTGTCGGACAACAAGGCCGTCAAACAGGTGGCGGCGCAAATCCAGGACGAGTTGAAGCGCGTCGACATCCTGGTCAACAGTGCCGGGGTGAATTTCCCCAAGCGGTTCTGGAAGGAAACCGATGGCGAAACCTTCGAGCAGGTGGTCGCGATCAACCTGAACGGCGCGACGTACTGCACCCTGGCAGTCCTGAAAGGCATGCAGGCGCGGCGCGAAGGCACGGTGATCAACGTCGCCTCCTTTGCCGGCTGGCACTTCTCGTATCTCACCGGCCCGGCCTATACCGCCAGCAAGGCCGGCATGATGGCGCTCACCCACTCGTTCAACATCGAGGAATGCGTCAACGGCCTGCGCGCCACGGCCTTGTGCCCGGGCGAGGTGGCCACACCGATCCTCAAGAAGCGCCCGGTGGTGCCCAGTGCAGAAGACCAGGCGCTGATGGTGCAGGAAGCGGACATGGGCAAGACGATTCGCTTCATCGCCGAAATGCCGCCGCATGTATGCATCAACGAGCTGGTGATCAGCCCGGTGATGAACCGCATCTACATCGGCGGGGCCGAGCTGACGCGCAAGTAAGCCGGCCGAAGGCGCCGGCTGGCGGCGGGTGAATTACTGACCCGACACCGGCTGGCCCGCGCACCAGCGCTGCCACATCGACCGGTAAGCGGCTTCCAGGTGACGCGTCAGTGACGCGTAGTCGAGCAGGGGCGAGCTGCGCATCGCTTCGCGCAGGCCGCTGCGGTAGCGGGCCAGCCGGTCCGCATCGCGCGCCAGGTCGGTTGCAAGCCGCACGTAGTCATCCGCCGTGGCGGCCACCAGCTCCGGGTGGCCGATGTTGTGCAGGAATGCCAGCGTCTGCCGCCCGGCCATCAGGGTGCCTTCGAGGGTGATGACCGGCACGCCCATCCA
Source organism: uncultured Burkholderiales bacterium (assembly GCA_964443245.1). Lineage (GTDB taxonomy): Bacteria > Pseudomonadota > Gammaproteobacteria > Burkholderiales > JAEUOS01 > CANJDH01. Next base: position 6,577 of record CAYUEG010000029.1, on the reverse strand, counting down.
GAGCGCGTCCAGCGAGGTGAGGCCGCCGCAAAACGGAAACGGATCCAGCGCGATGTGGATCTGGTTGTACTGCGAGAGCGTTTCCTGGTAGTGGCTGCGCCCGCGCAGCTCCACCCGCGTCTCGTCCATCCCCGCGGCGCGCAGGTCGGTCAGAAGCAGGCTGCGGCCGCTGGCGTCGTCCAGCGCAGGGCTTTTGATCACCAGGCGCGCGTCGGGCAGTGCGGTGAGGATGCGTTGCCATAGTGCGAACACCTCGCGATTCAGCTTGGCCACATTGTTGAAGCAGCCGAAGGTGATCGGGGCATCCGGCACCGGCAAGGCCGGCACGGGGCTGAAAGCGGGCGGCTCGTAGGTAAAGCGCGTGCCCGGCAGGCGCCACACCGCTTCGGAGGCGAAACGGTCCGCCGCCGGCGGGGAGGTCAGGACATCGCTGATGAGGTAATCGATTGCCTTGACGCCGGTGGACCCCGGATAGGCCAGCCAGCTGGCGGCCACCGGCGCCGGCTTGCGCGCGAACACGGTCAGGCGGTTGCCGCTGGTGTGCCCGGCAAGGTCGACCAGAATGTCGATCTGGTCAGCCTCGATCACGGCGACCGCCTGGTCGGTATCGAGATCGCGGATCTCGCGCCAGTTTGGCATCAGCCCGCGCAACTGTGCATTCTTCGTATCGCGGTGCCGGGTGGCGTCGTAGACAAACCACTCGAACCGGGTGCGGTCGTGGCTGCGCCAGATCGCTTCGAGCAGGATGACCGCCACATGCTCCCGCAAATCCGGCGACACATAGCCGATGCGCAGGCGCCGGCCCGGTTCGCGGTGGTTGGGCCATTGCCGGCGCTGTTGCGGATCGTGGAAGCGCGCGCCCAGCGCGAAACGCTGGCGGGTGTTCGCTTCGGCGCTGATGTCAGCCCGATAATCCGAGCACACGATGATCGACGAGAGGGCCGGCAGATGGCCAGGCATCAGGCTGGCTGCCCGTTCGTAGAGCGGTGCGGCCTCGGCCATCCGCCCCAGGGTGTTGAGGCAGTTCGCGCACTTGATCAGCGCGTCCAGGTTGTCCGGCTCCTGCGCCAGCAGGTCACGAAAATACACCAGGGCCTCGGTGTGGCGGGCGGTGAGCGCGAGGGCATCGCCGAGAAACAGGCGGGCGTTGTCGCGCACCGGATCGGGGAGTTGCGGCCGGGCCAGCACCTGCCGGAAGGCCTCCATCGCCTGGTTGACATGGGTCGCCAGCAGGGTGGCTTCGCCCTTGCGAAAGTGGGCGATGCCCAGTTCGGTACGCATGCCGGCATCGTCCGGCAGCAGGTGCACGATGCGGCTGAAGGTGTCGATGGCGGCGTCGTACTGCTTCAGATCGCCCTGCAGTTTGGCCAGATTGAACAGGCTCGGGATGTGATCGGGCGTCAACTTGAGCGCGTGCGCCAGGGGCGCGACCGCTTCAGCCGCCTTGTCCTGCGCCAGCAGGCTGTTGCCGAGGTTGAACCAGTACAGGTGCTGGTGCGCATCGATGGCCGTGGCTTGCCGGAGCGCGCTTTCCGCCTCCGGCGCACGGCCGAGGGTGAGCAGGGCCACGCCGCGCACATGCAGTGCCCGCGCCTCCTGCGGGCGTGCGGCGAGGACGGCATCGCACAGCACCAGCGCTTCCTGCGGCCGGCCGCCCTCGATTGCCTCCATCGCACGCTCGATGCGGGCGGCAGCGCCGTCGGGTGCCCCACCGTCTGGAGGGGGACCTGCCGCGTCCGCATCGGGACGCCGCAGTTTGTTGAGCCAGGACGAGAACATCACCAGCCTTTACGGCCCATCACGACAACGCGACGCGCGAGGGCCAATGAAAACAGCGCAGGCAGCGCGATTCAGGCGCCGGACGCCGCCAGGTCGTCCACAACCTGCTTCAACGACGATACGTGTTGTTCCTCAAGCAGGAAGTCGATCACTGAGGTCGGGCTGATGAACATGCGCAGTCCGGCATACCCCGGCAGACGGAATGTGCGCATTTCATGGAGAGGGATGGACTCATTCAAAAACACTTCGGGTACATCGCCATTGGCCTTGGACTTTTGCAGGATCGCGGCCAGTACGTGGCTGATCGCAGCGTTATCGAGGACCAGATTTTGAGTGTTGCCCTTGGCGTCGATGAGGTTCAGTTCCATCGAACCGTTTTCGCCGTTGCGGCGTGCATCCATGACGGCGGTGGCGGTAAAGGTAGGGCGTTGCATGAGAGTTCTCGCGTGAAAAACGCGCATTGTGCCCGAAGCGCCGCCGCTACGCCGCGTCCGTAGGCGGTCGTGGTGCCGCTTCGGCGGGCACCTGGGCTTTTGCGTTGGCGTCTTCTTCGGCTTCGCGCCGGGCCTGACGCCGGCGCCGTGCCGGCGTCGTCAGCAGGTACATCAGGAGGGCGCAGGGCAGAATGCCGTAGAACACCAGGGTCGATACCCCCGCCAGAATCGTCTTCTGGGTGATGGACATCATCAGGACGACCCACATCCAGCCGATGGCAATGATGTACATCGTAGCTACCCTGCTGACCGAGGCTGGATCGTGGGACTGCAGCCGATGGCAATGATGGTCATGGTGGTCAGGCAAAAAACCGCAGTGCCGCATCCAGCCCGTTATGGTTGAGCGCCGTCATCGCCTGCGCCCGCACCACCGGCTTGGCGCGATAGGCCACCGAGAGGCCGGCCACCTTCATCATCGCCAGGTCGTTGGCGCCATCGCCCATGGCGATCGCCTCCTCCGGTGCACAGCCCAGGCGGTCGCAGGTGGCCAGGAGCGTGCGCGCCTTTTCATCGGCATCGACAATCGGGCCGACCACTTCACCGGTGAGCTTGCCGTCCGCGATGCCCAGCACGTTCGAATGGGTGAAGTCGAGCCCGAGCCGGGCCTTGAGCTTGTCGGTAAAGAAGGTGAAGCCGCCGGAAACCAGCAGCGTCTTCAGGCCTGCTGCACGGAACGCGGCCAGCATGGTTTCGGCGCCGGGCGAGAGCCGCAGGCGTTCTGCATACACCCGGTCGAGCGCGCTGACGTCGAGCCCCTTGAGCAACGCCACGCGCCGGCGCAGGCTTTCGGTGTAGGCGATCTCGCCACGCATCGCCGCTTCGGTAATCGTTGCCACTTGCGGCTTGATGCCCAGCATGTCGGCAATCTCGTCGATGCATTCGATGGTGATGAGGGTCGAATCCATGTCCATCACCGCCAGCTTGAAGGCGGTGAGCGGGCGCGGCCGGGCCAGCAGGTTGATGTCCGCACCGAAGCGCGCTGCCGTCTCGCGCATGCGCGCCAGCACGGCCGGGGCCGGCAGGGCGGCGCCGGGCACCAGGCGCCAGGCGTGAGGCGCCACCTGTTCGATTGCAGCGGCGCCCGCCAGCGGGGCGATCGCCTGCACCTGCGCCGGGGTGAGGTTGCGTCCTTCGAGGACGAACCAGCTGCCTCCGGCTGCAGCCATTGAGGCTGAAGGTGCTGACATCGCGTTTGGCACGTTCATGGCTTGGCCAGCGCGGTCCACACGCTGGCGTCCTGCGCGCTGGGTTTGAGGCCCAGTTCGCCGTTGGTGTAGGCGGAGGCAAGGCGGCTCGCGGCTTCGCGTACGCCGGCAATCGCCGCCTTGCGATACCAGGCCACGGCGCGGGCGTTGTTGGCCGGAAGCCCCAGGCCCAATTCGTAGATTGCGCCGGCCTCATGTGCGGCGATGGCCACGTCACCTTCGGCGGCCTTGAGAATCCATTCGGCGGCAATGGCAAGATCGCGCGTCACGCCATTGCCGGTGGAGATCAGGTGGCCATACCAGTACTGCGCCACCGGCAAGCCCTGCTCGGCGGCAGCGCGAAACAGGCGGCCGGCTTCCACCGGGTCTTTCGGTACGCCGATGCCATCCAGGGTAAAGCGCCCCAATTGGGCCTGGGCGCGCGCATAGCCTTGCGCGGCGGACTTCCTGAGCCAATCGAGCATGCCGGGAATGTCGCGTTCGGTGCCGCGCCCCTGGCCCAGCATCAGCGCCAGGTTGTACTGCGCGATCGCATAGCCGGCTTCGGCGGCCTGGCGATACAGGCGCAGCGCCTCGGCGTGGTTGGCGGGCACGCCGCGCCCGTCGTAGTACAGCGCACCGAGATTGTTGGTCGCGAACGGGTGTTTCAGTTCGATGGCGCGCCGGTACCAGCTCGCCGCCACGGCAAAATCCGGTGTGCCGCCGGGGCGCGATTCGAAAAACCAGCCCAGCGTGGCGGCACTTTCGGCATCACCGGTTTCGGCCCGGGTCTTGATCGCATCGGCCAATTGCTCGGCGCGGTTGCGGTCATACGGCACCTTGCCATCGAGCATGGCCTGCAGGCGCTGCTGGTCGTTGAGCGGCACCACCAGGGGGGCGGAAGCCAGGGGCGCGCCCCCTGCAGTGCCCGCCGCGCCAGAAGCCGCTCCCACCAACGGTTTCAACGTACCTGCCGAGGCGGCGCCGGGCGCCGGCTTGCCGCTGAGGGCTTCCAATGCGGCACGGGCACCGGCGTGGCCACGCCGGGCGGCCTCGCCGTACCAGAACAGGGCGCGATCGCGGCTGGCCACCATGCCCAGGCCCTGCTCGCGCAGGCGGCCCATGTGGAATGCGGCGTCGGCATTGCCGGCCAGGCCCGGCCGTTCGAGCAGGTCCAGGGCTTTTTTGTAATCGCCCGCCTCATAGGCTGCGATGCCGGCGATCACTGCCGGATCGGCGTGTGCCGCCGGCACTCCTGCCATGCCCAGCACCATGCCGAGGGCCAGCGCACGCAGCTGCGCAGCAAGGCCTTGGCGCACGGCGAGGGTGAAGGAGGGCAACTGCATGGGGCTGGTGCCGGCTGACATTACTGGATCGACTGGAGCGCGATTCTAGCCGCTTGCGCACGCTCGGTCGGGCCCGGTGTCTTCAGCGTGAGCTTCAAGCGATCCTGCCCGGAGAGGCTGTAGCGCCGGTCTTTTTGCAACAGCTTGATCACCTTGCCGGCATCGATCGGCGCGCCGGGCTTGAACTGGATGGTGATCACCTCCGGGCTGGCGTCGATCTTGGCCACCGAGAGCGCGTCGGCATCGACGCGCAGCCGGTGCGTCTCGATCAGGGTTTGCGCCGGCTCCGGCATCCTGCCGAAGCGGTCCACCAGCTCTTCCATGTGCACATCAATCTCGTCGCGCGTCTTGCAGCTGGCCAGGCGCTTGTAGAGCGTCAGGCGTTCGTGGATGTCGCCGCAGTAATCGTCCGGCAGCAGGGCCGGCGCATGCAGGTTGATTTCGGTGGTGACGCCGAGCGGCGCTTCGAGGTCCGGCTCCTTGCCGACCTTCAGGCACGCCACCGCGTGCACCAGCATCTCGGTGTAAAGCGAGAAGCCGACTTCCTGCATCTCGCCGGATTGCGAATCCCCCAGCACTTCACCGGCGCCGCGAATTTCCAGGTCGTGCATGGCGAGGTAAAAGCCCGAGCCCAGCTCTTCCATGTTCTGGATCGCGTCGAGGCGCTTCTTGGCCGAGGCCGAGAGGCCCTCCTCGTGGTTCACCAGCAGGTAGGCGTAGGCCTGGTGGTGCGAACGGCCGACGCGCCCGCGCAACTGGTGCAGCTGGGCCAGGCCGAACTTGTCGGCCCGGTGGATCAGGATGGTGTTGGCCGAGGGCACGTCGATGCCGGTCTCGATGATGGTGGTGCACAGGAGGATGTTGAAGCGCTGCTGGTAGAAGGCGCGCATCACCCGTTCCAGATCGCGCTCGCCCATCTGGCCATGCGCAATCTCGACCCGCGCTTCGGGGAGGATGCGCACCAGCCGGTCGTACATGTTCTGGATCGTCTCGACCTCGTTGTAGAGGAAGTAGACCTGCCCGCCGCGTTTCAGCTCGCGCAACACGGCTTCGCGGATGATCGAATCGCCCTCGCGCCGCACAAAGGTCTTGATCGCCAGGCGCTTTTGCGGCGCGGTGGCAATCACCGAAAAATCGCGCAGGCCTTCCAGGCTCATCGCCAGGGTGCGCGGGATCGGCGTGGCGGTGAGGGTCAGCACATCCACCTCGGCGCGCAGGGCCTTGAGCGCTTCCTTCTGGCGCACGCCGAAGCGGTGTTCCTCGTCGATGATCACCAGGCCGAGCCGCTCGAAGCGGGTTTCCTTCGAGAGCAGCTTGTGCGTGCCGATCACGATGTCGATGCTGCCATCGGCCAGGCCCTTCAACGCGGCCGTGGTTTCCCTGGCATTGCGAAAGCGCGAAAGCTCGGCAATCTTCACCGGCGTATCGGCAAAGCGGTCCGAGAAGGTGGTGAAGTGCTGTTCGGTAAGCAACGTGGTGGGGGTGAGAATCGCCACCTGCTTGCCATCGGCCACCGCCACCCAGGCCGCGCGCAGGGCCACTTCGGTCTTGCCGAAGCCGACATCGCCGCAGATGAGGCGGTCCATCGGCCGGCCCGAGCGCATGTCTTCGATCACCGAAGCGATGGCGGCAGCCTGATCCGGTGTTTCCTCGAAGCCGAAGCCCTCGGCAAAGGCGTCGTAATCGCTCTCCTTGAAGCTGAAGGCGTGGCCCTGGCGCGCGGCGCGGCGGGCGTAGAGGTTGAGCAGCTCGGCGGCGGTGTCGCGCACCTGCT
>CAYUEG010000028.1:0-33368 GCA_964443245.1 uncultured Burkholderiales bacterium | reverse complement strand
ACGCTGTTGGCCATGGTGGCCACCTGCGCGATCAGCATCGGCCAACCCAGGCGGGTGATCTGGGATACCAGGTGTCGATTCATTTGATCAGGCTGGAGCCGTTGTGGGACAACGGTCCTGGCACGTTTTGCCTATGGGTATTGAGGCCTATTTGCCGGCCAGTCGTGCTGCCAGCGAGCGGGTAGACGCATCGGCATCCTCCGGCACGGCGCCGCCGGCTAGCGCGGGTGCAAGATGGGTCGCGATGCGCTTGCCCAGTTCGACCCCAGGCTGGTCAAAGCTGTTGATGTTCCACAAGACACCTTCGACAAACACCTTGTGCTCATACAGGGAGAGCAGGGCGCCCAGCGTGCGCGGATCGAGGCGTGGCATCAGGATGGTGGTCGAAGGCTGATTGCCGGGCAGGGCGTCCGGTGCGGCACGGTCACCGCGCATCAACGCGGCGGTTTGGGCCATCGCGCTGCCGGCCAGCATCCGGCTACGGGCATCCTCTCCTGGCACGGTGACGATGAAGTCGCTCGGCACCAGATGCGTGCCCTGGTGCAGCATCTGGTGAAAAGAGTGCTGACTGTTGGCGCCGACATTGCCAAAAATCACCGGGGCCGTCGCGTAATTCACCACAGCGCCGTTGCGGTCGATGCGCTTGCCGTTCGATTCCATTTCCAGTTGCTGCAGGTAGTCCGGCAGGAGATCGAGCCGCCGGGCGTAGGGCAACACGGCGTGCGATTGCACGCCCCAGAAGTTCACGTACCAGATCGACAGCAGGGCCAGCAGCACTGGCGCGTTGGCTGCCAGCGGGCTGCCGATGAAATGGGCATCCAGTTCGGCAGCGCCGGCCAGCAGGTCGTCAAAGGCAGCTTCTCCCAACGCGATCATGATCGACAGGCCCACTGCCGACCAGAGCGAGAAGCGCCCGCCGACCCAGTCCGGCATCGGCAGGATGCCTTCTGCCGCCACGCCGAAGGCGCGCGCGGCGGCGGTATTGCTGGTGACGGCGATGAAGTGCCGGACCAGATCGGTGCCCAGCGCTCCCGACAGCCACTGCCGTGCGTGTTCGGCGTTGAGCAGCGTTTCCGCAGTACCAAAGGATTTCGAGATGACGATGACCAGTGTGGATGCGGGGTCACAGTCGTGGAGGGCATCGTCGAGCTCATGCGGATCGACATTGGCGACAAAATGCACGCGCGGCAGCGCACCGCGCGGGGCCAGGGCCGCAACCGCCAGGCGAGGTCCAAGATCGGAGCCGCCAATCCCGATATGGATCACATCGGTGATGGGGCGCCCGGTGGCACCGGTCCAGCTGCCGTTGCGCACTGCGTGGGCGATGCGCCGCATGGCAGCGAGCGTGGCCTGGGCCTGGGCTGTCGCGCCTGCGCTGCCGGAACCACGCAGTGCCATGTGCTGCGCACTGCGTCCTTCGCTGGCATTGATGGCGTGGGCATCGAGCATGCGGGCGCGCCAGCCTTCGACATCCCGTGCGGTGGCAAACTGCAGCAGCAGGTCGACCGTGGCAGGGGTAATGCGGTGCTTGGCGTAGTCGATGAAGAGCGGACCGGCGGCGACCGAAAACCGGTCAGCACGCAGTGGATCGGCAGCGAACAAATCGTGCATGTGGGCACCGCTCATGCTCGAGCGGTGGGCGAGGAGCGCCTGCCATTGGGGGGTATGGATCATCTTTTGTAGAGGCGGAAGCGTTCGTTGCGCTCGCCCGGACGCTGGCCTTCCCAGACAAAGCGGGCACCGGCAATTGCATGGCGCGTGTCGCCCTGGCGCGATTGCTCGATGATCCAGGCACACTGCGCACCATAGGGCAGCTTGAGGAAGTAGGCGAAGGAGGCGCGCTCGGCCAGGCCCAGGTTGCGGGCTTCAATGCAGGTATCGGGGGCGGCGGCACCGATCCAGGCCTTCATATTGACGGCCACGCTGCGATAGGACTTGCCGTAGTCGATCCAGGGCAACCAAAGCGTCATGAGCAACAGCCAGGAGAGCGTGACGCCGTAGGCCCAGTGCGTGATGGCGCGCAGCACGGTACGCTCGCTGCGTGCAATGGCGATCAGCCAGGCGAATGTGGCGACCAGCGCCACCAGAAACGCAAACGGCATGAAGTGAGCGGAGAATCCCGGCTCAAGGCGATAAAAGTTTGCCGAGATGCGGGGGGGCCAGCCGGTGTACAGGGCGAGGTAACCCAGCCAGATCAGACCGGCGGCGAGGGTAAAGGTCATGCGCCCGAACCAGTCGATGGCTGCCGCCATCCCGCGGGCCATGCGGGCCACGGCGGGAGCGGCCATCACCGCCCCTGCCGGCAGAAGAGGCAGCAGGGACGATTCGGTCAGTGTCCGCGTCCAGCCCAGCGAAAGTAACGTGGCGATAAGCATGGCGAGGGCCGGGACATGGATGCGGCGCGGTTCCGATTCGCCCAGGAACACCCGCGGGCGCCGAACCAGCCACCACAGCACGATGGGCCACAGAGGAAATGTGAACCAGGCAAGCGTTTTGGCGATGTAGCGCAGTTCTGCCTGGCCTGGCCAGCCAAACTGGCTGCGGAGCCAGTGTCCGTACAACTGGCCGAATGCCGGGCCGTCCACCTCTACCAGCAAGGCGAACGCACGCGTCCATGTGGTGAATGCCACCAGTGCCACCACCAGCGCGCCGGCCGCAGTGGCGATCAGGCGCGGGGCGCGCCACACGCTGTGCAGCGTGGGCAGCAGCACCAGTGCGACCAGCAGCACCAGCCCTGCTGCCAGGCCGCGCGCCAGGGCCGCCATGGCAAGGGCTGCGCCCAGGCCCAAGGCGGCAAACACCCCCGTGCGCAGGTTGGTAACGTAAGCGGGTGCTGTCGACAGCCCCCACAGGAGGCAGGCGCAGGCAGCGAGCAGCGCGGGTTCAGCGGCGATTTCGTGCGCCCTTGCCATCAGCCCGAGGCAAGCGAGCAGCGCCAGCACGGCAAGGCGCGCATCGGCCTCCTCAAAGACGGCACGTGCCGCGCGGTAGCTGCCGTAGATCGCCAGGGCAGTCCAGAGCGCAGTGGCCAGGCGGGCGGCATCCGGTGCGTGAAGCACGCCGCCCAGGACTTTGATCGATAGGGCGGCCCACCAGAACGCCAGGGGACCTTCTTCCGGCACCATCTGGCCGGCCACGTTGGGGATCAACCAATCAGTGAGGGTCCCGTTGGCCATGGTCCAGGCGATGCCGAAGCCGATGGCGTCGTCCTGTTTCCAGGGATCGTGGCCGATCAGCCCCACCAGGACAAACAACACGGCAATGGCCCAGAACCAGGGGCTTGGCAGCGGTACCGGAATGCGCCGCCGGCCGAGCGCCCGCACACCGGTGAGCGGGCTGGTCATTCGACCACCTTGATGCGCTGCCCGGCGACGGGTTCGCCACCGGGATAGTGCGCGTTCATCAGACGCAATGTTGCTTCGGCGTGGCGCCCGAGCGGCGATTTTTTCGCCAGTTCGGCGTAGCGGGTCCCGGCGTCGGCGGTGATGATGCGAATGCGCAGGGGGGCGGCATCCTTTCTGTCCGCTTCGGCGAACGCGCGCATGCTGCGAAAGGTGCCGTGGATGGTGTCGAGGTGGCGTCGCAACAGGTCCGGTGTCTTTGCCTGCCCCACCAGCACAAAGGCTTTCTGGTCTGCACCGGTGCCGACAAAGATTACGCCGGCACGCACTTGGGCACCGCGCACCGTGGCGATCGCGGCGGGATGGCCGTTCACCGGCGCGATGTCGACTTCCCCTTCCGTGGTCACTCTACGACGCAGGATGTCCTGCGGCTGAGCCCCTTTGGGGATGGCCTCCAGCATGACCTCAATGGTGGCTTCACCTCCTGGGGCGATGGCACGCAGGCGGTCTGGCTGGTTGACGACACGCCAATCACGCGCAAATTGCATCACCAGCCCCAGTTCGGGGTGCGTAAAGCGGTTTTCGCGCACAATGCCCTGGCTGACGTTGTCGGCAAACACCGAGCCATCCAGCTTGGCCAGGAATGCGTCGCGCTGGGTGCGATCCTGTTGCGCCGCGGCAACCTGGGCACCGGCTGAGGTGACCCGCTGGGCTTCAGCGATGACTTCTCTGAGGCGCGTGTCGTTATCCGGATGGGAAGCAAACAGCCCGTGGTAGGCACGCGGCGGCCGATTCTCTTCGCGTGCCAGCTGGGCGTCGAAGATCTCCTGATTCTTCAACACACCGACGACATTGATCATGGCCTGAGTGGGGTAGCCGGTGCGGGCGAGATACTCGGCGCCGAGCCGGTCCGCCTCCAGTTCGTGCTCGCGGCCGTAGCCGGAAAGCAGGGCGTTGGCCGCCAGATTGGTCAGGTTGCCGGCGTTGGGCGTGCGCATGCCCGGGATGAAGAGCGACGCAATGGTCAGGCCGATGCTGGCACCCTGCTGCGCGCTCATCTGGCGCACGCTATGGCGCGCGGTGACGTGGCCGATTTCGTGTCCCAGCACGGCGGCCAGTTCGGCTTCCGAATTCAGGTAGGCGAGGATGCCACGGGTGACGTAAATGAAACCGCCAGGCAGGGCGAAGGCATTGACATCCGGCGTATCGAGTACCGCAAAGCGGTATTCGAGGTTGCTCCGATGGCTATGTTTGGCGAGGCGCTGGCCGATCCCTTCAACGTAGGCCGCCAGTCCGGTGTCATTGTCGCGTTTGTGGTCGTAGAGCGGGCTTTCCTTCTTGATCTGTTGGTCATACGCGCGCCCCATGCGCAACTCCTGCTCCTCGGAAATCAGGACCAGGTCGGCCTTGCCGCTGACCGGATTCTGCGCACAGCTGGCGGTCAGGACGACCAAACCCCACGCCATCACAATGCGCGGTACCGGCTGCAAAAGACCGATGAGACGAAACAGATAGTGCATCAAGCGGATTTTACCGGTCGTGCAGGCTCGCCACCGTGGTGGTCGGCACGTTCAGATGTGTGCATGTGGAAAAGAAAAAGGCAGCGCGAGGCTGCCTTTTCTTGAACGGGCCAAATGGGAATCAGGTGGCCGCCGCCTTCTTGGTGCCATAACGCTGGCGGAATTTCTCGACACGCCCGGCGACGTCGACGATCTTCTGCTTGCCGGTATAGAACGGGTGCGATTCTGAGGAGACGTCCAGCCTGACCACCGGGTACTCCTTGCCTTCGTGCTGCATCTTTTCGCGGTTTTTGGTGTCGATCGTGGAGCGGGTGACAAACTTGAAATCTGCGCTCGGATCGATAAAGAGCACTTCGTTGTATTCGGGGTGGACGCCGGTTTTCATGATGGACCTTTTGAAGTGTCGCGGTTTCCTGCGGCCCGGCATGTAGCCGAACAAGTGCAAAGGGTTCGCGAACGGGTTGAAATGCGTCGCTGGGCAACGCCGATGGTGCTGCACTGAAAAACGGTGACCACACCAGAGCCAGAAACTATAGCAGAAAAGTGCTTTCTTTGCAATGGGTTATGCCTATCCGGGCCGCGTGGGGCATCTGATCCAGGGGGCCGTTTTGGGGCTCAAGTTTGCGTACGATGCTGCCGATAACAGCTTACGTATTGGCGCAATACCCGCCGGACTGATCCTCGTGAGGCCGTCATGCTGCTGTTTGCCGTGCTTAGTGCCATCTGGTTTGCCATGTTCGGCGCATTCTTCGCCTTTTGGCGCAGCCAGTTCACAAGGATGACCCCTCAGCCGACAGGTGCGGCAGACGTCAACTCAGCGTGGTTACCGGACCGCGGCGCCGGGGCCAGCGGTCCGGGCGCCTCACATCAGGCCTTCTTGCGGGCGAGCATCTGCAGCGAGTAGTTGTCCAGATAGTTGTCAGCAATGCGATACCAGGCAGACTGCTCTTCGCGGAACTTGTTCCACGAGGCGTACATCTTGGCAAAGTCCGGGTTCTTGGCGGACAGTTCGTCGTACAGGGCGAAACTCGCCTTGTGCGCCGCTTCCATCACATCTTTCGGGAACCAGCGCAGTTGTGTGCCCGATCCGACGAGGCGCTTGATCGCGGCCGGATTCTTCGAGTCGTAGTTGGCCAGCATGCGTACGAACTGTTCGGTGGCGGCAGTCTCGAACGCCACCTGGTATGCCTTCGGCAGGGCTTCCCAGGCCTTGAGATTGACCAGGGCCGTCATTTGCGCGCTGCCCTCCCACCAGCCAGGCGAATAGTAGAACTTGGCGGCTTTGGACAGGCCGAGTTTTTCGTCATCATACGGGCCGACGAATTCCGCAGCGTCAATCGTGCCGCGCTCCATGGCGGGGAAAATCTCGCCCGCGGCAATCTGCTGAGGCACAGCGCCGAGCTTGGCCAGTACCATGCCGCCGATGCCGCCGATGCGCATCTTCAGGCCCTTGAGGTCCGCAACGCTCTTGATTTCCTTGCGAAACCAACCACCCATTTGTACGCCGAAATTGCCACATGGCATGGCCATGCAGTTGTGCTTCGCGTACTGCTCGCGCACCAGTTGCATGCCGCCGCCGTAGTACATCCATGCCGCTTGCTGGCGCGGGTTGAAGCCAAATGCCAGGCCGGCATCGAAAATGAGCGCCGGGTCCTTGCCGAAATAGAACGAAGAGAACGCCTGTCCGGCTTCCACCGTTCCGTTCGAGACCGCATCCATCACCTGCAGGCCGGGCACGATCTCGCCCGGTCCGAAGAGCCGGATTTCGAAACGACCATCGGTCAACTCCCCTACGCGGCGGCACATTTCTTCTGTCGACCCGTAGCAGGTATCGAGCGACTTGGGAAAGCTCGCTGTGAGGCGCCACTTGACGCTCGGCTGCTGGGCGTGCACCGCCGGTGCGGCGACGAGTGCACTGCCGCCTAAGGCCGCGCCGGTAAGAAATTTTCTGCGTTGCATGGATGTCTCCTGGGTGGTGTTGCGGGATGGTGGGTGGGGCGGGGCGATGCTTCGGCTCAGTGGGATCAAGCGTGGGAAAGACGGTTTTGCTCTTCGGCTGTCAGCACCGGGCCGTCGAGCGTCACTTCCGCCGTGTCGTTACGGAAACGGGCAATGATGGGTTTGAGTTCTTCCTTCACATGCTCGTTGCTGTAGCCATTGAAGAGGGTGCCAAGCAGCCCGCGCTTGACGTCGCTGGTACCCATGAACCAATCGGCAATCGGGAACGTCAGGTTCATGTTGTAGTGCATCATGATGCCCTGATTGTGGTGCGCCGTGTGATGACGACGGATCGTATTGACGAACGGCATGTTCCGCACGAACCAGTTTTCATGGACGTGGCAACAGTAGTGAAATGTCTCGTAGATCAGGTATTGCCCGACCATGGTGATGAACAGGATGTAGCCCACGTTCGGATTGACCAGCCATGCCGCGATCGAGCCGAAGATCATGCCCGACACGGCAAATACCGTCAGTACCCGCCAGGGAAAGAAGACGATGCGAAACTCCCTCGTGGTATCGATGGTGATGTCGTTGTCGGTGAAATACTGGTGGTGCTGGCGGGTGTGGCGATCGTAGATGGCGCGCAAGGCGAAGACGTCAACGAGGCGGTGCATCACGTACTTGTGCATGGCCCATTCGACCAGGTTTCCCGCCAGGAACACCGGCACGACGAACAGCCATTCCCAGGTGGCGTTCTGCAGGCGTCCGACGCTCCAGACGATGGCAGTGATGCCCACCCCGTACATCACCGCGATGTGCACCAGTCCGTTGTAGAACGGGCTGATCTGTGATTTGTATTGCTCGCGAAACTTGCGCTGTCTTTCGTTCATCATGGCCGTGCTTCCTAGTAACATGTAACTGACATATCATTACAATATCACAGCCCCGGAATGTCAACTCCCGGTGTTGCCGGCCGTGCCGGCGGCTCGGGCACACCGAATTCTGGTGCTCTTCTATTGGTTCCACCGAAGAACGTCTATGGCAACCCGCAAGCAGAGTCCCGCAAGGGACGAGGAGGACGCGCAGTCGCTGACCGACCGTGCCTATTCGGACATCGAAGAGCTGATCGTTACCCTCAAACTCAAGCCGGGTGAAGCGGTGTCCGAAGCGGTGCTGTCGCATCGGCTTGGCATCGGCCGCACGCCGATTCGAGAGGCGCTTCAGCGCCTTGCCCGTGAAAAGCTGGTCAAGATCCTGCCAAGACGTGGTGTCATCGTGTCGGAAATTGACATCAAGGCGCAATTGCGGCTGCTCGAATTGCGGCGCGAAGTCGAGCGCCTGATCGCACGGTGTGCAGCCAAGCGCTCCTCCGAGGAGGAACGCAGGCGATTTGCCGAACTGGCCGATCTTTTCGAGAGAAGCGCACAAACCGGTGATGACGTCGCCTTCATGCGCTGCGATCGAAGCTTCAACGATCTGTGCGTGGAGACGGCACGCAACGAGTTTGCCGGCAGCTCGATGACACTGGTGAGTGCCCTGTCGCGGCGCTTCTGGTACCTGCATTACAAGCAGGCCGCGGACATGCCGCTGACAGCCAAGCTGCACGCAGCAGTGGCGCGGGCGATTGCATCGGGCGATGAGGCAGCCGCGGCTCAGGCAAGCGATCAGCTGATCGATACGATCGAACGTTTCACGCGCGATACGGTGACGGCCGACTTCTGATCCGCCTCCCCGGCGATGGCGCACGAGCGATCGCGCGCCCGGCCTGAAATGAAGGGATCAGCCCTTCTTCATCGACTCGAAGAAGGCGTCGTTGTTCTTGGTGGCGCGCATCTTTTCCATCATGAACTCCATGGCCTCGATTTCATCCATGTTGTAGAGGAATTTGCGCAGGATCCAGACCTTCTGCAGCACGTCCGGGGGCAGCAGCAATTCCTCGCGCCGGGTGCCCGACTTGTTGATCAGGATGGAAGGGTAGAGGCGCTTTTCGGCCATACGGCGATCCAGATGGATCTCCATGTTGCCGGTGCCCTTGAATTCCTCGTAAATGATGTCGTCCATCCGGCTGCCGGTATCGACCAGCGCGGTGGCAATGATGGTCAGGGAGCCGCCTTCTTCCACATTGCGCGCGGCACCGAAGAAACGCTTGGGCTTTTGCAAGGCATTGGTATCGAGGCCGCCAGTGCCGATCTTGCCGCTGTTCGGCTGGACGGCGTTGTAGGCACGTGCCAGGCGGGTAATCGAGTCAAGCAGGATCACCACGTCTTTCTTGTGTTCCACCAGACGCTTGGCTTTCTCGATCACCATGTCGGCCACCTGTACGTGGCGAATCGCCGGTTCATCGAAGGTGGAGGCCACGACTTCGCCACGCACGGTGCGCTGCATGTCGGTCACTTCTTCCGGCCGCTCGTCGATCAGAAGGACGATCAGGGTGACATCGGGGTGGTTCGACGTGATCGCATGTGCGATATGCTGCAGCATCACGGTCTTGCCGCTCTTGGGCGACGCCACCAGCAAACCGCGTTGGCCCTTGCCGATCGGGGCGACGATATCGATGATGCGGCTGGTCAGGTTTTCCTCTGCCTTGATGTCGCGCTCGAGTTTGAGGATCTTGTCCGGGAACAGAGGGGTCAGGTTCTCGAACAGGATCTTGTTCTTGGAGTTTTCCGGCGCATCGCCGTTGACCTTGTCGACCTTGACCAGCGCGAAGTAGCGCTCGCCGTCCTTCGGAATTCGCACCTCGCCTTCGATGGTGTCGCCGGTATGCAGGTTGAAGCGGCGGATCTGCGAGGGGCTGATGTAGATGTCGTCGGTACCGGCCAGGTAGGAGGTATCCGGGGACCGCAGGAATCCAAACCCGTCTGGAAGGACCTCCAGGGCGCCGTCACCGAAGATTGCTTCGCCGCGTTTGGCCTTGGCCTTCAGGATGGCGAACACCAGTTCATGCTTGCGCATGCGGTTGGCATTGTCGATTTCGAGGCCGATGGCCATCTCCACCAATTCAGCAATGGGCAGGTCTTTGAGGTCGTTGAGATGCATAAAACCAGAGAGTTAGGATGTGCGAACGCACGGCACCGCGAATGCGGCAGACAAACGAAAGGTTGGGGGTGAAGCGATTACTACCGGATGGTCATCAACGCGGGCAAGGTGCGGAGATTGCGCAGGGCACCTGGCGGCGGATGCAACAAGGGGATGTGTGAGAGTAAGCGCAACGCCCGCCAGGCGTCAATGGCTGTGTCAGCGGGCGTTGGTGAAAAACAACAGAGTTCGGGGCGAGTCAGCGCAGCAGGACAGCGCCCCCCGGATTCTCAAATGTGCGAATCGAGGAACGCAGTCAGTTGGGACTTGGACATGGCGCCCACCTTTTTGGCAACTTCCTGCCCGTTCTTGAAGAGGATCAGCGTCGGGATGCCACGGATGCCGTACTTGGCCGGCACTTCCTGATTGGCGTCCACATCCATCTTGGCAATCTTGATCTTGCCGGCATAGCTGGTGGCGCATTCTTCCAGAACTGGCGCAATCATCTTGCAGGGGCCACACCACTCCGCCCAGTAGTCGACCAGCACGGTCTCCCCGGATTTGAGGACATCGGCTTCAAAACTGGCATCGGTAACGTGGGTAATGTTGGTGCTCATGGTGTTGGGTCTCTCAGGAAAAATGCCGAAAACGGATTGGTGCGGTGGAGTGATGCGGAGGATGAATCGATTATCCTAACAAAATCTGTCCCCCTTCGCTGAACGATCTTCCACAGCCTCGTCCGTTGCAAGTTCTGGGCATCGCTTGGGAATTTCAAGCCTGCATGACGTTGTCTGCCGCTGCTCCCTCGTTGACACGCGTTCGCCTTGCGGCCGGTCCGGCCCTGCTGCCGGCCATCGGTGACGTCCTGTTCAAGGCGTGCGAGGGACCGGACTTGAGCCATGCCATCGTGCTCGTGGCCGACATGCGTGCGGCGCCGGCCTTGCGGCGCATGTGCGGATCGGCCGCGGCGCAGCGCGGCCATGCCCTGTGCCTGCCGCCGCGCATTCTCACCCCGGCAGCCTGGCTGGCCGAGGCCCTGCCATGGGCCTCCATGGAACCGGCGGCGCGCCGTGCCGAACGGCTCTACGGAGTGGTGCGCCAGCATGACTTTTTTCGTCGCGAATCCTTGTGGGAAACCTGCGCGGCGGTCATCGCCCTGGCCGATGAACTCGGTGATGCCCATGTTTCCGTGCTGGGCGAGGGTGAGTGGCGCAAGGCCATCCGTGCGGCCTATCGGCGTGGCGTCGAGCACGCCGACAGCCGCGAAGCGCGCCTGGTCTGGGAGGTATGGCACGCGGAAGCGAGTGGCATCGAAGGTGTGAAGAGCGGGAGTGGAGAATCGGCTGGAGAGCCGCTCACACCAACGGTTTTCACCATGCTGGCGATGCAGTCTGCGAGTCAACACGCGAGCGCACCGCTGTTCGTGCTGCAACCGGACCGGCTGTCGACGCGCTGGCAGCAATGCTTTGCGCGATATGCTGAACGTGCTCCCGTGACCTTGATTGAGGTGGCCCCTCCGCCCTGGGTCGATCTGGTCTGGACCGATCCGGGGAGCGCATCTGATGATCCTGCTTCTGCCCCAGGCCTTGAGGCGCAGGCTGAACGGCTGCGGAAATTGCCGCCCGACTCACTGCCAGCAGTGTGCATCCACGCTGCCGACTCCCTTGAGAGCGAAGCCAATGCGGTTGCCGACCAGGTCAGCGCCTGGCTGGCTGAAGGCATCACCGACATCGGGCTGATTGCCCTGGACACGCTGGTGGCGCGGCGCGCGCGTGCCCTGCTGGAGCGGCGCCAGATCCTTCTGGCCGATGAAGCCGGGTGGCGCCTGTCGACTACATCGGCGGCCACCGCCGTGATGCGCTGGGTCGAAGCCGTCGCCGGTGGTTTGCCTGCGCGGGTGGTGCTGGATTTTCTCAAGTCACCGTTTGTCCTCGGTGACCTGTCGAGCCATGAGCGGGAGGTGGCGGTAACGGCAATCGAAGACGCTGTCCATCGCCACAACATCGTGCGCATCGGGGCGGCCATGCTGGAGGTCGAAGGGTTGCCCGCAGAGGCACTCCGCCTGGTGCAGCGACTGCGCGACGCGCAGGCCGCCTGGCCGCACGGCGAGGTCTCGTTTGGCATGTGGACGGCGGCGCTGGAAGCATCGCTCGATCGGCTGGGGATGCGCCAGTGCCTGACTGATGATCTGGCCGGCGCCGACGTGCTCTCATTGATTGCGCAACTGCTCAGCGCGCTCGGCAACGTGGCCGAGGAAGGGGGCGACGGTCGGAGGCGCCGCAAGCCTGCCGGGGAGGGCCGGCACATGTACACCAGTCTGACCGAATGGCGCATCTTTCTGGCTGCCCAGTTCGAGCAGGCGTCGTTTCGGAATCGCGCGGTGGACAGTCCGGTCGTGCTCACGACACTCGAAGGCGCCCGGTTGCGGCCGTTTCAGGCGGCCCTGCTGGTGGGGGCCGACGCCAGGCATCTGAGTGCTTCGGTGCCAGATGACTTGTTTCTCAACGGCGCCTTGCGCAATGCGCTCGGTTTGACGGATGCAGCATCAAAGCGGGCCGACCTGCACCAGAGCCTCGGATGCTTGATTGCCATGGCAGGAAAGACGGCAGCGACCTGGAGACGCTACGACCTGGATGAAGCCCAGCCCCTGAGCCCCCCTCTGGCGCGGCTCGAGCTGGCACGGCGCCTGGCGGGCCTGCCTGCGTGCCTGGTGGTCACCCGGGAGGCGGCAGCCGGGCAGGTGACCGACTTGCACGGCCCGGCGCGGCCACCGGCGCCGCAGGCACCTCGCCGTTTGCCGGGGCGCATCTCGGTATCGTCCTATGCGACGCTGCTGGCCTGCCCCTACCGGTTTTTCGCCACTGCGCTGCTGGGATTGAAGGAACCGGACGAACTCGAAGAGGAACTTTCCAAGCGCGACTACGGCACCTGGGTACACAAGGTGCTCAAGCGCTTCCATGACGAGCATCGCGTCCTCAAGGATGTCGCGGACGACGTGTTGCTCAAATCGCTGGAACGCGCCTCTGACGAGGTGTTTGCACCGCTGATCGCGTTCAACTACCTGAGCCTGGGCTGGAAGCTGCGCCTGCAAAAATTGTTTCCTGCTTACATCGATTGGCAGCGCGGGCGGGAGGCGGAAGGCTGGTGCTACGCCGAAGGGGAGGCGCCTCGCGCGCTCGCGTTTGATCTGGGCGAGCGGTTGGTGCAACTGGTGGGGCGCATCGACCGCATTGACCGCATGACCGACGGCACCGGTGAGCAGGCAGTGGCCCTGATCGACTACAAAACCCGGCGGATTGACGAGCTCAAGCGCACCCTCAAGATTCCCGGTGAAGAAGCACAACTGGCCGGTTATGCGATGTTCGAGAGCGCTCTGGGCAACGAGGTGAAGCAGGCCGGGCTCGCCAGCATCGACGGCGATGCGGTCGAACTGGCAGAGGCCACGATTGACGAGCCTGCCGAACGCCAGCGTGCCGGGGCGCTGCTGCGCGCGGTGGAGGAGGGCGCGGCACTGCCGGCCAACGGCATTGAGCGTCACTGCAGCCATTGCCAGGTACGCGGCTTGTGCCGCAAGGATTACTGGGGGGTGCTGCCATGAGTGCGCCGCACCCCATGCGTCCTTTGAACAACCGGATTGCGCTCGACCCTTCCCGTTGCGTGGTGGTGGAAGCGTGTGCCGGCAGCGGCAAGACCTGGCTCCTGGTTGCACGCATGATGCGTGCGCTTCTGGCAGGCGCCAGGCCAGGCGAGATTCTGGCCCTGACCTTTACGCGCAAGGCCGCGCAGGAAATGCGCCAGCGACTCGATGCCCTGCTGCTGGAGCTGGCTACTACAGAAGATGCTGCGGTCGTGGAGGCGCTGGTACAGCGCGGCCTCGATGCGGGCGAAGCGCAGCGGCAGTTGCCGCGCGCGCGTGCCTTGTACGCCGAAGTGCTGGCCGCAACCCCGACGGTGGCGATCGACACGTTTCATGGCTGGTTTATCGGGCTGGCACGTCGCGCACCGCTTTCGGTGCAGGACGAAGCAGCCTGCCTCGGTGCCACCCTCGATGAATCTGCCGGCCGGATGTTCGAGGAAGCCTGGCAACGATTTGGCGTACGGTGCGGGCGCGCGCCCTCGAGCGCGGAAGGGTTGGCTTTCCAGCGCCTGCTTGGTACGCATGGCTTGTTCCAGACGCGCGCTTTGCTGGAAGGCTTCTGCAATCGGGGGGTCGAGTGGCAGGCGTTCACGGAGGGCCGAGAAGATGCAGCAGCGTATGCGGCAGCGCGCCTGCGTGAACAATGGGGTCCCGGGGATGCTGCGGCCGCGCTGAAGTTTGTTGCGCGGCATCAGGCGGACCTCGATCAGATGCTGCCGCTGCTGCCTGACTACAACGGACGGCTGGCTTTGTGGGGCAAGACTGGCCTTGAAGCGCATGCGGCGTGCGCGCCTGCCGAGGCACTCTTCGAGGGGATCGGTTCCATCCTGATCAACGGTAGTGCAGGACTTCCCCGCACGCAGCTTGAACCTTCCAACAAGGTGATCAAGGCCTGGGGCGCGGAAAGGGCCGAGTCCTACGGGCAACGCCTGAAAGCGATGGCAGATGCCTGGCTTTCGGCGCAGGAAGAGAGGCGAGTTGCCGCGGCACATGCGCTCAATGCCGATGTGTTTGCCTGTGGCGTTGCGCTGGTTGAAGAACTCGATGCCGTCAAGCGCGAAACGCGGCGCATTGCCTTCTCCGACATCGAATCGCTGGCGCGGCGCCTGCTCGGTGATGCCCAGATCACAGCCTACTTGCATGAACGGCTGGATGCACGCATCCGGCATGTGCTGATCGACGAGTTTCAGGATACCAATCCGGTACAGTGGCAAGCGCTGAAAAACTGGTTTGCCGCCTACGGCAACGATGCGTCACGCCCCGGCGTCTTCATGGTCGGCGATCCGAAGCAGTCGATCTACCGCTTTCGCCGTGCCGATGCACGCCTGTTTGAGACTGCCAAGGGGTGGTTGCAGGAGAATTTTGGCGCTGAGGTGTTCGAGTACAGCATCACGCGTCGCAATGCGGGCACGATTGTTCAGCTTGTGAATGCGCTCTTCACCGGCATTGATGTCTACCGGCACTTTCACCCGCACGAGGCGCTCGATCCCGCCAAACCAGGTCGGGTGGAGCTGCTTCCATTGACCCGGGCCAGGGAAGAGACGGCTGTCGAAACCGGCAAGCCGTTGCGCGATCCTTTGCTTGAGAAGGCGACAGAGGAAGAAGACGGCCGCGCAGCTGCCGAAGGCGCGCAGGTGGCAGCGCGCATTCGCCAATTGATGGCAAGCGAAGTGGTGCGGGATCGCGATGGCCATCCACGGCCCCTGCAGCATGCCGACATCATGCTGCTGGCGCGGCAGCGGCGTGATTTTGCCGCCTACGGCGAGGCATTGCGCGCGGCCGGCATTCCGTTCATCACCTCGCGCGCCGGTGGCCTGCTCGATTCGCTTGAAGCCAGTGACCTGGCGGCGCTGCTCGGCTTCCTGATGACGCCCTCGCGCAATCTGTGGCTCGCGCACGTGCTCAAGAGTCCGCTGATCGGTGCGACCGATGCCGATCTGCTGCACCTGGCCGATGGTGGTGGAACGGGGGCAGGGCGCCAGCCGAATGCCGATACGGGCACCAGCTGGTGGCACCTGCTGCAGGCAGCGCCAAACCTGCCAGCGAGCCTGGTGCGGGCGCGCCGGCTGCTGACCAGCTGGAGTGCCTTAGCAGGGCATCTGCCGGTACACGATCTGCTCGATCGCATCCTGGCGGAGTCGAACGCGCGCACGCTCTACGCGCACGCGGCGCCCGATCATATGCGCGAACAGGTATCGGCCAACCTGGATGCGTTCGTCGAGTTGGCCCTCAACGTGGATTCGGGACGCTTTCCCAGTTTGCCGCGCTTTCTTGACGAACTTCGACGCATGGCGGCAGGGTCGGATCAGGAAGCGCCGGGTGAGGGCATGGCCGCTCGGGAAGATGCCGTGCGCCTGATGACCGTGCATGCCGCCAAGGGACTGGAGGCGCCAGTGGTGTTTCTGCTGGGCGCCAACGCGAAGGAGCGCTCTGAAAGAGGCCATCGGGACATCGTCGTGTGGGAGCCCGAGGATGCGGCGCCGTCGCATTTTTCGGTCATGGGCCGCAAGGCAGACGCGCCTGCCGTACAACTGGCCCTGCTGGAGGCAGAAGTGGCGCTCGACAATGTCGAGGCGCTGAACGTGTTGTATGTCGCGCTGACGCGTGCCAAGCAGGTTCTTGTGGTGAGTGGTGTGCAGCTGAAGACGCTGGCGCCGGGCACTGCCTATGCACGCGTGGAAGAAGCCCTGAAAGCGTTGGGAGACAAGGCGCACAGCCCGGTTCCGCTCGAGAGTGCTGCTGCGTTACCGTCGTCTGCAGCGGGCGCGGCAGAAGGTACCCGGCCGTCGACTCCCGCTGGCGTCGCGCCGGCGCCAGTGGGCCGCCTGCGCGAGCCGGAAACCATCGAGATGCGTGACGGCACGCGCATGCACCTCGCGTTGCAATGGCTGGCGGACGCGCTTGACGCGGGGGTAGCGGTGCCGGATGCCGTGCGGCTGGCACAGGCCCTCGGCACGGCATTGGAGGAGGCACGCACCCTGCTGGAGGCGGCACGTCGGCTATGCAGCGCGCCCGGCCTTGCGCACTTCTTTGATCCGGCCCGGTTTCAGAGCGCCCGCAACGAAATGACGTACGTGACCACAAGCGGCGAGGTGCGCCGCATCGACCGCGTCGTCCTGTTTGCGGAAGAAGTGTGGGTGCTCGACTACAAGATACGCTTGTTGCCGGAAGAAACGGCGCAATACCGGGCGCAAGTGATGTCCTACGCCGCTGATGTCGCCACGCTCCACCCCGGGCGCCGCATGCGTGCAGGATTGATCGACCTTTCGGCTGCCCGGCTGATCGAGATGGCGTGAGTGCCACCAGCTGTTGATCCGTGCCCGTTGCCGGCTGCTTCCCGGCCCGGATGCGGGCCGGTGACCATGGCGCCATGCTGCCCGTCGGCACCGCTATACTGCAAAACACAAGAAGCGCTTGCCATACCGAAGGCATGCGCCAGATCAAGGAGACCTGTCATGTTTGGTTTGATTCGCGCCCTGCGCACCCTGGTACTGTCCCTCACAGCCGTTTTCGCTCTCAGCGCCACGCCTGCACTGGCGCAGTTTCCCGCCAAGCCGATCAAGATCGTCGTGCCGTTCCCGGCAGGTTCGGCTACTGACGTGATTGCGCGCATCCTGGGACAGTCCGTATCGGCGGCGATCGGCCAGCCGGTGCTGATCGACAACAAGGCGGGGGCGGATGGCGCCATCGCCGGCTCGGAAGTCAAGAACGCGGCGCCGGACGGCTACACGCTGCTGATGGCCACCAACAGCCCGATGTCGGTGGTGCCGGCGATGCGCAAGACGCCCCCTTACGATCCGGTCACCGATTTCTCTCCGATAACGGATATCGGTCGCTACACGTTTTTCCTGTTTGCCAATCCGGCGGCGCCGTTCAAGACGCTGCAGGAAATGATTGCCTATGCCAAGGCCAATCCGGGCAAGCTGAACTACGCCACTGGCAACACGACCGGCATTGTCTCGTTTGCCCAGATGAACTCGCTGGCGGGCATCGAAATGACCCACATTCCCTACAAGGGTGAACCCGCCGGCATCACCGACCTGGTCGCCAACCGGGTGCAATTGATGATTGCCACCATCACGACCGGGGGAGCGCATGCCCGCGATGGCCGCCTGCGCCCGATCGTGACCACCTTGCCGCGCCGCAGCCCGGCGTTTCCGGAAGTGCCAACCATTGGCGAGGCGGGCTTGCCGCAGTTTTCCATCATTTCGTGGGCAGCGCTGTATGCACCGGCCAACACGCCCAAGGACGTGATCGATCGGCTCAACCGCGAGTTCGGTGCCGCCATGAAGCGCCCGGACGTCATCGCTGCGATGGAAAAGCAGGCCTTCTTCCTCAGCCCCTCCACGCCGGAGCAGCTGCTCGAATTCACCCGGCAGCAGCGCGATTCCTACGCGAGGATTGTGCGCGCCGCTGGCATTCCGCAGGAGTAGACGGAACGCTCATCGGCTATCGCTGGCGCGCTTGGGAGCACGCCAGCGATACCACGGCAGCGCCTGACGCAGGGCCACAATCCGGCCGGGCGTGGCCAGTTCGTATCCGGGCAGGGTGCGCATGCGTGCTTGCCAGGATTCGCTGGCCAGATGGGACGCAAGTGCCTGCAAGGCGGGATGCTCGAGTGTCTCCCTCAGACAGACCAGGTAGTAGTGTTCGGTGGCCAGTGGCACGAAGCCAAGCTGGTAGTGCCGTGCCGCCGCCTCGATACCGAAGCCGGCATCGGCTGCACCGGAAGCCACGGCCGCGGCGACGGCCAGATGCGTCGCCTCTTCGGTAGCGTAGCCCTCGATCTGTGCCGGGTCGATGCCGGCTGCCGCCAGCAACTGTTCCAGCTCGATGCGCGTGCCGGAGCCACGCTTGCGGTTGATGAAGCGCACGCCCTTGCGGGTCAGGTCTGCCAGCCCGCCCAGCCCTTGTGGATTGCCGGGCGCCACAATCAAGCCCTGCCGGCGCCTGGCAAAGTCGATCAGCTTGTGGGTGCCCGGGGTGAGCGCCTGCTTGAACGTGCGAGCGGTGAGCGAGCCGGCCGGGTGATCATCGTTCACATGAAACCCGGCGAGGAGGGCACGCCCTTCGGTCAGCTCCGCCAGCGCCTCCAGGCTGCCGGCATAGCGCAGGTCGAGGTGAATACCCTGGCCGGCCAGTTCATCGCGCAGGATCGGCAGGGCCATGTCATGGCTGGCGCACACCGGGATCACGTGGGTCTTGTCGTCAAATACCACGGCAAAGGCGCGTTCGAGCTCGGCCGCGAGGCTCTGCACCTGCGGTGCGATGCGCGCGCGGGCGCGCTCTTCGGCCCACAGGAGTTTGTCGCCAAAGGGGGAGAGGCGTGCCCGCTTGCCCTTGGACCATTCGATCAGTGTGTGACCCAGCGATTCCTCCCAGCGCTTGAGTTCGCCCCACACATGGCGGTAGGAGTAGCCGAGCGCGCCCGCCGTGCGCGAAATCGAGCCGGTATCGCGAATCGCGCGCAGCAGCGTGAACAGTGCGTTGTCGAGATGCGGCACCGCCCCCGAGCCATCGTGGGTGAAGCTGTAGTCAAGTTTGATGCGGAACATGCGGGCGAGGCGGGTCGAGGGCGGTGAAGAGGATCAACCTATGCAAACTGCTGCATATTGGTCATTCGAGCGTGAGCCGCTACGATACCTGACCCTCATGTGGTTGCTGCGATTTTTCGCGCATCTTTCTTCTTTGCCCCCCGATGTCCTGGATTCTCGCAAGTCTTGCGGATGCGTTGTCGCTGGCGCTGTCGTTCGACCCCAAGCTGGTTGCCATCATCACCCTGACGCTCAAGGTCAGCGTGACGGCGGCTGTCATTTCCGCCTTGCTGGGGTCCTTGCTGGGCGCCTGCGTGGCGGTCGGGCGCTTTCCCGGCCGGGGCGCGCTGGTGGTGCTGTTCAACGCTGCCATGGGCTTGCCGCCGGTGGTAGCCGGGTTGATCGTCTACCTGCTGCTGTCGCGCGCCGGCCCGTTCGGCAGCTTCGGGTTGCTGTTCACGCCGCCCGCCATGGTGATCGCGCAGGTGCTGCTGATCACGCCGATCGTGGCGGCGCTGTCGCGCCAGATCATCGAAGATGCCTGGCGCGAATACGAAGAGCAGCTCACCTCGCTCGGCGTGCCGCGCTGGCGTGCTGCGCTCACCCTGGTGTGGGATACGCGCTTCTCGCTCAGCACGGTGGGCCTGGCCGGCCTTGGCCGCGCGATGGCCGAAGTGGGTGCCGTCATGATCGTGGGCGGCAATATCGACGGCGTCACTCGGGTCATGACGACCACGATTGCGCTGGAAACCTCCAAGGGCGATCTGCCGCTGGCGCTGGCTCTCGGGGTGATCCTGCTGGCGATTGTGCTGCTGCTCAATCTGGCGGCACATCTGGTGCGGACCTGGTCGGTGCGGCGCTATGGCTGAATACGGAGCGATGCGCCCTTTGGTCGAACTCGACAAGGTCGCGTTCGACGGCCGCGGCCACCGCGTACTGCACGACATCTCGTTGCGCCTGACGGCAGAACGCACCTTCATTCTCGGGCCGAATGGTGCCGGCAAGAGCGTGCTGCTGCGCGTGATGCATGGTCTTCTCGCCCCATCGGCCGGAGAGGTCAGATGGCATGCGGCCGAACTGGGCGAAGCAGCAGGTAAAACGACGGCGAAGGCTGGCGCAGCCGGGCCGCAAGTGCGTCCTAGGATGGCCATGGTCTTTCAACGGCCGGTGATGCTGCGCCGGAGCGCGCTCGACAACGTCATCTACGGGCTTGCAGTGCAGGGCCAAGGCGCGCAAGCCGAGGCCACGGCGCGCGAGATGCTCGGCCGCGTGGGGCTGGCGCATCTCGCCGACCGCCCGGCGCGCGTGCTCTCGGGTGGCGAGCAGCAGCGCGTCGCGCTGGCGCGTGCCTGGGCCCTGAAGCCGGAGGTGCTGCTGCTCGACGAGCCAACCGCCAGCCTCGATCCGCAGGGCATCCGCGCCATCGAGCACGTGATCGCTGAAATTGCCGCATCGGGCACGGCGATCGTCATGGTGACCCACCACCGCGGCGTGGCCAAGCGCCTCGCCGACGACATCATCTTCATGCACCAGGGGCGCGTGGCAGAGCACACGCGCGCCAGATTGTTCTTCACCCAGCCCCAATCACAGGCGGGGCAGGATTACCTCAAAGGAGAGCTCGAATGAACCGTCGATTCATGCACCGTTTGGTCCTGGCGACGTCGGCACTCCTCCTCGCAACGGCATTGCACGCCCAGCACAGATTCATCGTCGTGGCTTCCACCACCTCGACCGAGCAGTCGGGCCTGTTCACCACCTTGCTGCCTGCGTTCGAGAAGAGAACCGGCATCAAGGTGCGTGTGGTGGCGGTGGGTACCGGCCAGGCACTTGATCAGGGCCGGCGCGGTGATGCCGACGTGGTGTTCGTGCACGACAAGGCCGCCGAAGAGAAGTTCGTCGCCGAGGGCTTCGGCGTCGAGCGCAAGGACGTCATGTACAACGACTTCATCCTCGTCGGTCCCAAGGCAGATCCGGCCAAGGCCCGCGGCAAGGATGTGCTGGACGGCATGAAAAGAATCGAAGCGACCAATCGGGAAGGCAAGGCGGCGCCGTTCGTCTCGCGCGGCGACAAGAGTGGCACCCACGCCGCCGAATTGCGTTACTGGAAAGCTGCTGGTGTGGATGCCGAAAAGGGCAAGGGTAGTTGGTATCGCGAGTGCGGCTGCGGCATGGGGCCGGCGCTCAACACGGCAGCCTCGATGAATGCCTACGTGCTGGCAGACCGCGGTACCTGGCTGTCGTTCAAGAATCGTCAGGACCTTGGCATCGTGGTCGAAGGGGATACCCGGCTGTTCAACCAATACGGCGTGATGCTGGTCAACCCGGCCCGCCATGCCCATGTGAAAAAGGAACTTGGTCAGGCCTTCGTGGATTGGCTGGTGTCGGCCGAGGGGCAGAAGTCGATTGCCGATTACAGGATTGGCGGCGAGCAGCTGTTTTTTCCCAATGCCAGGTGAGGCCAGATGAGCATCGGCGCGCGAGTGGCCCCGTTGTGGAAATGGAAGTTAAGCCGGTAAAACTGGCTTTGATCGCTTCGCTGATCCAGGCACCGCGGCAGCACAATGTGGGCCATGAAACCGCAGGAATGGTCCGATCTGGTGCTGCAGGATGCTGCACTGGCACACGTTCCGCCCGAGCTGGGCGTCGGCGCCAGTTTGCGCTTTGCCAAGCCGCAGGAGATCCTGGCGCGGCAAGGCACCAGTCCGCAATCGATCTATTACGTCCTCAAGGGTGAGGTGCGGCTGGCGCGGCCACTCAAGGATGGTTCGGAAATCGTGCTCCAGCGGGTGGGTCACGGTTTCATTGCTGAATCGACGCTGCTCAACCCCCAGTATGAAGGTGACCTGATTGCCAGTACGCCGACCCGCTGCATTGCGTTTGATCTGGAGCGTTTTGCCGCGAGCTTGAGTGCTGACGCCTCGATGCGCGACTGGTGGAGCAGCGGGTTGGTGCGCGAGATTCAGAAACTGCGCGAACAATGCGAGCGCCTCGCATTGCGCGGCGCCGGCAACCGGGTGGTGCATTTCATTGAAGCCGAAGGTGATGGCGGCGAACTGCGCATGAACCGTTCGGTGCGCGCCTGGGCGCATGACCTGGGCTTGACACGGGAGGCCCTGCATCGCGCCCTGCGCGCCTTGTCCCGCGAAGGCGCCATCAGCGTTGAAGGCAGGGTGATCCGTCTCGGCAGCTGACCCCGGCGTGCGCCGGGATCCTGGAACGGCATGAAATGGCTACTTGGCCCCTTTGGCCTTGGCGACTTCGGCCGCCAATTCTGCGCCGGTCTTGTAATGAGGAACCTTGCCCAGTGTGGTGCGCCAGGTGCGCTGGAAGAACGCATTGGCACCGCTGACTTCGTCTTTCCAGTATTTGTCCGCCAGTGCGAGGTTTTTCGGCACATCCAGCATGAATGCATCACGTGAACCCTGACCACCGAAAATGTAGAGCTTGCCTTCGCGGATCATCCAGGCATCGGCATCGCCACCCCACGGGATGGCATAGACAAGGCCGTTGGCACAGTAGCCGCCGTATTGCGGGATGTATTTTTCCGGCTCCTTGTCGAACATGGCCTTGTGTTCCGGCTTCGAAAACCGGAAGGTGACTTCCTTGTACACGCTCTTGATCGTCGGCTGCCCTTTCTTGTGCGTGCCTTCGGTGAAATAGCTCACCACGTCGTGGCCGAACAGCATCAGGTGCTTGTCATCGCCTTCCGATACTGCGTTGACCGGGCTTAATCCCTTGCCGGGGCTTTGGGTAACCAGCGGAGCACAGCCGGCAGCCAGCAACAGGATCGAGAGGGTGGCGGCGCCAAGGAGCGCCGTGAAGGGGGCACGCATGATGATTCCTTTCGTCGGAATGGAACGGGGCAAGGCCATCACGCCCCGGTGCGGACGTGAGTACAGCGGCAAGTTGAGGCCACATTGTAAACAGGCGGATGTCCGTGCTTATTCCAGCGCGCCGAGGTTACAGCGTCACCCGGGTGCCGAGTTCGACCACGCGGTTTGCCGGAATATTGAAGTAGTCGGTCACCCCTCCAGCGTTGCGCGCCATCATGGCGAACACGCGGTCGCGCCAGCGCACGGCCAGTTCCTTGGTTGAATCGGAAGGTACCAGCTTTTCCCTGGAAAGAAAGTAGGAGACCTCCATCGGGTCGATGGTGAGTCCGGCCGGACCGCATAGCTCCAGTGCGGCGCCAATGTCCGGGCGGTTCATGAATCCGTATCGTACGGTGACACGCCAGCATTCATGGCCGAGCTTCTCGCAAACCACACGCTGATCGAATTTGACCCAGGGTACATCCCAGAACTCGACGGTCATGAACACATTGCAGGCGTGCAGAACCTTGTAGTGCTTCAGACTGTGGAGCAGCGCGTGCGGGGTTGAGTCGGGTGTTGAGGTCAAAAAGACGGCAGTTCCCTGCACCCGTTGTGGTGGCGAAGCAAACAGAGAGTCCAGAAACGTCTGGAGCGGAATCGAAGTGGCACGCAGCAACGCCAGCAGGCGGGCGCGCCCGCTGCGCCAGATTGACATCAGAGCGAACACCAGCGCTCCCAGCAAAAGGGGAAACCAGCCGCCCTCGGCGATTTTTGTTGCCGCTGCTGCAAAGAAGGTCACGTCAATCAGGGCGAAAAAGCCGGTGGCGAGAACGCATAACCAAAGCGGATAGCCCCAGCCCTTGCGGATCACGAAGAACGTCAGAAACGTTGTGGTGAGCATGGTGCCCATGACAGCCACACCGTAGGCGGAGGCGAGTCTGGCGGAAGAGCCGAAGCCGATCACCGCCGCCAGCACCGCGGCCAGCAAGATCCAGTTCACCGCCGGTACGTAGATCTGGCCGATCGTCTTGGAGGAAGTGTGCTGAATGTTCATGCGTGGCAGATAGCCCAGCTGGATGGCCTGCTGGGTGATCGAATACGCCCCGGATATCGTCGCCTGTGAGGCAATCACGGTAGCCGCAGTGGCCAGCGCTACCATCGGATACAGCGCCCAGCCCGGAAATGCCAGATAGAACGGGTTTTCCAGGGCCTTCGGGTCCGCCATCAACAGTGCGCCCTGACCAAAATAGTTGAGCACCAGGGCAGGGGCAACCAGGCCAAACCAGGCGATGCGAATTGCGCGCTTGCCGAAATGCCCCATGTCTGCATACAGTGCTTCGGCACCGGTAATGGCGAGCAATACCGATCCCAGAACGACGAAGGACGCTGCGCCGTGGCTGGTGACGAACATCATGGCATGGGCCGGGTTCAGCGCAGCCAGGATCGCCGGATTTTTGGTGATGTTCCACAACCCGCTGGCAGCCAAGGCCGCAAACCACAGGACGCAGACCGGCCCGAAGAACATGCCGACGACGCCGGTACCGTGCTTCTGGATCAGGAACAACCCAATCAGGATGCCGGCAGATAGCGGCACAACATAGGGTTTGAACGCTGCCGTGCCCACTTCGAGACCCTCGATCGCGGAAAGCACCGAAATGGCAGGGGTGAGGATGGCATCGCCGTAGAACAGCGCGGCACCGAATACGCCGACGCCAAGCAATACCGGAGCGAGGCGTGAACGTTCGCCCACAGATTGAATCGCCAGCGCCAGCAAGGCCATCACACCACCCTCGCCGTGGTTGTTGGCGCGTAGTACCAGGCTGACGTACTTGAGTGAGACGACGATCATCAACGTCCAGAAGATGCAGGACACGCCCCCGAGGATGTTGATATCGTTCAAGGGGATCCCGTGTGCCGGATTGAAGGTTTCCTTGGCGGCATAAAGCGGGCTGGTACCGATGTCGCCGTATACGATGCCCAGCGCCAGCAGCGTGAGGGCTGCGGTGGAGGGGGCTGTGTGGGATCGTGAGGTGCCGGACAGGAGGGCTGGTTCGTTGGTTTCGCTATGCGGGGTCATGGCGGGCCGTCGGGTTGAGGAAAGGGCCGCAGGCTATGCTGTTTGGTCGGCAGTGCATAGAGCTCGACGCATTTCTTAACGCGGCCTTTACGCTCGCTGCGCTACAGTGCTTCCATGCGCACTTCGACACTCCACTCATGGGCCGGCTACGCTGGCGCCGTGGCCGGCGCACTGCTCTGCACCCTGATCGGCTCGCTGATGGTGCCGCGCTTCGATATTGTCAACATTGCGATGGTCTATCTGCTGCCGGTGGTGCTGATCGCGCTGCGCTTTACGCGCGGTGCCGCCATCACCAGCGCGGTGTTGTGCGTGCTGGCATTCGACTACGTGTTCGTGCCGCCGCAAGGTGCCTTCACGGTCAACGATATCCAGTACCTGCTCACCTTCGCCATCATGCTTGCGGTGGCTCTGGTGATTTCCGGCCTGATGGAGCGCGGCCGGCGCAACGATGCGCGGCGCGCAGCGCTGGCGGTCGAAGCTGAAACCGAGCGCATCCGCAGCACGTTGCTGGCGTCGATCTCGCACGACCTGCGTACCCCGTTGGCCGTCATGTCGGCAGCCTCATCGGCTCTGGTGCAAAGCGGCGAGCGGATTGACGCAAGCGAGCGCGCCGCACTGGCGCAAAGCGTTTACGAGCAGGCGCATGCGATGTCCGAGCAGGTAGCCAAGGTGCTGCAGATGACGCGCCTCGAGACCGGGGCCCTCAAGATTGAGCGCGACTGGGTATCGATTGCCGAGGTCACCGGATCGGTGCTGCGTCGCTTCACTGATCTTGCGGCAACCCACCGCGTGCTGGTCGATATTCCCGGCGACTTGCCGCTGGTCGAGGCGGATGCCACCTTGATCGAACAAGCACTGGGGAACCTGGTCGAGAACGCGTTACGCCACACGCCAGCCGGCACCGTGGTGTGGCTGCGGGCGCAGCGGCGGCCGCAGGACGTGCTCGTGACCGTTGAAGATTTCGGCCCCGGCATTCCCGAAGCGGAGATGGATCGGGTATTTGCAAAATTTTCCCGAGGAACGGACGTGGCAGGACGCGAGAGCCGCTCCAGCGGGGTGGGTCTGGGCCTGGCAATCTGTCGCGCGGTGGTGCGCCTGCACGGCGGGCAAGCGTGGGCCGAGCGCATTCCCGGCGGCGGCACCGCGTTTCGCGTCACCTTGCCCTTGAGTGCCGCGCCAGCCGCGCCTGCGACCGAGGACGCCTGACGTGACTGACGCGCGCGCGGCAATCCTGATCGTGGACGATGAAGCGGCGATCCGTCGCGTGGTCAAGTCGGCACTTACCGCCGAAGGGTATCGTGTGGTTGAAGCGGCCACCGGCCAGCGCGGCGCGATTGATGCCACCACGCACAAACCGGATCTGGCGATCATCGATCTGGGCTTGCCGGACTTCGATGGCATCGATGTGATCCGGCGCATCCGGTCGTGGTCGGCGATGCCGTTGATCGTGCTGTCGGCGCGCGCCCAGGAGCGCACCAAGGTTGAAGCTCTCGATGCGGGGGCCGACGACTACGTGATCAAGCCGTTCGGCGTCGATGAATTGCTGGCGCGGGTGCGGGTGGCGTTGCGCCATGCGGTGCGTGGGCCGTCTGGCCAGAATGTTCTTCGGCTGTCGACGGCGACGATTGACCTCGATGCGCGCCGCGCTCGGGTGGGTGATGCGGAGTTACATCTGACGCCGCTTGAATTCCGCCTGCTGGCGTGTCTTGCGCGCCATCTGGGGCTGGTGGTGACGCAGCGCCAACTGCTGACCGAAGTCTGGGGCCCGACCCATGCAGCCGATACCCACTACCTGCGTATCTACATGAAGCAGTTGCGCGACAAGTTCGAGCCGGACCCGGTGCGTCCGCGCCATTTCATCACCGAGACAGGGGTCGGCTACCGGTTGTTGGCTGATGACTGATCCTTGGCGCGGGACTCAGGCAGCACACGCGCTTATGTGCTCCCCATCGAACGGGCAACGGCGGAGCGGGCAAAGGCCTCAAAACCGGTTTGCCTGAGCTGGCACGCCGGGCAGGAGCCACAACCATAGCCCCAGGCGTGCCGGGTCGAGCGCTCGCCCAGATAGCAGGTGTGGGTTTCCTCCTTGATCAGGTCGAGCAAGGCACCTCCACCCAGAGAGTGCGCCAGTCTCCATGTGGCTGCTTTGTCGATCCACATCAGCGGTGTTTCGACCACCATTGGCGCATCCAGCCCAAGGCTCATTGCTACCTGCAGCGCCTTGAGCGTGTTGTCGCGGCAATCGGGATAGCCGGAGTAATCCGTCTCGCACATGCCGCCGACCAGCACCTGCAAATCGCGCCGGTAGGCCACCGCAGCGGCAAAGGTGAAGAAGATCAGGTTGCGGCCGGGAACGAACGTATTCGGTAGCCCGTTCTGTTGCCATTCGATGGCCTTGTCTTGCGTGAGGGCCGTTTCGCTCACCTGGCCGAGCAAGCCCAGATCGAGCATGTGATCCTCGCCCAGTTTCGCGCTCCAGTGCGGAAAGCGTTCACGCAACGCGTCAAGAACCTGCAAGCGGCAGGTGAGCTCGACCAGATGGCGCTGCCGATAGTCGAATCCGATGGTCTCGACGTGTTCGTAGCGTTCCAGGGCCCAGGCCAGGCAGGTGGTCGAATCCTGGCCACCAGAGAAAAGGACAAGTGCGCGGTTGGTCATAAGGGTGGGTTCGTCGATTGGGCCGGCCTCCCGGGCCGGCGCATGGCCTGGTGGATCGGTTCAGGGCAGTTCGCCGTTCGGTCAAAAAGCCACAGCGACTGGCCGGGCACGTGCGGGACATGAGCAGTCCGTCTAAACTGTGGCCAACGCAGGCCTGATCGTGTGTGCATCATAGGATAAATGTGAAGAACGGCTCCCACCAACGGTTTCCGGCAACTCTTCGCGGCTGGATCGCGACGGTTCTTTGCTGTTGCGCAGTGGCTGGTGCGCAAGCGAGCGAGCTTACCGTGTTTGCGGCAGCGAGCCTGAAGGAGGCACTCGATCTCAACATCAGGACCTTCAGCGCCAAATCCGGCCACCAGGTGCGTGTCTCGTACGCGGGCAGCAATGCGCTGGCACGGCAGATCGAGAACGGCGCGCCGGCCGACGTGTTCTTATCGGCTGACGAGGAATGGATGGATTACCTGGTCGGCAAAAACCTGATTGCTGCCGCCACCCGCCGCAACCTGCTCACCAACAGTCTGGTGCTGATCGCGCCCGCCGACAGCAGCTCCACGCTCAGGATCGCCCCAAGGTTCGCCCTGGCCAGTGAACTCAAGGGCGGCCGCCTGGCCCTTGCGAATCCGGATGTGGTGCCGATCGGCAAGTACGCCCGCGCGGCGCTCACCAAACTGGAAGTGTGGAGCACCGTGGAAAAATCGCTGACGCGCTCGGAGAACGTGCGCGCTTCGCTGGTGCTGGTGGCGCGCGGTGAAGCGCCACTGGGCATTGTGTATGCCACCGACGCAAAGGCGGAGCCGAAAGTGAAGGTGCTCGATACATTTGCGGCATCACTGCATCC
This sequence comes from uncultured Burkholderiales bacterium, assembly GCA_964443245.1. Classification (GTDB taxonomy): domain Bacteria; phylum Pseudomonadota; class Gammaproteobacteria; order Burkholderiales; family JAEUOS01; genus CANJDH01. The sequence goes on along the minus strand of CAYUEG010000028.1, from coordinate 4,989 downwards.
GCCTGTGGTGTATCCGATGGCGGCGCTGGCGGGCAAGCTCAATCCAGCCTCGCAGGCCTTGCTCGACTATCTGGCAGGCGCCGAAGCGCGTGCCGTCTGGAGCCGCTACGGTTTTGGTGTACTGCGCTGATTGGTGCAGCCAGTACGGTGGCCGGCGCGGCTACGCGATAATCCGGCCATGCTGTCTTCCGACGAAATCACGATCATCCTGCTCAGCCTGAAGGTGGCGGCCGTGAGTGTGCTGTGCAGCCTGCCGCTCGCTGCCGTTGCGGCGTGGGTGCTGGCACGCAAGCAGTTTCCCGGCAAGAGCCTGTTTGATGCCGTGATTCATTTGCCGCTGGTGCTGCCGCCGGTGGTCATCGGCTATTTCCTTCTGGTGGCGTTTGGCCGCAAGGGGCCGCTGGGCGCGCTCATCGAGCAGGTGTTCGGCCTCACTTTTGCCTTCCGCTGGACCGGCGCCGCCCTGGCGGCGGCGATCATGGGCTTTCCGTTGATGGTGCGGGCGATTCGTCTCTCGATCGAAGCGATTGATGCACGGCTGGAAGCTGCTGCGCGCACGCTCGGCGCGAGCCGCTGGCGTGTGCTGGGCACGATCACACTGCCGCTCGCCCTGCCCGGTGTGATCATGGGAGGCTTGCTGGCCTTTGCCCGCTCGCTCGGCGAATTTGGGGCCACGATCACTTTTGTGTCCAACATTCCCGGCGAGACGCAGACCCTGCCGCTGGCGATTTACAACCTCACACAAAGTCCGGGGGGCGAGGCGGCCGTGCTCAAGCTGTGCGCCATCTCGGTGGCGCTTTCGATGCTGGCCCTGGTCGCCTCCGAATGGATGAGCCGGCGCGTGCGCGGTGCGGCGACCTTGCGGACGCTCACATGAGGCTGGAAGTCCGGATTCGCCAGCAACTCGGCGCGTTTGCGCTGGACGTCGCATTTTCGGCCGACGCGCCGGTGGTGGCGCTGTTCGGCAAGTCCGGTTCGGGCAAGTCCAGCGTGGTCAATGCGATCGCTGGCCTCACCCGGCCGGATGCAGGGCGTATCGTGGCCGACGGCACGGTACTGTTCGATTCCGCGTCTGGAATTGACCTGCCGCCCGAGGCGCGTCGTATCGGCTATGTGTTCCAGGAAGGCTTGCTGTTCCCGCACATGTCGGTACGGCAGAACCTCCTCTACGGGCAGCGCGCTGGCGCGCCGGGTGGCATCGGCCTTGACGCACTGGCACAACTGCTCGGCATTGCTCACCTCTTGGATCGGCGGCCCGCTTCGCTCTCGGGTGGGGAGAAGCAGCGCGTGGCGATCGGCCGTGCCATTCTGGCCCGCCCGAGGCTGCTGTTGATGGACGAGCCGCTCGCGTCGCTCGACACCGGGCGGCGCAGCGAAATCCTGCGTCTCGTCGAGCGCCTGCGCGATGAACTGGGCGTGCGTTTCGTGTATGTGAGCCATTCGATCGGCGAAGTGACGCGTCTGGCGGATGCTGTCGTGCTTGTCAACGAGGGCCGCGTGGTGGCGCATGGGCCGGTGGAGGAAATCTTCAATCGCGCCGACTTGCGCCCCTACACCGGGCGCTTTGAGGGGGGGGCGCTGATCGAAGCTGAAGCGGTGGCGCACGACGAGACCTATTTTCTGACGACCTTCCGCTTCGGTGATGGCGCGGATCTGGTGGCGCCCGGGCTGGATGCACCGCTCGGCAGCCGCGTGCGCATGCGGATTCGCGCGCGTGACCTCACGCTGGCGCTCCAGCCACCGCTGGGTCTGAGCATCCGCAATGTGCTGCCGGGTGAAGTCGCGGCGCTGGACCCCGGCAGGGGCGCCATTTCGGAAGTGCGCGTGCGGGTGGGCGGAAAGGAATTGCCGGTGCGCATCTCGCGCAAGTCAGTGGATGAAATGCAGTTGCAGCCGGGCCAGCCGATCTTTGTCCTCATCAAGGCGATCGCCTTCGACAAGCGCAGCATGGGCTTTACCGCCTGATCTTTCTCGAAACGTGTTTCGGGTCCAGGGCATCAGGATAAGTACCGATGGGACATCCAAACCGGGTGTCTTGCCGTATCAGCAGGTATCCATCTGACAGGAGAACCACGATGCACCGCCGCACCTTTGTTTCCCGATTGCCCCTGCTGGCCTCGTTGCTGGGCGGCGCTGCCAGCGCGCAGGAGAAAGGGGTGACCAAACTTGTGAAAACGGCAGCGGAATGGAAAAAGCTGCTGCCGGCCGATCGCTTCAGGATTCTGTTCGAAGAAGGCACCGAGCCCCCTGGCTCCAGCCCGTTGAATGCAGAGAAACGTGCCGGAACGTTCGTCTGTGCCGCATGCAACCTGCCGCTTTTCGACAGTGCGACCAAGTACGAGAGCGGCACGGGTTGGCCCAGCTTCTGGCAAGCGCTGCCGAATGCGCTGGGCACCAAGACCGACTACAAGCTGATTTTCCCGCGCACCGAGTACCACTGCATACGTTGTGGCGGGCACCAGGGGCATGTGTTTGACGACGGCCCGAAGCCGACAGGCAAACGCTATTGCAACAACGGATTGGCGCTCCATTTTGTGCCCAAGGGGACGGCTTTGCCATCCCTGCGCACCTAGTGTGGCATCCTTGCCGGGGAGCCATCAAGATCACCTTGACGGACAAACGAATGGAAAGCGACCGAACATGACTGAACCGGCGACAGCTCTGGATGCAGCCGACCGCGACCACCTGGAACAGGCCATTTCCCTCTCGCTCGAAGCACGCCAGGAAGGCAAGCATCCGTTTGCTGCCTTGGTGGTGGCGGCGGATGGAACGGTACTGGCGCGAGCGGGGAACAACAGTTTGCCCCCGGCGGGTGATCCGACGCAGCATGCGGAACTGCGCGCGGCGCAACTGGCAGCGCGTGCCGCTGCCCCCGACGTGCTGGCTGGAGCGACGCTCTATTCCAGTGCCGAGCCATGCGCCATGTGTGCGGGGGCCATCTACTGGTGCGGCATCGGCCGCGTGGTCTATGCCTTGTCTGAACACCGCCTGTTGCAACTGACCGGAGACCATCCGGAGAATCCGACGTTTTCGCTGCCTTGCCGCGAGGTGTTTGCGCGCGGTCAGCGGTGTGTGGAGGTGCTCGGGCCGGCACTGGAGGAGCAGGCAGCTGCCGCGCACGAGGGCTTCTGGCAGCGGGACTAGCGTTTGCCGAAGCGCTGGCGGTGGCCGGCGTCTGCCAGGCTGGCACCCAGGTCCGCCAGGGAGCGCAGGTTGTGGACTGGCAGGAACGCATCCACGTGGGGCAGGATCGCGCGAATGCCGGCAGCGCGCGGCTCGAAGCCTTCATAGCGCAACAGCGGATTGAGCCAGATGACGCGGTGGGCCAGGCGCCGCAGACGCTCAGCTTCCTCGCCCAGTGAGGCGCCTTCGTCGCGCTCCAGCCCATCCGTGACCAGCAGCACAGCGGCGTTGCCAGTCAGAACCCGGCGCGCGTGGTGCCGGTTGAATTCGGCCAGGCAGGTTTGCAGACGTGTGCCGCCGTTCCAATCGTGTGCATGGGTGCCCGCTGCTGCAAGCGCCTCGTCAACGTCACGGTGTTTCATGCTGCGTGTGATGTCGGTGAGTCGCGTTCCAAGCGTGAACGTGCTGACGCTGGAGCGTGCGCGCGTCAACGCATGAACCCAGTGCAGGAGCATGCGGGAGTACCGTTCCATCGAGCCGGAAATGTCGATCAACACCACCAGTGGGGCATCGCGGTGCTGACGACGGCGATGTGCCAGCGCGGCGGCGAAGGGGTCGCGCGCACTGTGGCGCAGCATCGCCCGCAGATCCAACGCGCCCCTTGCAGAGGACACAAAGCGCCGGGTGATGATGGGCGGAAGCGGCAGTGGCAGGGTTTCCGCGATCTTCTTGGCCAGTGCGAATTCAGCTGCTGTCATCGACTGGAAGTCCGCCTGCTCCAGAAGTTCGCGGGCCGAAGGGGTGAGGGCACCCGCGATCTCGGTCTCATCCTGGTCGGCTTCGGTGTCGTCCGCCGTTACGGCCGGCGCAGGCGTTCCTGTCATGGCCTCGGTCACGCGCTGCTGGTGCTGTTCCTGGGCCGTGGCGGTGCCCTTCTGGTGTGGCGGCAGCCTCAGGTACATCAAGCGCTCGAACAGATTCGGGTCACGCCAGAAGGCCTGGAAGGCGCTATCGAATACCGGCTGGTGTTCATGCCGGTCGATCAGTACGGCGGAGAGGGCGGCGTGTACCCGGGCCCGATCTTCAACGCCGGCCAACTCAAGCGCTTTCAGTGCGATGACCACGCGATCGGGCCCGACCGGTAACCCCGCCGCGCGCAACACACGGGCGAAGTGAACGATGTTTTCAGCGATGCGGCCGGTCATGCCGGAAGTGTACGGCCTCCCAGCCTGGGCTAAGCGCGCGCGCGAAAGATCCCCGCAAAATACGCTGCAAGCGCTGTGCGTGCTGTGAGCGGCAGGATGTGGCCGACGTATTGGTCCGGGCGCACGATCACCATACAGCCGGCGCGGTCGATACCGCGCATGGCGAAAATGTCCTTGCCGCCCTTTTCATCGATACAGAAGACCTTTTCATAGTCGCACAACCCATAGCGGCCCACGCGCGGGCGCAGCAGCGTCGGCATCGCGGCGTAGTCGAGGGTGCGAAAGCCCTGCTGGAACACGGCGCGCGAATCGATCACGGCATCGAGGTCTTCGCCTTTGGCGGTGTGGCGGCGAATCGGTGAGGTCGGGTCGTGCTCAAGCCAATCGCACAGGCTGGCAATGGGACCGCCATTGACCCCTGTGTCATTGGCAGGTGCAAACAGGAACAGGCGAAAGCGCGCATCGGCTTCCACGCAATGGCCCAGATGCATGGGCTTGGCATCGGCCAGGCGGATCACCGGCGCCGAGTGGAAACGCTTGCCGAGGTCGAAGCCGGCCGCCAGCGCCTGATGGGTGGCAGGGCCGGTGAGGGCGCTCGGTTCGTATTGGATCGTCAGCCCGCAGGTGAAGGGCAGGTTGTTGATGAAGGCGCGCGCCACGA
>CAYUEG010000027.1:0-33916 GCA_964443245.1 uncultured Burkholderiales bacterium | reverse complement strand
GCGCTGGGCCTGCCGCCCAAGATGGACAACACCGATCCGTTGCATCTGGCCACCTGCGACAAGATTCGCGAGACCGCACACAAGCACGGCAAAAAGGCCTGCATGCATTGCGTGAGCGCGAGCTTCGCCGCCGGCGCGATCAAGCGCGGGTTTGATCTGGTGATGCTCACTTCCGACATCAACTGCCTGATTGCCGGGGTGCGCAAGCAGCTCGATGATCTGAAAGCCGCGACGGCTTGAAGCTACTGCCAGCCGCGGTCACCCGCGGCTAGCGGTTGAAGCGCTTGCCTTCGCGCGCCAGCTTTTCCAGCAGCGGCGCCGGCGCCCACAGCTCGCCGTGCTGGCGATGGAATTCCTGCACGCGCGCCAGCACCTTGTCCAGCCCGACGGTATCGGCATAGAACATCGGCCCGCCGCGATGCGCGGGAAAGCCGTAGCCGTTGACGTACACCAGATCAATGTCCGAGGCGCGCAGGGCCTTGCCCTCTTCCAGGATGCGTGCCCCCTCATTGACCAACGCATACATGGTGCGCTCGATGATCTCCTCGTCGGTGATGGTGCGGCGGGTGATGCCGGCTTCGGCTGCGCATTCGGCAATCAGTGCATCGATCACCGGGTCGGGAATCGGCGTGCGGCTGCCGGCTTCGTAGCGATACCAGCCGGCACCGGTTTTCTGGCCGAAGCGGCCCATCTCGCAGATGCGGTCGGCCACCTTGCTGTAACGCAGGTGCTGGGGGCGCGTGGGCGCCAGGCGCTTGCGCCCGGCCCAGCCGATGTCCAGGCCCGCCAGGTCGCTCACCGCCAGGGTGCCCATGGCCATGCCAAAGCGCACCAGCGCCTGGTCCACCTGCTGCGGGCTGGCGCCCTCTTCGAGCAGGAACTGCGCTTCGCGGCTGTAGGGCGAGAGCATGCGGTTGCCGACAAAGCCCTCGCAGTTGCCCACCAGAATGGCAAGCTTGCGAATGGTGCGGCCAAACTGCATGGCGGTCGCGATGACGTCATCGGCTGTCTTTGCACCGCGCACCACTTCGAGCAGGCGCATCACATTGGCCGGAGAGAAGAAATGCAGGCCGATCACATCCTGCGGGCGGCGGGTGGCGGCGGCAATCTCGTCGATGTTGAGGCGGGAGGTATTGGTGGCGAGGATCGCCCCGGGCTTGCACACGGCATCGAGCTTGGCGAACACCTCGCGCTTGACCGCCATTTCCTCGAACACGGCTTCGATCACCAGATCACAATCGGCGAGGTCGTCATAGGAAAGCGTGCCGGTCATCAGGGCCAGGCGTCGGTCCATCTCCTCCTGCTGCAAGCGGCCCTTGGCCACGGTGCCGGCGTAATTCTTCGTCATGGTGGCGCGGCCCTTCTCGAGCGCGGACTGGGCGGTTTCGAGCTGCACCACCGGAATGCCGGCGTTGGCCAGGCTCATCGCAATGCCGCCGCCCATGGTGCCGGCGCCGAGCACGCCCACCTTGCGGATCGGCCGCAACGGCAGATCCTCTGGCAATCCGGGAATGCGGGCGGCCTCGCGTTCGGCAAAGAAGATATGGCGCAATGCCTTCGATTGCACGCCCTCGACCAGCACGCGGAACTGCGCACGCTCGAACTCGATGCCTTCGGCAAACGGCAGGCGCGTGGCCGCCTCCACGCAGGCCAGGCACGCCAGCGGTGCTTCCAGGCCGCGCTTCGCCTTGGCGATGCGCGCCTTCTCGGCGGCGAAGAACGCCGCTGCATCGTCAAGCGCTGCAGTTCTGAGCGACACCACGGGATGCGTGCCGCCCGTACCAGCCACCGTGCGTGCGAACGCCAGTGCACCGGCGCGCAGCTCTCCTTCGATGACGCCGTCGATCAGGCCCATCTCCAGCGCACGTGCGGTGCCGATCTCCTCGCCTTCGACAATCATGGCAAGGGCCGTCTTGACGCCCACCAGGCGTGGCAGCCGTTGCGTGCCGCCGCCACCGGGCAGGAGGCCACGCTTGACTTCCGGCAGGCCCAGCCGCGTGCCGGCACTGGCAATGCGGTAATGGCAGGCGAGCGCCAGTTCGAGCCCGCCCCCCAAGGCGCTGCCATGGATCGCCGCGACCACCGGCTTGGACGACGCCTCCATCGCCAGGCGCACCTGATGCGTGGAAGGCTCGAGGGTGCTGGCGGGGGTGTTCATCTCGCGCAGATCGGCGCCGCCGCAAAACAGGCGCCCGGCGCCCATGATCACGACCGCCTTCACGGCCGGGTCGGCCAGCGCTTCGGCCAGGCTGGCGTGCAGGCCGGCGCGCAGGCCATGCGAGAGGGCGTTGACGGGCGGGTTGTCGAGTTCGATCAGGCCGATTTCGCCTTCGCGGATCAGGCGTGCGGTGGCTGTCATGGAGGGTCCTTTCTACGAGGCTTGCTTGTAATCGAGCGGATAGATCGGCCGCTTCACCTTCACGAAGCGGAAGATGGCATTGTCGGAACTGGTGACACCGGCACTCGCGCACGGAATCACCGCCTGCGCGAGCGGCTCGAACACCGGGCGAAAGTACATGCGTGACTTGAGGATCAGAAAGCGCGCCTGCGTGGGGTCGATGCCGACGCTGGTAAAGCAGGCCAGATCCAGCGGCTCCTGCAGTTCGGAGGTGACGACGATGCGCACGGTGCCGGTGTCGAGCACCGCGGTGCGCCCCATGTAGAGCGTGTCGCCGGTGAAGATCGGCCCGCTCACGACATACTGGCCGTCCGTAATGATGCGCACCACCCCGGTCAGCTCCAGCGGCACCGGATGGGCGACGCCGATCTTCGGCATCGGTGTCTTGTTGCCGACCCGGAGCGTGACGGTGGCACCGACGCCGGCTTTGAACATCGTCTCCACCGCTTCGGGATCACGCGTCGGGCCGACGACAATCTCGCCGAACTGTTTGTCAAGACCCGCTCCCAGAGCGGCTCTCAGGACATCGACCGTATCGCAGGTGCCGCCCGACATGCAGTTGTCGCCGTGGTCGAGCAGGATGATCGGCTTGCCGGTACTGCGGCCCGCCTCGGCCTTGGCACGCGAGATCGACTGTGCCAGCGGCACCTGGTCGAAGATGAATTCGCGCCGGCGCGATTGCAGGAAAGCCACGCCCCATTCGGCGGTGCGCTCGGCCAGCGCGCTTGCCGCCCGTTTGCTGCGCAGCGCTTTCGCATCGGCCACCACCACCACGCTCATGCCGGCATCGGGCGTATCGGCCTGCGGAAAGCCGCCGAACACGCTGCAGGCGAGGATGCCGCGATCGCGCTCGCGCCACTTCGCGCCTTCCAGCGCCTCTTTCATCGCGCCCACGTTGGTGTTCATCTCCAGGGTTTGCGCGAGGATATGCGCATGCCGGTAGCCGATGACCGGTTCGATCTTGCCGTCGAGCATGTCGAACAGGAGCCGGCCTGCATGCTCGCCGGTTTCGTACATGTCGATATGCGGATAGGTCTTGAAGCCGACGATGATGTCGGCGTTGGCGACAATCTTCGGGCTGATGTTGCCGTGCAGGTCCAGCGCCACCGTGAGCGGAACGGCGGGTGCGATGCGGCGAATGCGTTCGAGCAGGTCGCCTTCACCATCGTCGCTGTTCTCCGCCACCATGGCGCCGTGCAGATCGAGCAGGATGGCATCGCAGCCCTGCTCGATGGCGGCGCAGATGGTGTCGCACATGTGGCTATAGGCGTCCGCCTGCACCGGGGCACTCGGATAGGCCATCGCCGCCAGGGGCGTGACGATCTCGCAGCCGCGCGCTGCGGCCAGATCGAGGAACGCCCCCATCGCCACGCGCGCGCCCTGCATCGCGCGGCGTGCCGCCTCACCGTAGTAGGGGCCGACGCCATTACCGGTGCCGAAGGCGACCAGCGGTGTGGGAACCGGCGAGAACGTGTTGGTCTCGTGCTGCATGCGGGCGATCACGACTTTCATGCTTTTCTCCTGGGCGGGACGAGGCGGCCTGTGTTGCCTGCGTGGGTCATGCAGCGCGGCAGGCAACCAGGCCACGGTGATGGTGGCGTTGCTCGGCGCGCCAGCGCAGCGCCAGCCGGAACGATACTGGTGCCATGCTAACGCCGATAGTGCAGCAGGCGGCCGCGATAGGGGCTGCCATCGGCCAGCGGCAGGTCGATCCGGGTCTCGGCAATGTCAAAGCCGAGTTGCCCCATGGCACGCGTGAAGGCGCTGCGATTGCTGCGGTTCGGATCGACGATCAGCACCTCGCCGTGGCGCGCCAGGTGCGTCTCGATGAAGGCGGCCAGCTGTTCCGGCTGCCCGCGCTCGTACAGGACATCACTGCCGATGATGAGGTCAAAGCTGCCCAGGAGCGGATTGCTGCGGCCCCAGTTGCCGGTGCCGTAAGCCAGCTCCGGTAACTGGTTCAGGGCCAGGTTGGCGCGCAGGAACAACTGCGTCAGCGGGTGGCAATCACTGGCGGTAATGTTGCCCAGGCGGCGATGGATGACCAGGCTCGCCAGGCCCAGCCCGCAGCCGATCTCCAGGACGCGCTGCTGGCCAAGATGCCACACCTGCATCAGGTCGGCCAGCTTTTGCGCCGAGGGCCAGACCTGCCCGAACAGCGGCCAGGCGGCCTGTGAAATGCCGGCCGCCGCCGCCTCGCCATGCGGATCCGCGTACTGCAGGGTATCGCGCAGGGAGCGAATGTGCAGGTGGGCCCCTCGGGCGACGGCGACCTGCTGGAATTTCACGGCATATCCGGGCATGGGCGCATGGTCGCACAGAAAGCAAGTCGGGCCTTGCTATGCTTCGGCCTTTGGTTCGGGCTGGGCTTGCCGCATGGACTCGGTTTCACAAATCGCGCTGGGCGCGGCCGTCGGCATCGCCACCATGGGCCGGCGCACGGCGGTGTGGAAAGCCGCCCTGTGGGGCAGCGTCGCCGGGACCCTGCCCGACCTCGACGTGCTGATCGACCACGGCGATGCGGTACGCAACATGGTGCTGCATCGTGCGGAAACCCATGCACCATTCTGGTTGAGCCTGTTTTCGCTGCCCTTCGCCGCTGCGGTGGCGCGCCTGCATGGCGAGTGGGCCCACTGGAAGCGCTGGTGGCTGGCGATCTGGCTGGCGCTCGTCACCCACCCGCTGCTGGACGTGATGACGGTATACGGCACCCAGCTGGCCCTGCCGTTCAGCGACTACCCCTACGCGGTAGGCAGCGTGTTCATCATCGACCCGCTGTACACCCTGCCGCTCCTGATCGGCGCCGGCTGGGCGCTGGCGTCCAGCGAGAAGGGCGAGCGCAACGGACTGACAAGCCGCCGCGGCCTGCGCGCCAACACCATCGGCCTGGTGCTGAGCACGGCGTATCTGGCCTGGGGCGTGCTGGCCCAGCAACATGTGACGCGCGTCGCCACCGCCACCCTGGCGGCGCAAGGCATTGCGGCCGAGCGGGTGCTGGTGACGCCCAGCGCCTTCAACAGCCTGTTATGGCGCGTGGTGGTGATCGCCGGTGACCACTACCTCGAAGGCTTTCACTCCCTGCTTGATCGCCCGGCGGCAGACCAGGCCGGCACCGCCCCGGCGATCCGCTTCGAACGCTACCCGCGCGGCAATGCGCTGGCTGCGGAACTGGCGCAGGACGATGCGGTGCGCCGCATCCGCAACTTCAGCAAGGGGTTCTATGCCTTGCGCATCGAAGGGGGCCGTGTACGCATCACCGACCTGCGCATGGGCCAGGAGCCGAACTACATCTTCAGCTTCGCGGTGGCCGAACGCCACAGCCCCGCAGGTCCCCCCGCGGTACCGCTGGCCAGGCCGGAGCAGATCGGCGCGCGGCCGGACATCGCCTGCGGCCTGCCGTGGATCTGGCGGCGCATGTGGGGCGAACCACTGCCACCCCTCGCCCGGTTTTGCGCCGGCCCCCCTGGCGCACCGGGCCGCTGATGCGAAATCGACAGGCATCGCCTTGACGCTCGTTCGTGCCGGTGGTGGGTGCCGGAAGATTGAGCATCGCCAGCAGTGAGCATCGCCAGGAATGGCTCCCAGAGCCATTTTCAGCGATTCTCTTGATGGTATTCCCCGCGCGGTCAGACAGTGCGATGCGGCCGGGTGGCCAGATAGATGCCCGGCAAGATCAGGGCAGCACCCAGCCAGTGGAAACCACGCACCGGCTCACCGAGCACCAGATAGCCGGTCGCTGCCGCATAAATCGGCCCCAGGTACAGCACCACGCCCACCCGCGCCGCACCCAGCTCGCGCTGCATGAACGAATACGACAGGTAAGCACCAAAACCCGGAAACAGCGCGGCAGCCACGATGTAGCCCAACGTGGCCCACGACATCTGGGTGGGCATGAACCAGAGCGCTTCGACGATGGTGAAAGGAAGCAGCACCGGAATGCCGCCAAGGACGATCAAGGTCAGGCGTGCCATCGGCCCGAACGCGGAAGGCCAGGCCTTGAGCAGCAGCGAATACACCGTCCAGGACAGGACGGCCGCGAGAATCCACGCATCGCCGATGGTCAGCTCCACCTGGGCCAGGCCTCCCCATTGGCCCTTGAGTACGACGTGCAGGACACCGGCAAACGCGAGCAGCACCCCGCTCCACTGCAGCGAGCCCATGCGCTCCTTGAGAAACCAGGTCGAGACCAGCGCAATCATCACCGGCGAGACCGAATACAAGAGGCCTATGTTGCCGGCGGAGGTCGTGCGCGCACCAATGTAGACAAAGGCGCCACAAATCCACATGCCGAGCGCACCGAGCAGCAGAAACTGCTTCCACTCCAGCGCAATGGCAGCGCGCTTCTGGCTGATCTCCGGCCACGAGAAGGCCAACAGCAGCAAGCCGGCAATCGCCCAGCGCCCGAGCGCGAGCAGATGCGGTGCCACGGTGTCGGCCGCACTGCGCGCCACCAGATAGTTCACGCTCCACAGGGCGGGTGCGACGAAAATGAGCGCCAGGGCCCATTGCTTGCGATGTTCAGGTGACACGGTTTGTTTAAGCAAATGAAACGGGGCGCCATGCGCCCCGTGTGATACCGCCTGGATGAGGCCTGCAAGTTTAGTCGATCGACTTGACGATGCGTCAGCGGTGGCCACGCCCGAACGCGGCCGCACCCGCTGCCGCCAGGTGGACGGCAATCGACACCGCCAGCGCCGTTGAATAGGCGTTGGCGTCCCATCCGCCGGCGGCAGTGCGCGGCCACAGATCGAGAATCACGCCGATGGCGGCCTGCAACGCGAAGGCACCGCAGAGCGTCAGGGTGTTGATGGCAGTGGCGATGCGTGCGGTCTGCTCCACCGGAAACATCTGCCCCACAGCAATGTAGGCGGTGGGGCCGCCGGCGGCGCAGAAGGCGAACAATGCCCACAGGCTGGTCACCGCCAGCGCGTTGGTCGGCTGCAGCATCAGGCCCGCCTGCGCGGCGACCAGCCCTGCGGTGCAGAGTGTGGGAACCAGTATCGCCGGCAGGCCGCGAGCCTGGGCGCGGCTGCCGACCCAACCGACCAACCATCCACCGATCATGAGTGCGATGGTGTAGAAGAGCAGCGTATGGGCGCGCGTCACGCCGTCGTAACCCGCCACATCACGCAGCCATGGCCCTGCCCACAAGCCCAGGTAGGCAAAGTTCATGATCGAGAGCATCGCTGCCGCCGGGCCATAGCGCCAAAACCGGCGCGAGCCGAGGATACCCCCGATCACCGCCGCTTCGGCGCGCAGGGTGCGACGCGGTCCGCTGGAGGGCTTGTCGCGCACCGAGAAGAAAATCCAGACCGCCGTCGCCAGCGAAGCGGCGCACAACAGCCAGAACACGCCACGCCAGCCGAGCGTTGGCAACGCGGCCTCGACCGGTACGGTCGTGAGCACGCTGCCCAGGGAACCTACCACCATCGCCAGCCCGGTCATGTTGGCCACCTGTGCAGGCGGGAACCATTGCGTATTGGCCTTGATGATGGCCATGAGAGCGGCAGAAATGCCAATGCCGAGGATGACCCGTGCAACGGCCAATCCGGCCAATCCGTGCGCCAGCGCAAACACGGCAAACCCGGCGGCCGACAGCAGACAGGCGCCCGCCTGGATGCGGCGCGGCCCCACCATGTCGAGTGCCAGGCCCACCGGCAATTGCGCGACACCGTAGGCCGCCAGCAGGCATGCCGCCAGCATGCCCAGTTCGCTCGCGGAGAGGGCGAACTCCGTCGCCAGCACCGGCCCGATGATCGACATCACTGTGCGCGAGGCCTGGTTGATCAGGTTGAACGCGGCCAGCGGCAAGGTCACCGCGAGAAAGAGGCGGTAAGGAGAATTCACGAGGGTGCCGCTTTGGGAGGGCTTGCGATACGAGTGGAAATGAAACGGGGCGCCAAGCGCCCCGTGTGACTACGCCCGACGGAAACTTGCGGGCTTAGTCGATCGACCGGATGGCTTCGGCGAGGGTGTCGAAAATGCGGTCGATCTCGGCCTTCTCGACGATCAACGGCGGGGAGATGGCAATCGTGTCGCCGGTGGCGCGCACCAGTACGCCCTTGGCGAAGCAGCGCGTGAACACTTCGTAGGCACGCTTGCCGACTGCGCCAGGGCGCGGCTCCATCTCGATGGCCGCCACCAGGCCGATGTTGCGGATGTCGATCACGTGCCGGGTGCCCTTGAGGGCGTGCGCGGCGTTCTCCATGTAGCTTTCGAGGGAACCGGCCCGGTCAAACAGCTTCTCGTGCTCGTACAGTGCCAGCGTGGCATTGGCGGCGGCGCAGGCCAGCGGGTGGCCCGAGTAGGTATAGCCGTGCATGAACTCGATGGTGCCCTCGGCGGTGGCGCCGACCACGGTGTCGTGGATGTCCTGACGCACCGCCACGGCGCCCATCGGCACGGTGGCGTTGTTGATCGCCTTGGCCATGGTCATGAGGTCAGGCTTGACCTTGAACTTGTCGTAGGCAAATGCTGCGCCCATGCGGCCAAAGCCGGTGATGACCTCATCGAATATCAGGAGGATGCCGTGCTTGTCACACAGGGCACGCAGCTTTTCGAGATAGCCCTTGGGCGGCACCAGCACGCCGGCGGAGCCGGCCATCGGCTCGACGATGACGGCGGCGATGTTGGAAGCATCGTGCAGGGTGATCAGGCGCTCGAGTTCGTCGGCAAACTCGGCGCCGTGCGCCGGCTGGCCCTTGGAGAAGGCATTGCGTGCAATGTCATGGGTGTGGCGCAGATGATCGACGCCCGGCGCCATGTTGGCCGAATAGGTCTTGCGATTGCCGGGAATGCCACCGACGCTCATGCCGCCAAAATTGACGCCGTGGTAGCCGCGTTCGCGGCCGATGATGCGGGTGCGCGAGGATTCGCCACGCGCGCGGTGGTAGGCCAGCGCGATCTTCATCGCGGTGTCAGCCGATTCGGAACCCGAATTGGTAAAGAAGATGCGGTTCAGGCCCGGCGGGGTGATCGCCGCCAGGCGGTTGGCCGCTTCGAACGCCACCGGGTGGCCCATGTTGAAGGTGGGGGCGAAATCCATGCGCGCCACCTGATCCTGCACCGCCTTGACGATCTCGGTGCGGCAATGGCCGGCAGCCACGCACCAGAGGCCGGCAACACCGTCGAGCACCTCGCGGCCATCCGGGGTCTTGTAGTACATGCCTTTCGCTTCGGCCAGCAGGCGCGGCGCCTTCTTGAACTGCTGGTTCGGCGTGAACGGCATCCAGAATGCGGCGAGGTCTTGTGCGACGTCAGTCATGTCCATGGCGGTCTCCTTCGGTGGGAATGGTTCGAATAAATTGTGTAAAAAAGGCGCGGAATGCAGCGGTTAATCGGGTGGTACGGCGCTACGGTGCTCAGCTCTTGACAGCAGCCATCGCTGCGGAAACCGTGTGCTCGCCGCGCTTTCGCAGCTCCTGCACCACGTTGTTGCGATCACGTTCGGTACGGTTCTGGCTCAGCTTCCATTTGCCGACGATGCGCTCGACGGCAATCTCGATGCCGACAATTTCGGCCAGACGGGCGTCAATATACTCCGGCGCCGAATCACCCATCTTCCAGGGCGTGTTGTCCGGCGTGCGTGCTTCGTGGGTGCGGGTCAGGCGAGCCACCACGCCGCGCACGAATTTCTCATCGTCACGGATGCGAATGCGGCCGTGCACATGCACCAGACGGTAGTTCCAGGTCGGCACCGACCGATGGTCCTCGTGCTTGGAGGGATACCAGTTGGGCGAGATGTAGGTATCGCCGCCGCGAAAGATCACCAGTACCTCGGTCTCGTTCGGAATTTCTTTCCACAGCGGGTTGGCGCGCGCCACGTGGGCGATCAGCGTGCCGTGCGGCCCGGTGCCGGGGTCAAACTCGAACGGCAGCGGGTTGGCATCCAGCCCCTTGGCTCCGTTGGTCACCAGCGAGCCCAAGGGGAAATCCTGCATCAGGCGGTGCAGTTCGGCGATATCAGGTTGGGCGAAATGGGCGGGCAGGTACATGGGCAGATTTGACTTGATCAGCGAGTCTGGCGATGGATTGGCACACTCCATGATAAGGACGTGCCCCGCAGCAGAGCGGAGATTTGCCGCATAATCGTGCTGAAATTCCGCGATAAATCGAAGAATATGAAAAAAATACGCAATGTTGCCCTGGACGACCACGACCGCAAGCTGCTCGCGCGGCTGCAGCGCGACACCACCGCCACGGCCGAAGTGCACGGTTCGGCAATCGGGTTATCCGCCTCGTCGGTCCAGCGCCGCATCAAGCGCCTGCGCGAAACCGGGGTCATCGATCGCGAAGTCGCCATCGTGAATGCCGATGCCGTCGGCAAGCGCATGACCTTCATTGTGGGCGTGAAGGTGGACTACGGCAAGAAAGCCGACGTCAACGCCCTGCTCAAACGGCTCCTGGCCGACGGCCGTACCCAGCAGATGTATTACGTCACCGGTGAGGTGGACTACATCCTGACGGTGATCGTGCACGACATGCAGGACTATGACGATTACTCGAAGACGCTGCTGCTGGCGTCCGCCGCCGTGTTGCGCTTCCAGTCCAACGTGGTGATCGAGGGTCTGCGCGTCGGACTGGAAATCGCGATCTGACGTTTCAGCCCTGATCCGCCAGCACCAGATCAGCCCCCTTCTCGGCAATCATGATGGTGGTGGCATAGGTGTTGCCCGACACCATGGACGGCATCAGCGAGGCATCGATCACGCGCAGGCCCGCCAACCCCTTGACACGCAGCGTCGCCGCGTCCACTGGGGCCGCAGCATCGCTGCCCATGCGACAACTGCCAACCGGGTGATACACGGTCGAGCCGGTGGTGCGCGCAAACTCCACCAGTTGTGCATCGCTTGCCACTTGGGCTCCTGGCCAGGATTCGTGGGCGACATGGCGTGCCAGAGGCGGCGCCGCATAGAGCTTGCGCATGAAATGGATGCCCGCCAGAAGTGTGGCGACATCCGCCTCGTGCGCGAGGTAGTTGGGCTGGATCACCGGTGCCGCGAGCGGATCGTTCGACCGGATGCGCACGTGGCCGCGGCTCAAGGGGCGCAACTGCTGCACGCCGCAGGTCATGCCGGGCGCGGTTTCCATTTTTGTCCTGCCCATCTTGCCGCCCTCGAAGCTGGCAGGCGCAAAGAGCAGTTGCAGGTCGGGCCGGCCTCCTTCGGAGGCCACACTGACAAAGCCATAGGCGTGCGCCACGGCACTGGCCAGCACACCGCGCCGCGCCACCAGGTACTTGAGTACTTCGACGGCCAGACGCGGAAAATGGGTGCGCTCGTTGAGCGAGCCTGCGCCCTTGACGCGGGACGCAATCCGCACCGCGTAGTGGTCGACCAGGTTCTCCCCGACGCCTGGCGCGGCATGCACCACGCCAATGCCGTGCTGCGCCAGGAGTACAGGATCGCCGACGCCCGAGAGCTGCAGCAATTGTGGCGAATTGATCGCACCGCCGGCCAGAATCACCTCGTGCGCGGCGCGCACCACATGCAAGCTGCCGCCACGCCGGTACTCGACGCCCACTGCACGCTGACCTTCAAACACCACGCGCGTGACATGCGCATGCGTCTCCACCTTCAGATTGGCACGTGAAAGCGCCGGGCGCAGATAGGCATCGGCCGCGCTCCAGCGCCGGCCGTTTTGCATCAGGTACTGGTAATAACCGGCGCCGCGCTGGTCACCCCGGTTGTAATCGGGATTGCGTGGCTCGCCCAGACTCTGCATGCCGCTGATGAAGGCTTCGCACAAAGGATGCTGCATGCGCGGGTCAGTCACCTGAAGCGGCCCGTCCACACCACGCACTGCAGCGTCGCCTCCGGCTCGCGTTTCAGCACGCCGAAAATAGGGCAGCACGTCGTCCCAGCCCCACCCCGCCGCCCCCTGCGCCACCCAATCCGCATAGTCTTGCGCCTGCCCGCGCACATAGAGGTGTCCGTTGATCGAGCTCGACCCGCCAATCACCCGGCCCCGCGGACACGGAATCACCCGCTGGCCGGTTTCCGGTGCCGGCGCATTCTCGTAACCCCAGCCCACTGCCGGGTCGAACATGGTGCGCGTGACACCGGCCGGCACCTTGATCCAGAGCCGGTTATCTTGTCCGCCAGCCTCCAGTACCAGCACCTTGTGGCGGCCTGATGCCGTCAGCCGGTTGGCAAGCACGCAACCGGCAGCGCCGGCACCAACGATGATGGTGTCCCAGCCCGCGCCGGTACTCACTGCATCACCAGTTCGCGTGCCCGGTGTGCTTCAAGGGCGACCGGCGCCTGCTCGAGCAGGGTTGCGTCGCCGGCCACGGTGGCCCGCACCAGATAGCGCGGCTGCGCCGGATCGAACGGGCGACCCCGGTGCAGGGTAGACCGGTTGTCCCAGATCAGGAGATCATGGGGTTCCCATGCGTGGGTGTAGACATGCTCGGGTTGGGACGCAAATGCCAGAAGGCGATCAAGCAGTGCGCGCGCGGCGTGCGGCGCCATGCCTTCAATCGCCTCAACGTGCGAGCCGATGTACAAGGACTTCTCCCCGGAAGGCAGCGTACGCACCATCGGCTGGCGCACCGGCGGAACCCCGGCGCGCTCTTGCGCGGTCATGTGCGCTGGGTCGACCTGAGCGCGCGAGTGTGCCAGGTTGTGAATCGCGACCAGGCCTTCGACCTCCGCTTTCCATCCAGCGGGGAGCGCCCTCCAGACACGGCGCATGTCGATGAACTCGGTCTCACCGCCATTCGCCGGCACGATCCGGCCGGAAAGAATCGAGGCCAGTGCCGGAATCGGCTTGAACGACGAGTCGCTGTGCCACAACTGGTTGGCCAGCGTATTGATCCATTGCCGGTGCGAGGGCGCCACGACCGCGCCATCCGGACCGATGTTGGTCAGGATCGACAATTCGCTACCCTGCCCCTGTGCGCCAAGGCGGGTGCGCTCCAGGGTGCCAAAGCGGCGCGCAAAGGCCACTTGCTGCGCATCGTCGATACGCTGCCCGCGCAGCACCAGCACCGCATGCTCGTCGAACGCGGCGCGCAGTGCAGAAAACGCGGCATCCGGAAGGGGTGCGCGCAGGTCAAGACCGGTAACGGATGCACCGAACCGGCCAGGCAACGGGGTGAATGTCAACATGGGTATTGTTCGCTTCTCGGTTGACGTAAAAACCGTCTCGGGTAACCTCAAAACTATACCGCACAGTCTCCACCCGAGACTGCAATCCGATGTGCAGCTACGCCGTCAAGCCGGTTCCGCGACGACGCTCTTGCCGCCACCCCAGCGCGGCAGCGATGAGCACAGTTGCACCACGCCAGCCAACAGCCCCATGCCGATACCGACCTGCAGGGCCAGCTGGTAATTGCCGAACAGGTCGAACAGGTAGCCGCCGCCAAACGCACCGAGGGCACTGCCGACCTGGTGGCTGGAGAATGCCAGGCCCTGCACCATGGCTTGCCAGTGCAGGCCGAACATTTCGACCACCGCGCCGGAGACCAGCGGCGCCACTCCCAGCCAGAGGAAACCCATCAGGCCCGCAAACACCAGGGTGCTCTCCGGCGTCGGCGCTGCATTGAAGTACCAGGCCAGCACCAGCGAGCGGACGATGTAGATGCCGCCGAGGAGCGCAGGCTTGGACCAGCGCCCGCCGGCCCAGCCGAAGAACAGGCTGCCCAGCACATTGAAGGCGCCAATCGTGCCCAGCGCCTTGGCTGCCAGCATCGGTTCCTGCCCGCACAGGGCCAGGTAAGAGGGCAAGTGGGTGGTGAGAAAGGTCAGCTGCAGGCCGCAGACGAAATACGCGCCGGCCATGATCATGAAGGCACGATGGCGCAAGGCCAGACCCAGCACCGCACGCGCCGACTCGGAACCCTTGCCGGTCAAAGGTCGCGCCGGCGTCACGATCTTGTCCACCCGCCCTGCCATCCACGCAAAAGGCAGCATGATCAGTGCCACCGCCGCAAAGCCGAACACACCGGCGCGCCAACCCCAACCTTCGGCGAGCCACTGGCCCAGCGGTGCGGTGAACAGGGCACCCAGCGAACCCAACGCCGAGACCATGCCCAGCACGGTACTGCGCACCGCCGTGGGCACGGGACGCGACGCCACCGCCATCGCCATGCCGGAACCGCAGCAGGCCAGCGCGGCGCCGATGAAGACGCCGGCACCCAGCATCACGCCGAGCAGGTGGTGGGTGGTCGCCAGCGTCAGCATGCCGGCGGCGTACAGCGCGGCGCCGGCCACCAGCACGACGCGAAAGCCGTAGCGCGCCGCCAGGGCACCGGCGACCGGTTGCAACACCCCCCAGGCAATGTTCTGGATCGCGATCGCCATGGTGAAGTCGGCCACCATGATCGAGATGTCCTTCACGGCCGGCTGCACGAACAAGCCCAGGCTCTGGCGCAGGCCCATCGCCAGGCTCAGCATGAAGGCCGCCCCCAGCAGGATCGGCGCCGCGGCACGCATTGCTACCCAAGGCGCGACGCGATCGTCCCTTCCGCTGGCGCTCATGCCTCACCCAGCAACTGGCGCACGGCGGCTTCGATGAAGGCGGCATCTTCCGTCGACTGGGATGGATTGCCGGCGCGGTGGCCCCAGATCGAGGGAATCGGTTTGAGTTCGGCGCGCTTGAGGTGTGGCAGTTCGCGGCGATTGTCTTCGACGCGAAAGTACAGGTCGTGGTCGCCGGGCATCAGCAGCACGCGCGCGCGGATCGAGGCCAGCGCCTTGGCCAGATCACCGTTGAAATCGGGGTGGGCGCTGATGTCGCCATGTTGCCAGGTCCACAACTGCGCCAGCAGGTCGGCGGGATCACGGCGTGAAAAATTGGCTTCCCAGAAGCGCACGATGAAATCTTCGAGCGATGAAAAACCGATGGTGCGCCACACCTCTTCACGGTAGAACTCCTGCGAGAGCGCCCAACCGGCATACACGCGCCCCATGGCACGAAAGCCGCGCACCGGCCGCGCCGTGAAGGCGCCGTCGACATACGCCGCGTCAGCGGTCAGGGCCGCGCGCACGCTTTCGAGGAATACCGCGTTATGCGGCGCGCACCGGGCCGAGCCACACACCACCGCAATGCGCTCGACCAGTTCGGGAAAGGCGACGGCCCAGTGGTAGGCCTGCATCGCGCCCATCGACCAGCCATAGACCAGCTTGACTTTCGAAATGCCAAACACTTCTGCCAGCAGGCGCTGCTGGACGCGCACGGCATCGTGGTAGGTGACGTCGGGGTAACGATCACCAGTCAGCGGCCACGGCGTGTTCGAAGGCGAGGAAGAAAGGCCGTTGCCAAAGAGATTGGGAATGAGGATGAAGTACTTGTCCGGATCCAGTGCACCACCGCTGCGCACCAACCACTCGGTATCGTAGTGCTGGGCGCTGTACGAGGTGGGATAGACAATGACGTTGGACTTGTCGGCGTTGAGCGTGCCGTAGGTCTTGTAGGCAATCGACATGCCGGGAAAGGTACGGCCCGACTGCAACACGACGTTGCCGGCATGGAAAAGCGCGTAATCGCGTTGCGTCGACAGCATGGCACTTGCCCGTGATGATGGGCGCACAGTATAGCGGCACCGCCCATGCCGGCCCGAGAACGGCTCCTGGAGCCATTCTCGCCCTGACGCCGGTCAATGCGACATCAATACCGGCACCGTCATCTGGCTGAGCACGGTACGAGTCGCGCCGCCCAGGACCAGCTCGCGCAGCCGGGAATGGCCATACGCGCCCATCACCAGCAGGTCTGCCCCGAGATCAGCGATGCGGGAGAGCAGCATCGAGCCGATGTCGATGCCGGCGGTCTGCTCGGTCGATACCGTGACGCGAACGCCGTGGCGCGACAGATACAGCGCGATGTCAGCGCCCGGTTCGGCGCCATGCCCTCTCGCACCGGGGCGCGCATCGCCGGTGATGATGGTGACCCGGGAAGCGCGCTGCAACAGCGGCAGTGCATCGGTGACAGCGCGGGTGGATTCCCGGCTGGCGTTCCACGCCACCACAACGTGCTTGCCGACGCTGGGGTAGCTGCCGACATACGGAACCAGGAGCGTCGGCCGGCCGCTCGCCAGAATGGCGTGATCTGGAAAGTCGCTCTCGGCCGGCGTATCGGCCACCTGCGGGTCGACCTGCCCCATCACCACCAGATCGGCGTAGCGCGCACTCAATGCCAGACTCCCCACCGGATCGTCCGCCACGCGCCGCACTTCGTAGCTGGTCAAGCCGGCCTTCTTTGCCGCCGCCTCGAAGGCTGCGGCGCGGGCTGATGCCGCCGATTCGGCCTGGGCCAGCTGTGCACGCGCCACGTCCTCGCCGAGATGGGCACGGATGAAGGGGGGCAGCCGCGTGATGTCCAGATAGTTGAGTGCCGTCAGGTGGGCACCTTGCTCGAGGGCAAGGGCCATCGCCACGTCGGTTGGGGCGGTGCGCCTGGCATCGAGCCAGACGGCAATGGTCTTGTAGGCCATGGGGTTTCCTTTGTGAAAGGTTGCAGTGAAGGGTATGGATCAAGCATGGCAGTCCCCGAGGAGGACAGTTTGATCAGGGTCAATCGGAGCCCACTGTCGGCGGGCGGACCTATGCGGCAATTTCATATCGTGAAATAATCTCGAACCCATGGCACCCACCCGGAAGACCGCGATCCAGGTCATTGACCGCATGGATCAATTGATCGACGCATTGCTGGCCTCGCGTGAACCGGCCAGCCTGAAGGCATTGGCACTGGCCACGGGCCTGCATTCGTCCACCGCCCATCGCATCCTCAGCGTCATGGTCGCCATCGGCTTTGCCGACCGTGTCGAACCCGGCATCTATCGGCTCGGCATGCGCTTTCTCGAACTCGGCAATGCCGTGCGCGGACGCATCAGCGTGCGTGAAGTGGCGCTGCCGACCATGCGCGAACTGGCACATGCCACCGGCGAGACGGTGAATCTTTCCGTGCGCCAGGGTGACGAAATCATGTATGTCGAGCGCACCGCCGAGAACCGCTCGATGATGCGGGTGGTGCAGATGGTGGGCGCACGCGCGCCATTGCACATCACCGCTGCGGGCAAGCTGTTCCTGGCGCAGGACGAGGCGGACCTGGTCAAGGCCTATGCCGAGCGCACCAAACTGGCGGCTCATACCGTGCGCAGCCTGCACTCCCTGCCGGCGCTGATGCGCGAACTGGCCGAGGTCAGAAAGAACGGCATCGCACTGGACCAGGAAGAGGCGGAAGTGGGCGTGCGCTGCATCGCCGCCGGGGTACGCGATGACACCGGCAACATCGTCGCCGGACTGTCCGTCTCGGCACCGGCAGACCGGCAGAAGCCGGAGCAATGGACGCCCCTGGTGCGCGATGCCGCCGCCCGCATTTCGCGCGCACTGGGCAACCAGCGCGGCCCGCTCTAGCCATCGGCCGGATGGGAATGCCTGTCATGCTGCGCAAATGGATGCTGGCCCTGCTCGGCGCCCTGCTGCTGGTGGCCGCTGCGCTCGGTGTCAACACCGCAACGCAATCCTCGCGCCAGGTCGCCGTCTCGGCGGTCGCGCCGTTGCCAGTGGACGAAGCCGGTGCAGTTACCCGCCTGCAAGAGGCGGTCCGCATCCGCACCTTGTCCGACATGCTCGATGCCGAGGCCAACGCGGCCGAATTCCTGAAGTTCCATCGCCATCTGGAAACCGGCTTTCCGCTGGTCCACCAGCATCTGAAGCGCGAGACGATCAACGACTACACCCTGCTCTACCGCTGGGAGGGACAGGATGCCGCCGCCAAACCGATTCTCCTGATGGCGCACATGGATGTGGTGCCGGTGGATGCCCGGACCGCTTCGGCCTGGGAGCAGCCTGGCTTCTCGGGCGCCCTCGCCGGCGGCTTCGTGTGGGGGCGCGGCGTGTGGGACAACAAGAGCAACCTGATGAGCCAGTTCGAAGCCATCGAAATGCTGCTGCGTTCCGGTTTTCGTCCCCGGCAGACCATTTACCTGCTGCTGGGCGCCGACGAGGAGGTCAACGGCGTGCGCGGTGCCGGCGGTGCCGCAAAGCTGTTCCGGCAACGCGGCACGCGCTTCGAGTTTGTGCTCGACGAGGGTCTGGTGATCACGCAAGGCATCGTGCCGGGCATCGCCGCACCGGTCGGCCTGATCGGCATTGCGCAGAAGGGCTACATGACTGCCGACCTCTCGGTGCGCTTTGCCAAGGGGGGCCATTCGTCGATGCCGCCCAGGGAGAGTGTGATTGGCGTCCTGGCAGAGGGCCTGGCGCGGATCGAGCGGCAGCCCTTCAAACCCGCCCTGACCGGCGTGCCGGCGGAAATGTTCGAGCGGCTGGCGCCGGAAATGACCTTCCCCAACCGCCTGTTCATGAGCAACCTGTGGCTGTTCGGTCCGCTGGTACTGAACAAGCTGGCGCAGAGCGACGCCACACGCGCCCAACTGCATACCACCACCGCACTCACCATCTTCCAGGGCGGGATCAAGGAAAACGTGATCCCGGCCGAAGCGCACGCCAAGGCGAACTTTCGCATCCTGCCCGGGCAGACCAGCGACAGCGTGATCGAGGCGACGCGCGCCAAGCTGGCAGATGCGCGCATCGAGGTCAGGAAGCCGGATACCGTATTTGAGCCATCGCGCATTTCCAGCAGTCAGGCGCGGGGCTATCAGCTGATCGAGCGCACCGTGCGCGAGGTGTTTCCCGGCACCGTCGTCAGTCCGGGGCTGTTTACCGCACGCGCCGATGCCGGCTACTTCGATGCACTGGCCGACAACGTCTACCTGTTTTCACCGGTGCGCGTGGGCCCTGCCGATACGGCACGCTTTCACGGCATCAATGAACGCATTGCGGTGACCAACTACATCGAGATGGTGCGCTTCTTCCATCAGCTCATCCGCAACGCCGCGCAGTAGCCAGCCACGGCGCATCGGCTACTGCCTGACGCTAGCCCGGTCGGGCGCCGGACGCCACCGACGAGGTGAGCCATTTCTTGATGCGGTTGGCATCGCCGATGCGCGAAAGCTTGCCCCAGGAATCGAGCAGGACGATCACCAGGGGCCGGCCCTGGATCTTGGCCTGCATCACCAGGCAGCGGCCAGCCTCGTTGATGAACCCGGTTTTGGAGAGCCCGATATCCCAGGTC
The DNA here is from genome assembly GCA_964443245.1 of uncultured Burkholderiales bacterium. Classification (GTDB taxonomy): domain Bacteria; phylum Pseudomonadota; class Gammaproteobacteria; order Burkholderiales; family JAEUOS01; genus CANJDH01. Next base: position 14,439 of record CAYUEG010000027.1, on the reverse strand, counting down.
TCGCTCGATACCAGCCGGTTGGTGTTGTTGAACCTGGCGGGACGGCCGGCGATGGTGACCTGGTGATTCGGGCTGGTCGAGTACTGCCGGATCAGTGGCTGGCGATGGGTTTCATGGACCAGCTTGACCAGGTCGGAGGCGGTCGATACGTTGGCGCTGGAGAGCCCGGTAGGATCGACGAAGCGGGTGCGCACCATGCCCAGCGCCAGCGCCTTGGCGTTCATCGCCTCGACAAATGCCGCCATGCCTCCCGGATAGCTGCGACCGAGCGCATGGGCAGCACGGTTTTCCGACGCCATCAGCGCCAGGTGGAGCAAGTCATCGCGCGAAAACTCGGCGCCAATCTTCAGGCGTGAACGGCTGCCACGCTCGGTATCGATATCCTCGGCCGTAATGTCCACACGCTCTGCCAGCGGCAACTGGGCATCCAGGATGACCAGCGCCGTCATGAGCTTGGTAATCGAGGCAATGGGATGCACATCATCGGCATTCTTGGAGAACACCAGCTCGCCGGTAGTCTGGTCAATCACCATGGCCACGTTCGACTTCAAGCCGAGGTTGTCACCCAGTGCCCCCACCTTCATGGCGCGGGCGCGGTACTCGCCCTCAAAGCGGCTGGGCTGGGCGGCGCGCGGCGCCTGACGTACCCGCAGTTGCGCCGGCGGAGCAGCCTTGCGTGGTGCCGCAGCCTTTTTCTTCGCGGCAGACGATTTTTTGGCCGACGCCCGTTCGCCACCCGAGGCGGTGGCACCCGCGATGCCAGCCAGCCCTGCAGCCAGCACACCCCCCAGGAGGAGCGTCGCCGTGCGCAGCACGAGGCGCGAAGTTGAGGTCAGTTTCATGCAGAACCAGATTGTTTTGATTGTTCTCTCACGTCACACTGGTGCGCAGCCCCACATTCACCGCACCAGGCCGACCACCGACAAATGCCCTGCTCACCTGATCGACCGGGCAGAGCCTCCCTGACAGTTGCACGATCGCTCCTTGCGCGAGCCTCTTGCACGAACCTTTCGTACGATCAGTGTTTTGTACGATCGTTGCTTTCTCATTGTAATCAAAATGAAAAAAATTACAAGAATGAAAGGCTTACGGATGTTTCCTGAATAATTTATGAAGAGTCTTGCAGGATCGAAGCGCCTGCAACGAACAAGGCTGGGCATACCGTGCTCGACGCGCTCACATGGGTCCCGAACCGCAGCCACCGATCCGCCCAGCGCTTGTCAAGCTGCACCCGGTAGCGCAAAATCCGGCACAATCCGCATGATCCGCCAACAACATCCGATAGCGGCCCGGTTCAGGTGCGAGCCGTTTCAAGGGGAACAACAACATGAATCTGAAGATCAGTGCCAAGGAATGGGTATTGGTGGCGATGGTGGGTGCAATCGCCCTCCTCGCCAATCTGCCCCCAAGCCTGACCGACAACCTGGGCATCAAGGTCGAGTATCTCCTGATCACGCTGGGTGCAGTGGTGTTCGTGGCGCTGCTGCTCTACATGCGCTTTACATTTTTCCTGATCATCGTGTTGCTGGTGATCGGTGCCAATCTGCCCGGGCAGTATGCCCAGGCGCTGGGCATCTCCAAGGTGCCCCTGATTCTGACGCTGGCCCTGATGGTGGGCGTATCGCTGATCAACCATGTGGTCAAGCTGCTGCCCTCCGGGCTGGAGCGCGACAACAGCAAGGAAGCGCAGAAGGCCCTGTTTTATGCCATCGAAAAAGGCAATCTGGTGTACGCACAGAAGCTGCTCAACATGAACCTGGATCCGAATGTGCGCGGCCCGGGTGGCTACTCGTGCCTGATGTACGCCGCCGCCAAGGGCCACGCCGGGCTGGTGGAGCTGTTCCTGCGCAATGGTGCCGATTCGACCGTGGTCAATGATGAGGGCGATTCAGCGGTCGACCTGGCCCTGCGCCTGGGGCACTCCCAGGTTGCCGACATGCTCAAGCAGGCACGCATGAAGCAGATGTCGGCGCAAGCCGGAAGCAACTCGAAAATGATGGCGGCCTAGCCGCGGCGGCTCAGTCCCGAAAGACGGCGAACTCCGAGACCGGGGCACGCTCGGTGGTGAGCCGGTTGGCCACCGCCTCCCGGTCTTCATACCCGAGGGACATGCCACATAGCACCTGCTCGTTTTCGGGCAGGCCCAGTTCGGCACCGATCACCTTGTGATAGGCGGCAAACGCCTGCTGCGGGCAGGTGTCGAGCCCGCGCGCCCGCGCGGCTACCATGATGTTCTGCAGGAACATGCCGTAATCGATGTAGCAGCCGGCGCCCAGGCGGCGGTCGATGGTGAAGATCATGCCGACCGGCGCACCGAAGAACGTGTAGTTGCGACCATGCTGGGCGTGCATCTTGTCGTAATCGGTCTTGCCGATACCGAGCAGCCCGTACAGTTCCCAGCCGAGCTTGCGCCGGCGCCCGATATAGGGCTCGAACCACTGTACCGGGTAGTACTGATACTCCTCAACATGCTGGGGCGGTTCCTTGCGCTTCTTGCGCTCGAACTCTTCATCATGCGCCGCCAGCACCGCTTTGGACAGGGATTCCCTGGCAGCGCCGGTCAGCACGTAGACCTTCCATTCCTGAATGTTGGTACCGGAGGGGGCCCGGCTGGCCACCGCGAGAATCTCCTCAATCGTGGCCTGAGGCACCGCCGTGGGAAGGAAGCCGCGCACCGAACGGCGGCTCATGATGGCATTGTCAACGGCTTGGGTGGGATTCATGGAGAACGGTTCCGGTCAGAGTGGGTGGAAAAAATCGGGGAGACATGACTTGACTGCAGCAATGCGTATGCGTTCGCAGACGCACGGCATCCGCCAGACCTGCGCAGCGGCACGGTGCCAGACAGAAGGTTGATCCAGGCCCCATTCTACTGACAGACTGAAAACGGCTGCAGTGCCGCAGGTGCCCCGGAAGCAGCCAACCAGCCCGCACACCATCGCAGGCAAGTGATCACGGCACACGACGCATCACGAGTGCCACCCCCGCTACCGCAACCACCATGCCGGCAATGGCCTGCGGCTGCAGGACTTCATCGAACATGATCCAGGCGATGACTGCGGTGACCGGCGGAACCAGGTACATCAGACTGGATACCTGCGTCGCCGCGCCACGGCGAATCAACAGAAACAGCAACGAGATGGCACCGAGCGACAGGACGATCACCAGCCATGCGACGGCAAACACGAAAGACGCGTTCCAGACAACCGGGCGGGTTTCGAACCAGAGGCTGAGCGGCAACAGAACCAGTCCGGCGGCGATGAACTGCACGACAGACTGGGTACGCAGGTCCTGCGCGCCGCAGTAGCGCTTCTGATAAAGCGTGCCTGCCGTGATCGAGAGCAGCGCCAGTACCGAACAGGCAACCGCAGCACCGCTCAGCGCGGCCATGCCCGCAGCCGGCACCAGCTTGTGCGATACCACCAGAGCCACGCCGCCCAACCCGAGCAGGAAGCCCAGCCACTGGCGGCGGGTGACACGTTCGCCAAAGAGGGGCCCCGCCACTGCGGTGAGGATCGGTTGCAGGCTGACGATCAGCGCCGACAAGCCCGCCGACATGCCCAGGTCAATCGACACGAAGACCCCGCCCAGATAGCCGGCCTGCAACAGCACCCCGGCCGCTGCCACGTGCCAGAACTGCACGCCGCGCGGCCATGCAGCGCGGGTTGCCAGCGCAATCGCCCCCATCAGTACGATGACCGCCAGAAAACGCCACAGCAGGAATTTGAGCGGCGGCGCGTACGGCATGCCGAACTTGGCACCGATGAAGCCGGTCGCCCAGAGGATCACAAACACCGCAGGCGTCAGCGCCAGGAACATGCCGTTCGATGCCAGGGCGGATGGCGCAGTGCGGTCGCTGGAGGTGTTGCGGTTCAATTGATATCCCCTTGCCCGGCGATCAATCCGCCACTGCCGCAGGACGCATGCGCTGTGCAGCCACCTGCTGGTGCAGCCTGAGCGCAAGCGCGAGCGTCTTCATGTGGATGGCAACCGTATCGCCAATCTCGCGCCCGTAACCGCCCGCCATGGCCACGGCCACCGGCACGCCACGCGCAGCGCAGGTATCGAACACACGGGCATCGCGTGCCGCCAGCCCGTCCATGGTCAGTTTCAAGCGGCCCAATCGGTCTCCTTCATAAGGATCAGCACCCGCCAGATAAATCACCAGGCCCGGCTGTACCCGCGCGAAAAGCTCGCATAGTGCACCGTCCAGCGCATCAAGGTAGGCATGATCGCCGGTGCCATCGGGCAGGGCGACGTCCAGATCGCTGTGCGCCTTGGTGAACGGAAAGTTGTTTTCGCCGTGGACGGACAGCGTAAAGATGCTGTCATCACGTGCCAGGATCGTCGCCGTGCCATTGCCCTGGTGCACATCCAGATCGACAATGGCGACCTGACGCACGCGTCCTTCGGCCTGCATCAGTCGCGCCGCCACCGCGGCGTCGTTGAACACGCAGAACCCTTCGCCACGATCGGCAAACGCGTGATGGGTGCCCCCGGCCAGATTGGCGGCAACGCCTTCGGCCAGCGCCGCCCGGCAGGCGCCGATGGTCGCCCCGACCGAACGACGTGCGCGCTCCGCCATCCCCTCGCTCCACGGAAAGCCGATCGCCTTCTGGATCGACGGGTCCAGCGTGCCTTCGACGACATGGCGGACATAACGGGGGTGATGCGCCAGTGCCAGCACCCCATCGGTTGCCAGATCAGGCTCCATCAGGTGCACCCGCTCCAGTTCTGCACCCACCCGCTCGCGCAACAGCCGATACTTGGACACCGGAAAGCGGTGACCGAGCGGCAGCGGCAAGGTGAAGCGGTCGGTAGCAAATGCCTTCATGCCGAGACCTGGCCGCCGCACCGCACCAATCGTGCAGAACATCCGCTGCGCCCCCTTTCCGGGAGGCGAAGCAGGTCAATGACAAGAATATAATTCATTAAAAACAGATACTTGCCAATTTTTCATGGCTATTTTGCTGCATTGCACCAAAAAACACTTGACTTCCGTTTGATCGTCCATATAATTGGAATTGTTGCGATGCACCATGGCCGATTTCGAAGCAGGCGCACACCGCTTCAATCAGATCCTGAGACAAGCCGCAAGGCATCGGAAAAAATTCATTTACAGCTTAACCAACCAGAGGGAAATACCATGTACAGCACTCCTGAGCAGTTTGCCTCCGCCGGCAAAGCCGGTTTTGAAAGCATGTTCGCGGTCGCCTCCACCAGCATGGCCGGCTTCGAAAAGCTGGTGGCCCTGAATGTCGCCACCGCCAAATCCCTGTTTGAAGACGCTGCGAGCAATGCCCGCACCGCCCTCGAAGTGAAGGACCCGAAAGAGCTGCTGGCCTTCAACGCCGCCATGGCCCAACCGGCTGTCGAAAAGTCGATCAGCTACGGCAAGACCGTTTACGGCATCATGGCGGAAACCCAGGCAGCACTGCGTCAGGCAGCGGAAGAGCAGTCCAGCGCAGCGCAGAAGGAGTTCGCCACCCTGATGGAAAAATCGCTCAAGAATGCGCCTGCCGGTTCTGAAACCGCCGTCGCTGCCGTCAAATCGGCCGTGGCTGCCGCGACCTCGGCCTACGACAACGCTTCCAAAATCGCCAAGCAGGCTTTCGACATGGCTGAAGCCAACCTGAACAACGTCGCCGCCAAGGCTGCCGAGAACGTCAAGGCCGCCACCAAAGCTGCCCCGAAGCGCAAGTAAGTCTTTCGATGCTCTCCTCAGGCAAGGCGGCTTGCGCCGTCTTGCTGCACTTCCGAGCCCGGCCGATTCATCGGACCGGGCTTTTTTGTTCCTGCCCTGGCTGAAGCGGCCCCGCGCCGGTCGAGACCGATCAGACGCCGAGCAATTCGACTTCGAACAGCAAGGTGGCGTTGGGCGGAATCACGCCGCCGGCGCCACGCGCGCCATAACCCATTTCCGGCGGAATCGTCAGTCTGCGCACCCCGCCCACCTTCATGCCGGCAAAGCCTTCGTCCCAGCCGCGAATCACGTGGCCGGCACCGAGCGGAAAGCTGAACGGCTCACCACGATCCTTTGAGGAGTCAAACTTGGCTCCCTGCACGCCGTCGTTGACCAACCATCCGGTGTAATGCACGCTGATGTGAGTGCCTGCTTTCGCTTCGCCACCGCTACCGACGGTGATGTCTTCAATGATCAAACCCGACATGCTCGATTCTCCTGGTGTGGGGGTCGGCCCCCCGTTGTGGAGGCGGCAGTATAGCCGTGCCGCTCGCCCGACCCGACGGTGCGACCGGCCGACCCGGCACCTTGAGGGAAAAACCGCCGGTGTCAGGCCCGCGGCAGCCGCAGGGCGATCCATACCGCCAGGGCGTTGGCAACAATGCCCACCACCACCGGCACCGCGTAAGACTGGGTGAGGTCAAACATCCAGCCGGCAAAGGTCGGGGAAATCAGCCCGCCAATGCCGGCCGCGAAATACACCATGGCGATGATGCCGGCCAGCGCGCGGCCGCCGAAATAGGCCATGCACAATGGCGGCAACACGCCGACCATCGCACCGTAACTGGAACCGAACACGAATGCAAACAGGGCCAACGCCACGAAGCTCGGTGGCAGTGCCAGGCTCAGCCACCACCAGGCAAAGGCGACGCCCATGCCGGCGTAACTGGCAGCCAGCATGTTGCGATTGCCCACCCGATCTGCCACGCCGGTCAGAAAAAAGCGCCCGATGAAACTGCCAATGCCGATCAGGCCGAGCAGGCTGGCCGCGGTCGCCGGCGCAAAGCCGCGGTCAATCGCATGGCGCGCCAGATGGACGAAGGGCATGAACTGCGCCGCCGACATCGCCAGACCCGACAGGAACAGCAGTCGGAATTCACGCGCGCCGAGACCCTCGGCCAGACTCATGCCCGACACCGCCAGATTCACCTCGGAACTTGCGTCGTTGTCCGGGTGCAGACCCATCGCGCGCGGTGATTTTTCCAGCAGCAGTGCGCACAGCCCGAGCAACAAGGTGGCGGCGGCCAGAACCTCAAGCGTGTCGCGCCAGCCAATGCGCGCGATCAGCGCCGCTGCGGCCAGCGGCCCGACCAGCGTGCCCAGGCCGATGCCGGCCGAGGCGATCCCGGCTGCGAGTCCCCGGCGCCGGACAAACCACGGCTGAACGGCCGCAATCGAGGGCACGTAAGCACAGCCGACACCAATGCCGACGCCCAGACCATAGGCCAGGTAGAACCAGGTGAGCGACGTCGCCTGCGCCGCCAGGGCGATTCCGGTCGCCAGTGCCAGGATGCCGAAGCCGGTCACCCAGCGCACATGCGTCCGGTCGGCCACCGTTCCCGCCAGTACGCCGACCAGAAAGTAGAGAAAGATCGACAGCGAAAAGGCAAACGACGTGGCCGCACGACTGGCTGCAAACTCGCTTTGCAGGGCACCAAAGAACGACGAGAACGAATAGGCGACGCCGAAGATCGTGAACAGCAGCACATGCACGCATGCCACCACGATCCAGCCATAGAAGATGCGCGGGCGTCGATTCATGTGCAAAGCCTCATTCGGCACTGCAGATCGCGCGCAAATCGTTGGTGGGAGCCATTCTTGTCGACATGAAGGAAGTTCCGGCCAGAGCGCGGCCGAACGCCCGCACAAGACGCAAGACTACCATCGAACGCCTGACTGCCCGCGCCCCCCGCTGGCACAGGTTTGCGCTACAGTGCCCTGCCATGGTGATGCGCCCTACCCCGCCTTCGAAACGACCCGTACCCGGGCGCGCCCGGCCTTCCGTTGAAGCGGCGACCGCCCTGGTACTGGCCCTCACCTACCCGCGCGTGCCAGGCTTTCGGCGGGTGCAGCACGCGGACCGGCCCGCGCTGGAATTGGCTGGCGGTCTGCGCATCGTCAGTGCTGCAGACGGCAGCGCCGCCGTGTATCTCCAGCCGGCGCCCCAATCGGATTGGGCCGTAGCGGACAGCTTCGAGGAGGTCGAGATTCTCGACGTGGCCACCCTGATCGAACGCGCCCGCCTGGCAGCGGCCAAAGCCACACTGGCCCGCGCCTGCGCGGAGCTGGGTCTGGGCGAGCTGCCTTGCGAGCAGCGCCTGTATGGCGAGCGCCGTCTGCGCCAGGACCTGTTCTCCTGGGAGCGCGGCGATGCCGTTCCGCGCGACCTGCGCCGCTGCCTGCTGCGCGAGGTGCTGGATCGGCCTTTGGTGCGTGCTGCGTTCCTGATTTTCGGGCCCCATGCCCGCTATCGGGATCTGAATGATTGCGCACGCGCCGGCGCGGCGAACGTGATCCGGATAGCCAGCGAATCGCCGCAACTCGCCCCGCTGCTGGCAGCCAAGGTGCGCGACCACGCACGCAAAGGCAGACCCGACCTGCCCTCCGGGGCATTGGGACAGGTACGCCGCGCCTTGCTATCCAATGATCAAGCCACAGGCGCGCCCTTGGGCGCGCATGGATGGCGATGGCTGGCACGCCAGTCCCGTGCGACGGTGGCGCTGCTGGCGCCGGGCGGCGACAGCGGGTGCAGCCGCTATCAGCGCCTGGCGGTATCGCTGTTTGCTGCCAGCGGCATCGGCATTCTCCCGGCGCCGCTACGGCCCCTGATGCGGGCCGGCGGCCCGCTGGAACGCGTTGCCGTCATGCTGGAACCCGGGCCGCACCGCCCGTTGCGCCATGCCGACCTGGCGCGCCTGCTGCGCCTGATCGGCCGCGACGTGGCCCGCCGTCAAGCCAACGGGCAACCGCTGCGCCACGTCGCCGACGATGCCGCCTACCTGATTGACTGGTGGCTCGATGCAACCCTCTGCACCGGCCAGCAGGGCGCACCTGCCGCGGCACCGGTTGTCCCTCCCAATGCCACCTGGTCTTCGTTGATGCGGCACCAGCAACGCTGGCATCAGCTGATGATCCAGCGGCAGCCGGAACATCTGAAAACCTGGGAATGCCTCGCCACGCCGCATCGCATCGGCACGGTGCAGGTGGTGCCGCTGACCGATTCCCTGATGCTGGCCCGCGAAGGCATGGAAATGCGCCACTGTGTCGCCAGCTATGCGGACGACTGCGCGCGTGGCGGCGCACGCATTTTTGCCCTCGAAGATCGCGAGACCGGGGCGCGGGCCACGCTCGAACTGCGCCGCCGCGCGTGGGCATGGCTGATCGGCCAGATCAAGGGGCCCTGCAACGCGGCCGCTGCACCATCGCTGCAAGAGGCAGCAGAGCGCCTGGCCGAGCGCTACGGGCAGGGCAGGCGCTCCGTCTGACCAGCGTTCCGGCATTTGTGACTGCATGATGACAGGGCGCCTATAATCCGCGCCATGCTGCGTTACCGCGTCTCCGGTCGCAGCGAAACCACAAGCGGAGGAAGAGACCATGTTCGGCCGATTCATGCCCCAGGAAGGGCGCTTTTTCGACTACTTCAACGAACATGCCCAAACCATTGTGGAGGGCAGCCGTGAACTGGCCGCCCTGATGGCCAATTTTGACGACCTGGAGCGCCGCGCCTACTCGATCGAGACCATCGAGAAGAAGGCCGACAAGATCACGCACCAGACCGTCGAACTGCTGCACAAGACCTTCATCACCCCGCTGGATCGCGATGCCATCCACACCCTGATCACCACCATGGATGACATCCTCGACCTGATCGAGGATGTCGCCCATACCATCTTCCTGTATGACATCAAGGCGGTGACACCGGAAGCGCAGAAGCTGGCTGAAATCTGCGTCGCCTGCGGCGAGAAGGTGCAGGCCGCCGTCAAGCTCCTGCCACGCAGCGAGAATGCTGCCGACGTGATGGTGCTGTGCGAGGAGATCGACCGGCTCGAATCCGATGCCGACCATGTGATGCGTGCCGCCATGGCCAAGCTGTTCCGCGAGGAACCGAATGTCCTCAACATCATCAAGATGAAGGAAGTCTACGAGCTGCTGGAGACGGTGACAGACAAATGCGAGGATGTGGCCAACATTCTCGAAGGCATCATCGTCGAGAACGCGTAAGGCGACTCGACCGATCCCGCCGACTCCGGACCATCATGACGCTTGAAATCCTGCTGCTGCTGATCCTGCTCGCACTGGCGTTCGATTTCATGAACGGCTTTCACGATGCCGCCAATTCGATTGCCACGGTGGTCTCAACCGGCGTGCTCAAGCCGCATCACGCCGTCGCCTGGGCGGCGTTCTTCAATTTCTTTGCCTATTTCGTCTTTCCGCTCAAGGTGGCGGCGACCATCGGCAAGGGCATCATCGATCCCTCGATCGTCGACCACTACGTCGTGTTCGGCGCACTGATGGGTGCGATCGCCTGGAATTTCATCACCTGGTTCTACGGCATTCCGTCCAGTTCCTCGCACGCACTGATTGGCGGTCTGGCCGGGGCGGCACTGGCAAAAGTCGGCTCGGGCGCGCTGGTGGCCAGCGGCCTGATCAAAACAGTGGTGTTTATCGTGCTCTCGCCGATGCTCGGCTTCCTGATGGGCGCCATCCTCATGATTTCCGTGTCCTGGCTGTTCTTTCGCGCCACGGCCCGCAAGGTCGACAAGTGGTTTCGCAAGATGCAGCTGGTATCGGCTGCGCTGTTCAGCCTCGGACACGGCGGCAATGACGCCCAGAAGACGGCCGGCATCATCTGGATGTTGCTGATCGCGGCCGGGGCCAGCCATCCCGATGGCGTGCCGTCCTGGCTGATGGCCACCAAGGACCATCTGCCAGGCTGGGTCGTGGTGGCCTGCTACGTCACCATTGGTCTGGGCACCATGTTCGGCGGCTGGCGCATCGTCAAGACCATGGGACAGAAGATCACCAAGTTAAAGCCGGTCGGCGGCTTCTGTGCCGAAACCAGCGGTGCCCTGACCCTGTTTCTCGCCACGGGGCTGGGGGTTCCGGTATCCACCACTCACACGATTACCGGCGCCATCGTCGGTGTGGGTGCCTCGCGCAAGCTCACTGCCGTGCGCTGGGGCGTTGCCGGCAACATCATCTGGGCCTGGGTGCTCACCATCCCCTGTTCCGCCTTCATCGCCGCCGTGAGCTGGTGGGTCGGCACCAAGATTCTCTAGCCGCCCCGCCCGTCAGGGGAACTGCTCGGTATCGACCTCCGACTGCGACTGCGCATCGTAGCGCGGCCCCTGCACCGTGCGGTTGTGGATCAGCGCCTCCGCCCGGGCCATCACCGCCGCCGAAAGCTGCACCCGCCCGGCGCCGGCATCATCTTCGAGATGCGTAAGGTCGCGCGTGCCCGGCAGGGCAATCACGTGTTCCCCCTTGTGCAGGGTCCAGGCAATGGCGAACTGGGCCGGCGTGCAGCCGGCTTCGCGCACGATCTCAAGGTAGCCATCGAGCAGGCGCAGGTTGGCCGCATAGTTCTCCGGCGCAAAGCGCGGCATGTTGCGGCGAATGTCCTTGGGCGCCAGGGTGGAAAGATCGCGCAGGTTACCGGTGAGAAAGGCCCGTGCGGTCGGGCTGAAGGCAACGAACGCTGCGCCGATCTCGCGGCAGGCATCCAGTACCCCCAGCTCGACCTCGCGCGACCAGAGCGAGTATTCGCTCTGCACGGCCACGATCGGATGCACGGCATGCGCGCGGCGGATCGTCGCCGCCGACACTTCCGACAACCCCAGGGCCCGCACCTTGCCGGCCTTGATGAGGTCAGCCATCGCCCCGACCGATTCCTCGATCGGCACCTGCTTGTCCCACCGGTGCAGGTAGTAGAGGTCGATCACGTCGGTTTGCAGGTAGGACAGGCTGTTCTCGCAGTCGCGGCGAATCGCCTCCGGCCGGCCGTCAATCACCCGCTTGACGCCATCCGGAAAGCGCACCCCGGCCATGCCGCATTTGCTCGCCAGCACGTACTCGGAACGCCGGCCTTTCAACACGCGGCCCATGATCTGCTCGGACAACCCGAACCCATACAGCGCCGCCGTATCGAGCATGGTGTAGCCCAGTTCCAGCGCACGCGCCAGCAGTGTGGCGACATGTTCCTCGGCCGCCGGCGGCCCGTAGGCGTGGGCGAAGTTCATGCAGCCCAAGCTGACGGCGGAAACCTGAAACGGGCCAAGCGGACGAGAGGGGATCATGGGAGAAGGGCTGCGATGGAAGAGGCGGCATTGTGCCACCGCACGCACCCTCCCGCACCGGCGCGGCTCCCCCGCTGCTCCCGCACGGCGCCCACGCACCGCTCACCTTGCTCTAGCAAGCGGCCAGACCGGCCAGCCCCGCTACCCCGGCCCCCCGGGCGTTCAGGCCGGTTCGAGTGCCAGCAGCCCTGCTGCAGTGTTCGAAATCGGAATGTGATAGTTGCCGTGCACCTTGCGCACCCCCTGCGCAGCCCCGGCCAGCGCCCCGCGCGCCGCCAGCCACATCAACAGTTCGACCCCCTGCGTGCCGGCCTGCTCCACCAGCTCGTGAATGCTGTATTGGGTGGCCCACTTGGGGTCATCAATCAGGCTGTCCATGAACTTGAGGTCGAACGGCTTGTTGATGAAGCCGGCACGTTCGCCGTCAAGCTGATGCGAGAGACCGCCGGTGCCGACCATCAGCACCCGGGCATCGTCGTCCCACGACGCGATTGCGCGCCCCAGCGCTTCGCCGAGCCGGTAGCAGCGCGCCGCCGTGGGCAGCGGAAACTGGACGGTGTTGATGCACACCGGCACCGTGCGCACCGGCCAGCTCGCCGCGCCCGGCCAGAGCAGCGCCATGGGCAGGGTAAAGGCGTGGTCGACCAGCATCTCCTGGCAGGTGGTGATGTCGAACTCTTCCTCCACCAGCGATTCGATCAGGTGCCACGACAACGGCGTGTCGCCGGGAAACGGCGGCAGCGTCGGAATGCCCCAGCCCTCGTCGGCGTTGCGGTACTCGGCAGCCGCCCCGATGGCAAAGGTGGGCATCTTGTCGAGGAAAAAGTTGAGGCCGTGGTCGTTGTACAGCACCACGACCACATCGGGTTTGACCTTGCCCAGCCAGGCATGCACCGGCTTGAAGCCGTCAAAGAATGGTTTCCAGTAGGGGTCTTCCTGCAGGTTGCGCGCGATCGCCTTGCCAATCGCCGGAACATGGGAAGTGGTGACGGCGCCAACGATGCGTGCCATGGCGATCTCTCCTTGATTCAGCTGGCGGCCAACAGGCGCGCCTTGAACTCGTCCTTGCTCAAGCCGGTCTGCTGAGCCCCGATGTCCTGCACGTCCAGACCGAAGATGCCGGCGAACTTGGCCAGGTAATAGACGTTGCCGCCGGCACGCAACAGGTCCAGCACGTTGCGGCGGCGCACCGCCTCACGCTGTTCGGTGTTGAGGCCGTACTGCCTGCAGTAGGCCTCTTCGTCGGCCTTGAATGCGGCCCGGCTGGCGGCATCGTTGAAGGAAAAGCACATCTTGTTGAGGGCATACCCCTTGGCGGCCTGCACGCCATCAAACAGGGTCGTGCCCGGAATCGGCTGGTTGCGCCGTGCATCTGGCATGGTCAGTCTCCGGTACTTGAAACACCCCGCCAGTGTGCCCCGCTGCGCGGCGCGGCCCTTGATCTGCCTCAAATCGGTTGCAGATTGCACCGGTTCGGCAACATGGCCTGAGAATGGCTCCTGGAGCCATTCTCCGTGATATCGCCAGACTGCCGGTGAGCGGCAATGCGGAATCAGGCGCGCGCCACGCCCACCAGCCGTTCGATCAGGTCCGGATTGGCAAGCAGGTCTTGTGCGCTGCCGCTGTGGCTCACTGCGCCCTGTTCGAGCACCACCGCGCGATGCGAGATTTCGAGGATCAGCTGCGGATGCTGCTCGACGATGATGGCACTCATGCCTTCATCGCGCGTGATGCGCGCGATCGCGGCCAGCAGCTCCTCGACAATGATCGGCGCCAGACCTTCGAGCGGTTCGTCCAGCAGCAGCAGGCGCGGATTGACCACCAGCGCGCGCCCTACTGCGAGCATCTGCTGCTCGCCGCCGGAAAGCTGGTTCCCCAAATTGCTGCGCCGTTCCGCCAGGCGCGGGAACATCTCGTACACCCGCTCGGGCGTCCACGGTCGCGCACTGCCGCGCCCGGGCCGCGCCACGGCGGTGAGGTTCTCGTGCACCGTGAGGGATTTGAAGATGTTGCGTTCCTGCGGCACCCAGCCAATGCCGGCGGCGGCGCGGGCATGGGAAGGCAGCGTGTGCAGTGCGGCCCCACCGACCATAATGCTGCCACCATGCCACGTGGTGGCGCCCGCCAGGGTATTGATGAAGGTGGATTTGCCCACGCCGTTGCGGCCCAGCAGGGCCAGGGTCTCGCCTTCGTTGAGCGTCAGGGAAATGTCGTGCAGCACGACTGCCGGGCCGTAGCCGGCACTGAGCGCCTCCACACGCAACAGTTCGGTCGCGCTCACGCGTGCTTCTCCTTGCCATGGCCCAGGTAGACGGCGCGCACCCGCTCGTCGCGGGCAATTTCCTGCGGCGCCCCCTCGGTCAGCAGCGCGCCATTGACCAGCACGGTGACGCGCGTCGC
>CAYUEG010000026.1:2173-34659 GCA_964443245.1 uncultured Burkholderiales bacterium | reverse complement strand
TTCCCTCCCTTGCAAGGGCCGTCAATCATGCCGCCCTCGCCACAGCGGCTCAACCTGATCATCGTGCCGCTGCTGGCGTTGGTCGCCTGCGGTCTCGTCTTCGCCGCGGCCGAGGCCCACCGCCTGCAGACTTCCTTTATCGATGCGTCGGCGCGCTTCCTGATGGCATTCTCTGTACCCTGGGTGCTGTTCATGCTCGCCTACGCGCAATTCGGCGGGGCGATTCGCGGCGCGTCAGATGCTCTGGTCGGCGAGCGTATCAACGCACTTTTGCTGTGGGCCTTTGGCGGCTATGCTCTGATCGCACTGGCATTTGGACTCCACCTTTACGTAGCCGACCCATCGCGCCACACCTTATCGCGTACGCGCCTGTTGCCCGTATTGCTGCTGATTGCCGGGTTGGCGGCAGGCACCTTCACCTTTCACCTGGCCATGCTCGACGTCAGGGCAGACACCTACGCCAAGCTCACTACTTGGGCGCATAGCCGCCAGCGTATTGACGCGGCGAATGCCTTTGCGCGAACGGCGGCTGAACTGGTTCCTTCCGAGCGCCGCTTCTCCGGCACCTACGCTGGCCGCCTGATTGACGGCAGTTCGCGCGAGATTCCGCAGGCCGCAAACAATCCTGCAATCGGTGCCAAGGTACTCCAGCAGTTGAACGAAGCAAAAGTGTTCATTGCACGCGGGCGGCAGCTCGCCCCGCTTGACCCATGGATGATGTTCTCTTCGGCGAACGTACATCAGTTCCTCTCGCTGGCAGCGCTCGAAGGCGCTGGCGGGAAGGAGGCGCGCCAGCGCAACGCCGACATCGCGCGCGCCGAGTTTGCCGAAGCGCGCAAACAGTTCCCCGGGCATCCGTGGATATTGCGTAACTGGGCACAGCTGGATATCGATTTTGGCGATCGCACCGCAGCCTATGCCAAGTTTGACCAGATGGAGGCGCTGGATCCGCGCAATGCCTCCGTGTACCTTGATCGACTGCGCTTCACACGGGCCTTTGGCGACCACGCCATCGCCATCGCCGCCTTGCGCAAAGGCATTGCGGCACAACCGCCCGGCTCGGCCGCCATCAAGACGCTTCGGGTCGAATTGGCCCGATACTTCAAGGGGATGGGCGACGCGGTCCAGGCTGGCAACGTCTGGCAGGAAATCGTGGCTGCGGATCCAAATGACTTCTTGGCGGCGGCGGAAGTGGTGGAAGCTTACGCGGTCAGCGGGCAACGTGACCTGGCCATCGGCAATGCACAGGCGAGTCTGGCTCGCATCGATGCCACTAAGACGCCTGAAGCCAATGCGGCGCGCAGCCGAATTGAAGCCTTGCTGGCAAGATTGAACGGGACTGTGCCTGTCAAGCCTGTTACCTTGTCGACAACCCCGGTAGCACCACCCTCTCCAGGCAAGCGTTGACCATGCACGTCGCCACACTCGGCCTTAACCACCACACGGCCCCGCTGCAACTGCGTGAGCAGGTGGTATTTCAGGTCGAGCGCCTGCAGGCGGCTTTGCGCGAGTTGCTGGACCAAAAGCTGGCGCGCGAAGCAGCCATTCTCTCGACCTGCAATCGCACCGAGATTTATTGCGCCACCGATTCGGAGGCGACGCTGCACGGCGCTGCGCAGTGGCTGGCACGCTACCATCAGGTGGACGGCTCCACGCTGACCCCGCATCTCTATACACATACGCAGGATTCGGCTGTGCGCCACGCTTTTCGGGTCGCTTCCGGCCTTGATTCGATGGTGCTCGGGGAACCGCAGATCCTCGGCCAGATGAAGGATGCAGCCAAAAATGCCGAGTCCGCCGGCGCGATGGGCACGTACCTGCATCAGCTGTTTCAGCGTTCCTTCGCGGTGGCCAAGGAGGTACGCAGTTCCACGGCGATCGGCGCGCAGTCGGTGTCGATGGCCGCAGCGGCCGTGCGCCTCGCGGCGCGTATCTTCCCCTCCCTGAATGAAACGCACGTGCTGTTCATCGGGGCGGGCGAGATGATCGAACTGACAGCGACGCACTTTGCGGCACAGAGTCCGCTTTCGATCACCGTGGCCAACCGCACGGCTGAACGTGCCGAAGGGCTGGCCTCCCGTTTGCTTGGGCGCGCGATTCGCCTGTCCGACCTGCCGCAGGAGCTGCACCGCTTCGACGTCGTCGTCTCCTGTACCGCGAGTTCGCTGCCTATCCTCGGCCTGGGGCTGATCGAATCCGCGCTCAAGAAAAGGCGGCGCAAACCCATGTTCATGGTGGATCTGGCGGTACCGCGCGACATCGAGCCGGAAGCCGGACAGCTCGCCGACATCTATCTGTACACGGTGGATGACCTCGGTGATGTGGTGCAGGAAGGCATGGAAGCCCGCCGCGGCGCGGTGACGCAGGCCGAGAACATCATCGAGACACGGGTGCAAGGCTTCATGCATTGGCTGAGCGTGCGCGAGTCGGCACCCCTGGTCAAACGCCTGCGCGAGCAAGCCGACGAAACTCGCGCAGAGGAGTTGCAGCGCGCCCTGAAGGCACTCGAACAAGGCAAGCTCGCGCCTGAGCAGGTGCTGGAAGCCTTCAGCCGTTCCCTCACCAACAAATTGATGCACCCCCCCACTGCCGCCCTCTCCCGCACAACCGCGGACGAGCACGCCCGCACCGCGCAGTGGATCCAGGCTCTCTACAAACTATAACGAATGAAACCTTCCCTGTCGGCCAAGCTGACGCAGTTGACGCGGCGCTTGGCGGAAATTGACGCCCTGCTCTCCGATCCGGCGGCCACCGCGAATCTCGATTCCTACCGCAAGCTTACGCGCGAGCATGCCGAGCTGACTCCCGTGGTGGAGTTGTATGGCCGCTTCACCGCCCGCGAGGCCGACGCCGCCAGTGCGACCCAGATGCTCGGCGACCCCGACATGAAGTCGCTGGCGGAGGAAGAAATTGGTGCCGCGCGTGCCGATCTGGAGCGACTGGAGAAGGAACTGGAGCGCGCCCTGCTGCCGAAGGACCCCAACGATGACAAGAACATCTTCCTGGAGATACGTGCCGGTACTGGCGGTGACGAATCAGCGCTGTTCGCCGGCGACCTGTTTCGCATGTACAGCCGGTTTGCCGAGCGCAATCGCTGGCAGGTGGAACTGACGTCCGAAAGTCCTTCCGACCTGGGCGGCTACAAGGAAGTGATCATGCGCATCATCGGCGCAGGAGCCTACTCGCGCCTGAAGTTTGAATCCGGCGGGCACCGCGTACAGCGGGTACCGGAAACCGAGGCGCAGGGCCGCATTCACACCTCCGCTTGCACGGTGGCCATCATGCCGGAGGCCGATGCCGCCACCGACGTGGTCATCCGTCCTGAAGACATCCGCATCGACGTGTTTCGCGCCTCCGGCGCCGGCGGCCAGCACGTCAACAAGACTGAATCGGCGGTGCGCATCACCCACCTGCCGACCGGCATCGTGGCCGAATGCCAGGACGGCCGCTCGCAGCACCAGAACAAGGACCGCGCCTTTGCGGTACTGGCGGCGCGCATCAAGGACAAGGAAACCCGCGAGGCGCAAGCCAAGGAAGCGGCGACCCGCAAGGACCTGATCGGCTCCGGAGACCGTTCCGAACGCATTCGCACCTACAACTTTCCGCAGGGGCGCGTCACCGACCATCGCATCAATCTCACCCTGTACAAGATCGGCGCCATCATGGATGGCGATCTGGACGAACTGACCAACGCGCTGGCCGCCGAACACCAGGCCGGACAGCTGGCCGCACTTTCCGACACGCCGGCATGACGCTGGAAGAATCCATGCGTGCCAGCGGCCTGCCCTGGATCGAGGCCCGCATGCTGGCCCAGCACGCGCTGCGGCTTGACGCTGCGGCGGTGGTGACGCGCCTGCGCGATCCCCTTGACAGTGAGCACGCGGCGGCTCTCGATGCCGCATACGGCGCCCGCCTGAACGGCCAGCCGATCGCCTACATCCTGGGGGAACGGGAGTTCTACGGCCAGCGCTTTGCAGTCTCGCCGGCTGTCCTGATTCCGCGCCCGGAAACCGAACTCCTCTGTGAGCGGCTCCTGGAGCGGCTCTTGGCCCCCTCTTCCTCAGCCAAAGCACATGGCATCAACGTGCTGGACCTCGGGTGCGGCAGCGGCGCCATCGCGATCACCATCGCTGCGCATTGCCCCGCAGCACGCATCATGGCCACCGACATTTCTGCGGATGCACTGGCACTGGCTCGGCAAAACGCTGCCGCCGCCCAGGTCGCGGAGCGCATTTCCTTCGTGGCCGGCAACTGGTTCGATGCCGTCGGGTCAGCACGCTTTGACTGGATTGCCAGCAATCCGCCCTACATTGCCAGTGGGGATGCGCATCTTTCCCAAGGCGACCTGCGTTATGAGCCACGCCATGCGCTTGCAAGCGGCGCATCGGGGCTTGACGCGATCCGGACGATTGTCGGTCAGGCGCCGGCCCACCTCAATCCCGGGGGCGGGCTGATCATCGAGCACGGATTCGATCAGGGGCCGCCGGTCCGCGCCCTGATGGCCGCGCAGGGCTATCGCGAGATTCAGACCCACCGGGACGACGCCGGCCACGAGCGCGTCACCTGCGCCACCTGGGCCGTCGCTTGAACTACCCCGTGTGGCTACCCAACCGAAGAAGGTTAGACTTGATGTTTCGCCGGATTGATCCCAGCCCTGTTTTGTCATGAGCAAGAAAGCCGTTCTGGTCATCGACGATGACGAAACAACGCGCCAGCTGGTGGTCGCTTACCTGACCCGTGCGGGTTACCACGTCATCCAGTCTCCCGGCAGCCTCGATGCGCTGCGCGTGATCGGCGAAGCGCCGCCCGACCTGGTCATCGCCGATATCCATATGCCCGGCCTGGACGGTTTTGGGTTGCTGTCCGCCCTGCGGGCGCAGGACCAGACCGCCAGGATCCCGATCATCCTGATGACGGCGCATGCCGACCACAGCGTGTTCCGCCGCGCGATGAAGCTGGGGGCGGATGATTTCCTCACCAAACCGCTTGAGCGGGAAGAACTGGTTGACGCCGTCGCCGCGCGCTTCGCACGCTTTACCCATTTGGTGCCCCAGGCCCATACGCCGGCGCCAGCACCAACGGCTCAGGAGGCACCGGACGACTCGGCCACCATGCGCATTACTGATTACAAGCTGGTGCGCAAGATTGCCGAGGGAGGCATGTCCTCAATCTATCTGGCAGACCAGCTGTCAACGGGCATCAGGGTCGTGCTGAAGATGATTCCGCTCAATCGCAATGCAGATCAGGAAATCATCAACCGCTTCATGCAGGAGCACGCGCTGCTGGAGCGATTGAAGCATCCCCACATCGTCAGGATCCACGCCCAGGGATTCAACGAGGACCATTTGTATATTGCGATGGAGTATTTCCAGCAGGGCAGCCTGGCCGACGTGCTTTCGTCAGGGGCGGCGCTGACGGAGACCCAGAGTTTCGAGTACGCCTGCCAGATCGCGAAGGGACTGGAGGCAGCGCATCGCGCCGGCATCGTCCATCGCGACCTCAAACCGGACAATGTGATGATCCGCAAGGACAACACCCTCGCACTGACCGATTTTGGCATTGCCAAGGATCTCAACCAGTCCTCCAGCATGACCATGCACGGAGATGTGTTTGGCACGCCCTCCTATGTGGCGCCGGAGCAGGCGCTGGGCGAAAAGGTGGGCCCTGCCGCAGACGTCTACAGCCTGGGTGTGATCCTGTTTCAGATGCTGACCGGACGCAAGCCGTACGTGGCGAACGATCCGCAGAACGTGATCTTTCAGCACATCAACAGCCCGACGCCGAAGCTGCCCGATGACCTCGCCCGCTGGCAGGACTTGATCGATTTCATG
This sequence comes from uncultured Burkholderiales bacterium, assembly GCA_964443245.1. Taxonomy (GTDB): domain Bacteria; phylum Pseudomonadota; class Gammaproteobacteria; order Burkholderiales; family JAEUOS01; genus CANJDH01. Next base: position 28,828 of record CAYUEG010000026.1, on the reverse strand, counting down.
ATGGCCAAGTCGCCGCAGCTGCGCCCGCGTGACGCTTCCGCCGTGCTTGCCTGTTTTCGTGCCTTGGGAGTGGAAACATGAAGTATCTGATGCAGGGCGGGCGGATTCGGGCAACACCGTTCGCGCTGGTGATGTTGGTCACAGTGGGCAGTTGGGGAGAGGCGGCATGGGCGCAGGTCCCAGTGCGTGCCCCAAAACAGGTAGCAGCGGCGGACATGGCGAAGCCATCGGACTATTTGCATCAGGTGGTCCCCGGCGATACGCTTGAACGCCTTGCCCGCAGGCTGATGGAAGAGCCGCGCCGCTACCCCGAGATTGCGCGCTACAACCAGCTCTCGGACAGTGACGTTCTGGCCCCGGGGCAGGTGCTGCGCTTTCCCCTGCCGTACCTGAAGATGGCAGCAGCTGATGCAACCATCACCGCGACCAAAGGCCAGGTTACGGTGGATGGCCGCAGCGTCGCCGTCGGCACCAGGGTACCCTCGCAAGCCGAGGTAGTGACGGCTAACGACGGCCAGACCACTCTGAAACTGGCCGACGGCTCGGAGATCCGGATTCAGCCGGGATCACGTCTCAAGATTGACGACTCCCGGACGAACGCCTACACGGGCAGCCGCTCGATTCGCCTGAAACTGACCAGTGGCCGCATCGAAACCGACGTTGTCCCTGCTGCCAATCGCGCCTCACGCTACGAGATCACGACCCCCACAGCGGCGCTCGCCGTGCGCGGTACCAGCTTTCGGGCGGCAGCACTGGAATCGAGCGCAACCACAGAAGTGCTCGAAGGCAAGGTGGCCGCTTCGGGGGCCACAACCGCAGGCAATACCGCAGTGGATGTAAACCAGGGTTTCGGCACCATTACCGCCCAGGGCAAGCCGCCGCTCCCACCAACGGCGCTGCTCAGGGCGCCAGATGTTGCGCGCGTGGCGACGTTGGTTGAAGCGACCGACGCCGAACTGACGTTCGGAGGAGTTCCGGGGGCGCGGCAGTATCGCGCCATCGTGGCAGAGGATGGGCGCTTTGAACGGATCATCCATCAGGCAGTCAGTCCGGAGCCCCTGCTGCGGACCGCCGCCCTGGCCGACGGCGAGTATTTTTTTCGTGCGCGCGCCATTGATGCGCAAGGATTGGAAGGCTGGAATGCGGATCATCGCTTTCGCGTCAAGGCCAATCCGCGTCCGCCGGGCATCCCGGACCCGGCACCACAGGGCGTTTTGAGGCAGCCGACACTGGCGCGCATGGCGCTGACATTTCGCTGGGACGAAGTGCCGGGCGCGAGCGGCTACATCCTGCAAACCGCGGCAGACGCCGGCTTTTCGGTGGACCTGGCAGAAGTGCGCGTCAACGGCACGCGGCACCAGATGGAGATTGCCAGCTCACCGCGCCGCGTGGTCTATTGGCGCGTACGCACCCTTGACGCCAAGGGCGAATCCGGCCCGGCCGGTTTGGCCCAGGCGTTTCGTGTCGGCAGCGATACCCTCTAGCCGGCCGCCACGGCCGGTTACGGCAGCAGGCGCTGATCCAAGCGAAAAATTCAAGTACCATTCCACAATCGTTGCATTCATTGCACTGGCATTTCACAGGGGTTGATATGGCACGGCTTGTCCTGAGCGTAGATGGCGTGGTGTTGAAGGAATACACCCTGGCAAAGGAACGCACCACCATTGGACGCAAGGCGACCAATGATGTACAGATCGAAGACGGCTTCCTTTCCGGCGAGCATGCCGCGATCATCCAGGTCGGCAACGACTTCATCCTCGAAGACCTGGGCAGCACCAATGGCACCAGCATCGCTGGCAAGCCGGTCAAGCGGCATCTGCTCAAAAGCAATGAAGTGATTGAATTCGGCGACTACAAACTCAATTTTGTCAGTGATGCCGACTACACGGCCGAGAATTTCCTGTTCTCGCGCATGGTGCGGTCGAAATCCCTCAAGTCTTAAGCACATTCCAGAAAGGCACCCACATGGATACTCAGGAACGCATTCGCCAGACCGTCACCTCCAACCCCGTCGTGTTGTTCATGAAGGGCACACCCACCTTCCCGCAATGCGGCTTTTCCGCCAAGGCCATCCAGTTGCTGAAGATGAGCGGCGTCTCGGAAGTTACCACCGTGAACGTGCTCGAAGATCCGGAAATCCGCCAGGGCATCAAGGAGTACGCCAACTGGCCAACCATTCCGCAGCTTTACGTCAATGGCGAGTTCGTTGGCGGGTCGGACATCATGAACGAGATGTTCCAAACAGGCGAATTGCAACAGGTCCTGTCCGCCAAATAAGCTGCGCACGGGCACGACCCAGAAAAAAGGCCGCCCCACCCAGCGGCCTTTTGTTTTTTTCGAGGAGAACCTTGCCATCTGCCTGACACCATGCTCCCCGCCCTGACGCTCCTGCTGGTCTACCAGACCGTCGGCGAGGTCATGGCGCATGCACTTGGTTTGCCCGTGCCGGGGCCGGTGATCGGCATGGTGATGCTGTTCACCACCCTGGTGATCCGCGGCCAGGCCAGTGAAAGCCTGCGCGACACGGCAAATGGCCTCCTGACCCATTTTTCCCTGCTGTTCGTGCCAGCGGGCGTGGGCGTGATGGTGCACTTCGGCCGGATTCGTGGTGAAGCCCTGCCCATCTTGCTCGCGCTGGTCCTGAGCACTGCCGCCACGATCGCAGTCACAGCACTGGTGTTCGCCTGGATGAGGCGGAGGACGGTGTGAACGCCCGGCTCAACGACATCTGGGTGTACCTGTCCGCCACACCGTTGCTCGGCCTGACGGCAACCCTGCTTGCGTACCAGGCGGCGTACTGGCTGTATGCCCGGGCGCGTTTTCACCCCCTGCTCAACCCTGTGGCGGTTTCCGTGGGCTTGCTGGTCGGGCTGCTGATCCTGACCGGCACGTCGTACCAGACCTACTTTTCCGGCGCGCAATTCATTCACTTCCTGCTGGGTCCAGCCACGGTGGCGTTGGCCATTCCGCTTTACGCACAGCTGGCGCGCCTGAAAACTGAATGGCGCTCGCTACTGGTGGCGCTGCTGGCAGGCTCGGTCACCGCCACCGCTGGCGCAGTGATGGTGGCGTGGGCACTGGGGGCCGGCAAGGTCACGTTGCTGTCGCTGGCGCCAAAATCGGTCACCACGCCGATTGCCATGGGCATCTCCGAGAAGATCGGAGGCTTGCCGTCGCTCACAGCGGTGCTGGTAGTCTCGACCGGCATCATCGGTGCGGTGCTTGCCAAATACGTGCTTGACGCCATGCGCGTGGCCGACCATGCGGTGCGCGGATTTGCCACCGGGGTGGCCGCGCACGGTATCGGCACGGCGCGGGCGTTTCAGGTCAGCGAGGAAGCCGGCGCCTTCGCCGGGTTGGGCATGGGACTCAACGGCATGCTCACAGCCATGCTGGTACCACTGGCGCTGTGGCTGGCTGGAGGACTATAGGGTCGTCGACGACCTCGCAGGAGAACCAGGACAGACGCAAACCGCGGCAGATGCAAACCAGGCGGAAAGCGTTGGTGGGAGCGGTTCTTGACCGCATCGCCCGCTGCAGGCGACCTAGTTCGCTCGGAGCCTGGCCTAGACGAACTTGACTGAAAGCCCGGGCAGGTCCAGTCCGGTGAACGCCGTGTGCCAGGTTTCACCCTTCCTGATCGGCAGGGCTGCAGTGAGCGTGCCGGTCGTGATGATTTCCCCCGGCTCGATCATGTGATGGTTGGGCTGGTGGGCCAGAAGGTCCACGAGGTGGCGCAAAGCCAGCAAGGGGCTCCCGAGCACATTGGATCCGGCGCCGCTATCGCGCAGCTCACCATCACACAACAGCGACACCTTGAAATCGCGCATTTCCTTTTCCAGATCACGATTCAAGCCAGCGATGGTGCGCACCTGGCGCGGTGTACCGACGATCAGTACGCCGTGCATGCCGAAAGCAGCGACGGTGTCGGCACCCTGGAACTTCCAGCCCGGATAGAGCGAATGGACGATTTCGTATCCGTGCGCCATCCAGTCAATGCAATCGGCGAGCTGGGCCACGCTCATCCCAGGGCGCGGCGCGCTGCGCATGCAAAACACAATTTCCGGTTCGATCTTTGGCTCCAGCGCACCCTTCAGTGATTGCACACCGGTGTTTTCGCTTGCGAAGCGTATCGTCGAATCAAACACGTAGTTCCAGATCGGCGCGTCAACGCCATACTCGGACCAGATGCTCTGATTCGTGAAGCCGATCTTGCGCCCCACCACGCGTTCGCCTTTGGCGCGCCTCAACTTCAGGACTTCAGCCGAGATGTCATAAGCCAAATCGACCGAAAGGCCCTTGCCAAGACTGGTGTACGGCGGCAGCGTAGAGGACTTCGCGCGCGCCTGGAGGAGTTCGTGGGCGATGGCACTGGCAATGGCGGTCATGGTCACTTCCTTTCAAATCGACCCAGCGTCAACTTAACTTGCAGCTGGACAAGCGTCTACTCTACCTTTGCGCCCTGCGCAAACCAGGCCCCGATAAGCGCACGCTCGTCATCACTCAATTGTGTCAGATTGCCGGGCGGCATGGCTTTGGCCACCACCGTCTGCTGGTTGATCTGCGCCGCCAGGGCCTTGATCTGCGCAGGAGATTCCAGCACCACATTCTTTGGCGGCGCGTTGAAACCCTGAAACGTCGGCACAGCAGCGTGACAGACGGTGCACTTCGCATCGAGTACCTTCTTGACGTCCGCGAAGCGAATGCTCGGCGCTCCTGCCTTCTGCTCCACCGGCTTGGGAAACAGGGCGATGAAGAGGCCAATCAGAATGCCGTACCCTGCCATCCACAACGTGTGCTTCTTCACACCGCGATGACTCAACACCGAGTACAGGCGAATCAGCGCGCCGGCAAGGCTAATGGCCATGAGGATGGCCCAGGCATGCTTGTGATTGGTGAAGCCGGCGTAATGATTGCTCACCATCACGAACACCACCGGCAAGGTGAAATAGGTGTTGTGAACGCTGCGCTGCTTGCCGCGCGCGCCGTGGACCGGATCGACCGGCCGGCCTTCGATCTTGGCCTTCACCATCTCGCGCTGCCCTGGCATGATGACAAAGAACACGTTCGCCACCATGATGGTGCCGAGCACAGCGCCAAAATGGATGAAGGCCCCACGACCGCTGAACATGTGGGTCAGCCCGTAGGCCAGCGCACCCAGCAGCACGAACATGATGGCCGCCAGCAATGGCTCGTTCTCGCCCAGCGGGGAACGGCACATCAGGTCGTAGATGATCCATGTCATCGCCAGGACGCCCAGGCCCACTGCGATCGCCGCCGCAGGACGCAGGTCCATCACCGATTTGTCGATGAGATAAACATCTGCCTGCACGTAATAGATCAGGATCAGCAACGCAAAACCTGATAGCCAGGTGGTATAGGCCTCCCACTTGAACCAGTGCAGCGGCTCCGGCAGAGAAGGCGGGGCGACCGAAAACTTCTGCGCGCGGTAAAAACCGCCGCCATGCAAGGCCCACACCTCGCCGCCAATGCCGATGTCTTTCGAGGGCTGATCTTTGGGTGGCAACAGGCTCGAATCGAGCCAGACGAAGTACAGCGACGCGCCGATCCAGGCGATCCCCGCAATCATGTGCAGCCAGCGGATGGCGAAATTCAGATACTCGAGGACGTAGGCTTCCATGGCGGCTTCAGTAGGGGAGAGGGATAGGGAACGAACTGCGCTCGCTGATCAGGAGCCGCGGTAGGTCGAATAGGTCCAGGGCGTGCAGACCAGTGGCACGTGGTAGTTGCCGCCCTCTTCGGCAATGCCGAAATCGACCGGCACCCGATCGACAAACGCCGGGTCGGGCAGCGCCACTCCCCTGGACCGGAAATGATCGCCGACATGGAAGACGATGCGATAGCGACCGCGCTTCACTTGTGCGCCTTCCAGCAAGGGTTTGTCGGTACGGCCATCGGCATTGGTGCGGGTGGCCATGATCAGGCGCGGCACTGCGTCGTCAAGGCTGAACAGTTCAACCAGAACGTTCGGCGCCGGACCGCCATGCACGGTGTCCAGAATGTGGGTGGAAAGCTTTGCCATGGATGGAAAACCACACAAAAGAAGGAGGGGAACGGCCGTAGTCTATCAACCCTGACGTTCGCTAAGGCCTTAGCATCGTCATGAGCGCCAGGGCGATCACGCGGGTTGCCTTGAACACGTCATCGAGCTTGACGCGCTCGTCCGCGCGATGGGCGTTCGCCTCCAGCATCGAACGCGGACCGGCACCGTAGAGGATGGTGGGAATGCCTGCCGCACTGTAATGGCGCGCATCGGTATAAAGGGGCGAGCCGATCGGCAGGATGTCCTCTCCCAATACGGCTTTCGCACCCGCCTGGACCGCGGCGACCAATTTCTCCTGGCCCGGGAGCGGCACGAACGGCCGCGCCAGGATGATCCTGCGAGTACGAACCCGGATCGTCGGATGCAGTTCGGCGGCGCTGCGAATGAAGGCGATCAGATCGTGCTCGACCTGTTCCGGGTTCTCATCCGGAATGATGCGGCGATCAATCCGGAACTTGACGTTGTCCGGCACCACATTCGTATTGATCCCTCCCTCGATCAGCCCAATGGTCAAGGTCGGATGCTCGATCCCGGCCACACTGGAGCGGATACTGGCGTAGCTCTTGCGCAGTTGGTACAGCGCCGCCATCACGTCGGTTGCCGCATGCAGGGCGTCGTAGCCGGTCTCCGGGCGCGCCGCGTGCGCACTTTTGCCGATGCACTCCACTTCCAGATGCAGGCAGCCATTGTGGGCGGTGGTGATGGCGTAAGAGAACCCGGCCGAGATGGCGTAGTCAGGCCTGGAGATGCCCTGCGAGAGCAGCCATTCCGGGCCAATCGCGCCACCGGTTTCCTCGTCGTAGGTAAAGTGCAGCTCCACCGTGCCTTGCAGCGGCGCGCCGCTTTGTTCGAGTGCACGCAGTGCAAAGGCGTAGGTGGCGAAATCCGACTTCGACACGGCGACACCGCGCCCGTACATCCAGCCCTCACGGATCTCGGCGCCGTAGGGGTCGCAGGTCCAGCCCTGGCCGGGCGGCACCACATCGCCGTGGGCATTGAGCGCAATCGTCGGCCCGCCTTGGCCAAATTGCTTGCGTACCACCAGATTGACAGCACTCACCATGCCGTGAGCACGCACCGTCTCCTCAGGGATCGGATGGCGCTCCACGGTCCATCCCATTCCTTCAAGCAGGGCTGCAGCGCGCGCGGCGTGGGGCGCACAATCTCCTGGCGGGTTGTCAGAGGGTGTCGTGACGAGCTCGGCCAGGAACCGCGTCTGCTCCCCCTCCCATGATTGAAGCAGGGAGGCAATTTGTGCCTGCGTTACACTTTCCGGTCCGGGTTGATGGCTCATTCGATGAAGATCCTGAAACCGCAGGTGAGATTGAGTTGTGTACAATAGCTCACGTATTGTATACAAAATAAGTTGTCGTGCTAACGCTCATCAAGCGAAAATCATGCCCTACGTAGCCAAACCTGCCGAATCCGACGCAGACCAGCAAGGTCTGCCCTATCCTCGCGACCTGATCGGCTACGGCCGCCACCGCCCGCATGCCCGCTGGCCCAAGGGTGCACGAATCGCGCTCCAGTTTGTCCTCAACTACGAGGAAGGCGCCGAAAACAGCGTGTTGCATGGCGATGCCGCGTCGGAAACCTTTCTTTCGGAGATGATCGTCGCGCAGGCATTTGAAGCGCGCCACCTGTCGATGGAATCGCTGTATGAATATGGTTCACGCGTCGGTGTCTGGCGCATCCTGCGCGAGTTTGAACAGCGCAAACTGCCGCTGACCGTGTTTGGCGTATCGATGGCCTTGCACCGCCATCCTGAACTGGTGGCCGCCTTTCTCGAACAGGGCCACGAGATCGCGTGCCATGGCTGGCGCTGGATCCACCACCAGTTCATGAGCGAGGCGCGCGAACGCCAGCACATCCAGATTGGCACCCAGATCATCCAGGACATGACGGGCGGCAAGTGGCCTCTCGGGTGGTACACCGGGCGCGATTCGCCCAACACCAAGCGACTGGTAGCAGACCATGGGGGCTATGTTTACGACAGTGACTATTACGGCGATGACCTGCCGTTCTGGACCCAGATTACCAAGAGTGACGGCAGCGTCATGGATCGTTTGATCGTGCCCTACACGCTGGATGCCAACGACATGCGTTTTGTTGCGCCGCAGGGCTTCAACACCGGCGATCATTTTTTCACCTACCTGCGCGATACCTTCGATGTCCTGTACGCAGAAGGGGATCCCGCCGGCGACGACCGGCCGCAGATGATGTCGGTGGGCATGCATTGCCGGATCCTGGGCAAGCCGGCCCGGCTCGCCGCACTCAGACGCTTTCTGGATTACGTGCAAAGCAAGGACGATGTGTGGATCTGCCGACGCATCGACATTGCGAACCACTGGATCGCGCAGCACCCGCCCGGCGGGGGAAAGCCGGCATGAGCACAGCCCAGGCTGCGCGCCGTGCTGCGCCGGTCGCCCTCGACACGGATGCGATCTATGCGCGCATTGCCGAGGCGATTGCCGCGCATAAGCTCCCGGCCGGTGCCAAGCTCGGCGAAGAGGCGCTGGGCGAGATCTTCGGTGTCTCGCGCACCAAGATTCGGCAGGCACTGTTTCAGCTCGCTTCCGACAAGCTGATTACCCTGATTCCCGGCCGCGGCGCGTTCGTTTCCCAGCCCACCGTGAAGGAGGCACGCGAAGTGTTCGAGGCACGACGCATGGTTGAAACGGCGGTGATCGCCGCCTTTGTAGAAAAGGCCGGCACCGCCGAGTTGGCGATCCTGCGCGATCACATTGACCAGCAACAACGCGCCAGTGATGCCGGCGACGTGCAAACCCGCAACCACCTTCTGGGTGATTTTCACAATGTCATCGCCCAGCAGGCCGGCAATGGCGTCATGGCCGAGATCGTCGCCGAACTGGTCGCGCGGACCTCGCTGATCACCTTGCTGTACCAGAACACGCGTGGCGCCACGGACTCCCTGGCAGAACACCGCACCCTGATGGACGCGCTCGAAAAACGCGACGCGAAACGCGCGGTACAGCTGATGGCCGAGCACCTGTCGGATGTCGAGGACGGCCTGGTACTGAAGGAAGAACAGACCATTGCTGCCGACCTCAAATCGGCATTGGGATGACAAGATGACAGTCTCTCTCGCACAACTGTCGCAGTCCCCCCGTGAGGCGTTCGTCGCCGCTCTGGGCGGCATTTTCGAGCACTCCCCATGGGTGGCGGAGGCAGCCTGGGCGCAGCGTCCGTTCAAGGATCTCGCGGACCTTCACGCCAAAATGGCCGGCGCCGTGCGTGCTGCCCCGCACGCGCGGCAACTGGGGCTGTTGCGCGCGCATCCGGAGCTCGCGGGCCGCGCCATGGTCTCCAACACCCTCACAGCCGATTCGACCAATGAGCAAACTCGCTCCGGCCTTACCCAGTGCACGCCGGAGGAATTCGCGCGCTTGCAGGCACTGAACGCTGCCTACAACCGCAAGTTCGGCTGGCCGTTCATCCTCGCCGTCAAGCACCTTGACCGCGCCACCATCATTCGGATCTTTGGCGAACGGCTGGAAAACAGCGCTGCCGACGAGTTCGAAGCCTGCCTTGCCAATATCGAGCAGATCACGCGCTGGCGCCTGGACGACCAGGTGGGGCCTTGAGGCGTTGTCGATGAAGTTCGGTGCGGCCCTGATGCAGCAAGCCGATGCGCTGGCGCGCTTTTCCGAGGATGCGCCACGCGTGACCCGCACCTACCTTTCGGCCGAACACAAGGCGGCCGGCAACTATCTGATCGGCCTGATGCAAGAGGCCGGCATGAGCGCCGGCTTTGATGCCCTGGGCAACATTGTCGGACGCTACGCAGCAGTGAACGAGAATGCGCCCGTGGTCATGACCGGCTCGCACCAGGACAGTGTGCGCAATGCCGGCAAGTACGACGGGCTGTACGGCATTCTGACGGCCATCGCCTGCGTGAAGGACTTGCATGCGCGCGGCAAGCGCCTGCCTTATCACCTGGACGTGATCGGCTTTGGCGACGAGGAAGGGGTGCGCTTCGGCGTCACGCTCATCGGCAGCAAGGCGATGGCGGGATCGTTCGACCCGGCCTGGCTCGACAAGCGCGATGCCGCCGGCATCAGCATGCGTGAGGCGATTCGCGCATTTGGCGGTGATCCGGATGGATGGGCAAGCCTGGACCGACGCGGCAAGCATGTCGCGGCTTTCGTCGAATCGCATATTGAACAGGGTCCGGTGCTCTTGAATGAAGGTTTGAGTGTCGGTGTGGTCACCGCCATTGCAGGGGCTACGCGCCTGCGCGCCAGCATCACCGGGCTCGCCGGCCACGCCGGCACCGTGCCGATGGGCCAACGCCGGGATGCCCTCGCAGCGGCAAGCGAAATGGTGCTGTTCGTCGAGCGCTACTGCACCGAACACAAGGATGAAGGCGGCCTGGTCGGGACCGTCGGTATCGTCGAAGCCAAGCCCGGCGCGATCAACGTGATTCCGCAGGACGTGATGTTCACCATTGACGTACGTTCGGGTGATGATGCGGCCAGGCGACGCGCTGTGGCTTCGCTGCGCGCCCAGTTTTCCGCGATTGCCGCGCGGCGCAATGTGGCACTTGACCTTGCCGCGATCTATGAGGCCGATGCAGCGCCATGTGATCCGCAGTTGCAGGGCTTGCTTGGCACCTCCATCGCCACTACGGGAGTGCCGGTTCGAAAGTTGCCCTCGGGTGCGGGCCACGACGCGATGGTGTTTCCCGCAGTCTGTCCGATCGCCATGCTGTTCGTGCGCTGCGGAAACAACGGCATCAGCCATCATCCGGACGAAATCATGACCGCCGAAGATGCAGAGATCTCCACTCGGGTGTTGCTCGATTTCTTTGAACGCTACGAACCGGGAGTCTCATGAACCCCTCCACCTTTGCCGGCATCTCCATCCATGTGGTGGACGTCTCGCGCGGCGTGGTCGCCAGCGGCATGCGCATCGAGGTCTATGGCACGACACCTGAGCGCCGCCTGCTTTGCCATGGCGCGATCAACCCAAAGGGCGTGCTGGACGACCCCGTGCTGACGAGTGACGCCATGCAGGTCGGCTACCTTGAAGTGCTGTTCCACGTGGCCGACTACTACCGCAATGCGGGCGTGCCGCTGCCGGCCATCCCTTTTCTGGACGTTGTGTCCTACCGGTTCGCCATCGGCGATACCCGTCAGCACTATCACTTGCCGATGAAGTTCACGCCCTGGGGCTACTCCTGTTTTCGGGGCGGTGCCTAGGCCGCCACGGAGAACACCAAGCCCCCAAGAATACGGAAAAAAGGGCTGCGGCACATCATGCTCCGCAGCCCTTTCAACCTTCACTGACCTGCCTGAAACCGTTGGTGGACAACGCTTTCAGGCGCATTGGCCTGCGCAACCCCTACAGACGGCGATCCCCGCGCGCAGGCAGGAAGTTGGAGTTGAACAGCAGATCGGCACTCGGCTTGTTCTTCAGGCCAAAGGCGCTCACCACATCATCCACCTGGTTTTCCAGCTTGACCTTGTTGATGATGCCCAGACCGTCCGATTTGGCATTCGGAGTTGCCACAAACTCGAGAAAGAGTTTCAAGCGCTCAAGCTCGATCTTCTCGTCAAGCAGAGGCTCACGCCGTTTGACGGCCCCAATCGTTCCGCTCGGATCGGCCAGCACTTCCTTGATCGACCGGTTCAGAGCACGCAGGAATCCTGCAATCGCCCTGGGGCGCTCGGCAATCATCTTTTCGCTGGCGATGATGGCATTGCCATACAGATTGTTCAATCCCATGTCGGCGTACTTGAACCACTGCATGTCTTCAGTCTTGACACCTCGGGCATTGAGGGTGAGGAGCTGGGTGTAATAAAAGCCGGTAATCGCATCCACGTCGCCTTTGACCAGCATGGTTTCACGCAGCGCCGGCTCCATGCTGACCAGTTGCACGGACTTCGGATCGAAGTTGTTTGCCTTGGCGACCAGCGGAAGCATCTTGCGCACCGCATCGAAGCTCGGCCCACCGAGCTTCTTGCCGGCCAGGTCCGAGGCCTTGCGGATGCCGCTCTTCTTCAGGGTGAAGATCGCGCCAGGAGCCTGTTCGTGCACCATGTAGACCGCCTGCATGCGGGACGGATTGGGCGTATTGGCGTAATACTCGATCAGCGCTGAAGTATCTCCGAAAGACATGTCGTAGGCGCCCGTGGCGACGCGCGCCACGGCCGAAGCGGACCCGGTGCCGACGTCGAGGGTGACGTCAAGACCCTCCTGCTTGAAATAGCCCTTCTGCTCGGCGTGGAAAAAAATGGCGACCGGCCCTTCGATGCGCCAATCCAGCGAAAACTTGATTCTCTCCTGTGCGGCGACGCCGCCGGCACTGAGCACCAGCCCGGCCACCAGGGGCAGGGCCACACTGCGCTTCAAGAACGACAACATGTGATTCTCCTCATAGACTTTCGGTTGGAAGGCGCCACCTCCGGCACCCGTCCCGTCCTCCCACTGTACCTAGCTTGAGTGCAGCACGCAAGCACCGCTGAACGCCACCCGCCTTGACACCTGACTGGTGCATCCGCTATAAATCCGTTGTGGGTAGAAGCGGTCGGCTGTTCCGGTGCTGCAGCGTGCAGTGCATCGTTTATCAGCAGGAGATTGCTCACTTGGGGGAATTCCTCGGGTTTGAGCCAAGGCCAGCGCCTCACACTCTCTCGACTTTTTCCTTCGTTCCGTTTTGGCAGCCACGCCATCGCATCGCGCGGTTGCTGCATGCGCGTGGTGCGCATGATTTTTGCGTGCGGTCTGGAGCAGCATGCCGGATCGTTCGACTATCGAAGGGAGTAAGTGATGATCATTGACATGAGCTGTTATCCCACCGAGGTGGTGGATCTGGCCTGGCGCCATGATGGCGAGCCTTTCACCGGGGAGCGCCTGATCAAGATGATGGACGGCCCCTATTGGGTCAATGGCAAGCCGCGACGTGTGGACAAGGCGTTCATCCAGCCGCCGCAAGGAAACACGATCTATACCTGGACCGACAGGGATCTGCATGGTCGCGACGCGATTCGTGAGTACATGCGCTACACGGTCGAGATGACGCAGAAGTATCCCGATCGATTGATCGGCTGCTTCGTCTACAACCCGCGCTATGGCACCGAAGCCGGTGCTCAGGAAATCGAGCACCACGTCAAGGAGCACGGCTTCAAGATGGTGCAGTTTCAGGCCAACATGCACGCCTATCGCCCGGACCGCGCCAAGGACTGGCTGCGCCCGGCGATGAAGAAGTGTGCGGAGCTGGGCGTTCTGGTCAAGCTGCACACGGGTGACGGCCCCTACAGTATCCCCTCGGAGTGGATTCCCATCATCAAGGAATTTCCGAGCGTCAATTTCATCATGGCCCATTTTGGTGTGCAAACCGGCGGGGTCTACACGTTCGAGCCCTTCCAGTGGGCGATGGAATTGCCCAACGTGTACTGCGAATCCGGATGGTGTCTGCAGTCGCGGATCGTGGAGTTTGCCAAGGATCTGCCCAAGCACAAGATCATGTTTGGCACCGATACCCCGCCGAACGAGCCCGGCATGTGGTTGCGCCTGCTTGAAGTGCTGTGCCATGAGCCTCCGCAGGGCCTGAACCTGGACGAAGACACGCTGGAAGACTATTTCGGCAACAACCTGGCACGCATGGTGGGCATCAAGACCACCCCGCCTCCGCGCACCATGGAAGAGGCGCAGGCACGCCTCAAAGATACCTACGCTGGCGTGCAGTAACAACGAGGACAACCGACATGATTATCGATACCCACCTGCACCCGACCAACCTGGTTGACGAGGCCTGGCGCCATACGGGCGAGCCATTTACCGGCGAGCGTATGCTCAAGATGATGGACGGCCCCTACATGATCAACGGCAAACCGCGCCGCATCGACATGGGATTCATCCAGCCGCCGCCTGGCAATACCGGTTACCGCGAAGGAAACCGCAAGGGCCGCGACGGGATTCGTGACTACATGAAGTATGTCGCAGACCTGACCCAGAAGTACCCCGACCGCTTCATCGGCAACTTCAATTTCAACCCGCGCTGGGGTCCGGAGAACGGCGCTGCCGAGCTGGAGTACCACATCAAGGAATACGGCTTCAAGATGTTGAAGCTGCACACCAACATGCATGGCTACCGCCCGGACCGCTGCCTGGACTGGCTCCGGCCCGCCATGAAGGTGTGCGCCAAGTACAACATTGTGGTGCTGATTCACACAGGCGATGGTCCGTTCTCGATCCCGACCCAGTTTTATCCGGTGATCCGCGAGTTCCCGATGGTCAACTTCATCATCGGCCACTTCGGCATCCAGACCGGTGGCAATTATTCGTTTGAAGCGTTCTGGATGGCAATGGATACCCCCAACGTCGTGTGCGAGTCCGGCTGGTGCTTCCAGTCACGCATCGTCGAGTTCGCCAAGGAATTGCCGCGCAACAAGATCGTCTTCGGTACGGATTCGCCGCCGAATGAGCCCGGCATGTGGTTGCGTGAGTTGGAGGTGCTGTGTTCCGAGCCGCCCCAGGGCATGGGGCTGGATGAGGATGGCCTGGAAGACTACATGGGCAACAACATTGCGCGCCTGTGTGGCATCAAGACCACGCCGCCGCCGCGCACCATGGAAGAGGCCCAGGCGCGACTCAAAGACACCTACGCCGGCGTGGCCTGACGGGAGATTCCGGTGGCCGACGCGCCTCAGCTTTCCCGGCAGGACTTGCGCCACTTCCTCGCGGCCTATCAGGCCGCGCATCCTGAGGATGTGCTCCAGATCGACTCGCCGATCAGTGGGGATCAGGACCTGACAGCTCTGGTGTGGACACTGGCACAGCGCGGCCAGCATCCCATGCTGGTGTGCAACCAGGTGTCTGGCATCACGACACCGGTAGTGACCAACGTTTTTGGTTCGCGCGAGCGCATCGCCTGGATGCTCGGCACCACACCTGCTGGCATCCATGCCACCTACCAAGCCCGTACTCGAGCACTGGTGCCACCGCAAGTAGTGTCGTCTGGTCCGATTTTTGATGTGGTGCAGAGCGAAGAACACGGGGCAGGCATCGACCTTGCCCAGTTGCCGATGCTCAACCACTTCGCTACCGACCGCGCCCCTTACATCACCAACGGCGTGATCGTCGCTGATCATCCGGACACCGGCTGCGGCAATCTCTCCTACCATCGCTCGATGCGCCATTCGCGCAACGAGCTGGCTACCAGCCTGCACTCGCGCGGCCACCTCTGGCGTATCCTGCAGGCGTCAACCGACAAGGGGCAACCCCTGCGCGTTGCCATGGTGATCGGCGCCCATCCGCTGTTCATGATGGCCGCCTCGGCACGCCTGCCGCTGGGCGTGGACGAGCGCGACGTGGCCGGGGGTCTGATGGGGGAGCCGCTGGAAGTCGTGCGCACACCGAAGTACGGCATCGCCGTGCCCGCCTACGCCGAGTTTGTGCTCGAAGGCGTGATCGACGCCAAAGCCCACGCCGACGAAGGCCCGTTCGGCGAGTTCACCGGCTATTCGTCCAACCGCTCCACCAACAACCTGTTCAAGGTGGAAACCTTGATGCGCCGCAAGAACGCCATCCTGGTCGATGTGGTCGGCGGCAATTCGGCGGAGCACCTGAATCTTGGCCGGGTGCCACGCGAATCCGAAATGGTCGAGAAGCTGCGCGAGCGCTTCCCCAGCGTCACGGCCGTGCATTACCCGAGCTCGGGCACGCATTTTCACGCCTATGTGGCGATGAAACAGGTACGTGACGGTGAGGCACGGCAAGTCATGCTGGGTCTGTTGGGCTGGGATCCCTACCTGAAGACCGTGATCGCAGTGGACGCCGATGTCGACATCACTCGCGACGAGCAGGTGCTGTGGGCGCTGGCTACACACTTCCAGCCGCACCGCGACGTACTGATCATCGACGGCCTGCCTGGCAGCGCGCTCGATCCTTCGGCGGACAGCAAGGGTACGACCTCGCGCATGGGACTGGATGCCACACGTGGCGCCAGTTTCGAAGGTCAACTGGCCCAGATCGCGCCGGAAGCGATGGCGCGTGCCGCCGCCCTGTTGGCCGGTATTTCAGGGAAGCATCCGTGATCCGCTTTGAATACCTTGAGCCGCGCAGCGTGCAGGAAGCCTCTGCTGCCCTGAAAGCCTTTCCCGGTGCAGCGAGCTTTCTGGCCGGAGGCACGGACCTCCTGGTCGAAATCAAGGAGCACCTGCGCCCTGTATCTTGTGTCATCAACCTGAAGCGCATTGCCGGCATGGCTGGGTTGGAGTTTGACGGCATCAATGGCTTGCGCTTCGGCGCTTTGACAACGGCGCGAGCGATTGAGCTTGACCGCGACGTCGGGCTGTTCTACCCAGGCCTGCAGCAAGCGGCGCGCGATCTGGGTTCGATTCAGGTGCGCAACCGCGCAACCATCGCCGGGAACATCTGCCGGGCATCGCCTTCGGCCGACACGCCGCCACCCTTGATTGCTGACGGTGCGGTGCTGACCCTTGGGGATGGCATTGCCCAGCGCGAAGTGCTGCTGGAAGATTTTTTCACCGGCCCCGGAAAATCGGTGCTGGCTCCAGGCGAGCTGGTGCTCTCTGTGCGCGTGCCGCCGCCGCCACCACGGACCGGCAAGGTGTACTTGAAGCATGGCCGCCGCAAAGCCATGGAACTGGCCACCGTCGGCGTAGGTGTGGCGTTGACGCTGGATGCTGCCGATCGCTGCGCGTCGGTGCGCATTGCGCTCGGTGCCGTAGCACCCACGCCGATTCGTGCGCGCGAAGCGGAACAAATGCTCCTGGGAAAGGGACTCGACACATCCCTGATCGCCACCGCAGCCAGCGAAGCGGCACAACATTGCCAACCCATCAGCAACGTGCGTGCGAGCGCCGCCTATCGGCGCGAGATGGTTGAAGTCCTCACCCGGCGCGCCCTGACCTTTGCTCTCGCGCAGGCTTCAGCTGCCCCTGCTGCATCCGCGTGACCTACCCTGGCGCCATTCCTTCAAACCTTCCACCATGAAACATTCAATTACGCCGATCATCAACGGCGACCCTGTGGAACTTTCGATAGCGCCATTTCGCACCCTCCTGGACACCCTGCGCCACGAAGCCGGCTTGACCGGTACCAAGAAGGGGTGCGACGTCGGTGACTGTGGCGCCTGTACCGTTCTCGTCGACGGCCAGCCGCTCAACGCCTGCCTGATGCTGGCGGTGGAAACCGATGGCTGCAGGATCGATACCGTCGAAGGACTGCAAGCCGCCGATGGCACGTTGCACGCCTTGCAAAAGCGCTTTCTGGCACACGGTGCGGCCCAATGCGGATTCTGTACACCCGGCATCCTGATGATGGCCAAAGCGCTGCTGGACGACAACCATGCACCGACCGAAGATGAGGTGCGTTTCGCCCTGGCCGGCAACATTTGCCGCTGCACCGGCTACACCAAGATTTTCGAGGCGGTGCTCGGGGCAGCACAGGACCTGCGCCAAGCTGGAGGCGGATCATGACCTTCGATGTCATCGGCACCTCGGCACGCCGCCGGGATGTGGTCGAAAAAATCACCGGCAGCGCCCGCTACGCCGGCGACGTACGCCTGCCCGGCATGCTCTATGCGCGCACGCTGCGTAGTACGGTGGCACACGCCAACATTCTTTCCATCGACACCAGGCGCGCACTTGCGCTGCCCGGGGTCAAGGCGGTGCTGACGCACAAGGATGTGCCGCGCGTGCTGCACTACGGCTCGCCTGCTCCGCGCAATGCTTCGCTGGCCAAGGACCAATACATCCTGGACAGCAAGGTGCGCTACTGGGGCGAGGCCGTCGCCGCCGTAGCGGCCATCAGCGAGGAGATCGCCGAGGAAGCGCTGGCCCTGATTGATGTAGTCTACGAGCCGCTCCCGGTGATGGCGACGCTGGATGCGGCAATGGCGGAGGGTGCTCCGCAGATTCACGACGTCGGGCCCGGAGGCAACCTGGTCGCACCGCCGATCAAGGTGACGCGCGGTGACATCGAGCGCGGTTTTGCCGAGGCTGATCTCATCATTGAAGGCACCTACGAAGGCGGGCGCCCTACCCCCGCCTACATGGAGCCGAACGTTTGCGTGTGCCATTGGGAAAAGAGCGGCGAGAAGAAGGCCGGGGGTGCTCCCGGCGATGACAAGCTGACGGTCTACATCTCCACCCAGACCGCATTCATGGTGCGCGGCATCATGGCCGAGGTGCTGGGCCTGCCCTTGAACCGCGTACGCGTGGTGGTCGATCACATGGGTGGCGGGTTTGGTGCCAAACAGGATTTGTTCCAGGCCGAGTTTCTGTGCGCCCTGCTGTCGCGTGAAACCGGCCGCCCGGTGATGCAGGAATACACCCGCAAGGAGACGTTTCTCGGCGGGCGCACGCGCCATCCGATGAAAATCTGGCTCAAGCAAGGGTTCAAGCGTGATGGCACCATCACCGCGCGCCAGGCCAAGTGCATCTTCAATTCCGGCGCTTACGGTTCGCACGGCCCCGGGGTCACCATTGTTGGCACTTCCGCGATGACCTCGCTGTACCGCTGCGAGAACGTCGAGCTCGAGGGCAAGTGCGTCTACACCAACGCGCCCATCGCCGGCGCATTTCGTGGCTACGGGGTGGTGCAGACTTACTATGCCCTCGATATCCAGATGGACGAAGCGGCGGTACAACTGGGCATGGATCCGGCGTTGCTTAAATTGAAGAACGCGGTGCGCGCCGGCGACATCGCACCCTCCGGCCACCCGATCGTCGGTCACGGTCTTGAGGATTGCATCCGGCGCGGCATGGCGGAAGTCCGCTGGAATGAGAATCGGCCCAAGAGTGGCTCCCACCAACGATCTTCACGAAATGGCCCGGTACGCCTCGAAGGTTGGGGCATCGGCTGCGAAATGCACGGCTCATCGGCCTACCCCGGCATCAAGGAACAAGGCAACGCCACCGTGAAGCTCAATGAAGACGGTACCGCAATCCTGTTGACCGGGACTGCCGGCCTGGGAACCGGCGCCCATACCGCGCTGGCGCAAATCGTGGCGGAAGAGCTGGGCATCGCTTTTGAAGCCGTTTCGGTCATGCATGGCGACACCGATGTGGTGCCATGGGATATCGGCGCCTTTGCCAGCCACACCACCTACATGGGTGGTCGGGCGGCACAGATGGCCGCCACAGAGGTCAAGCGGCAGTTGCTGGAACGGGCTGGGGCGCGCCTGGAAGTACCGGCTGCCGAATTGTCCGTACGCCGTGGCATCATCACCGTCAACGGTACCGACATCCAGCTGACAGTGGCCGAAGCACTCGGCATGGCGCGCGGGCAGCCGGCCGCCCACCTGATTGGTTCCGCCACCTATACGCCAACCAAGTCGTATTCGTTCGGCGCGCACTTCGTCAAGGTATCCGTTGATACCGAAACCGGTCAGATTGAAGTGCTGGAAGTGACGCCGGTGCATGAACTTGGCAAGGTCATCCATCCGCTTGCTGCCGCCGGCCAGGTAGAAGGTGGTATCCAGCAGGGCATCGGTCACACGTTGTCCGAAAACTACGAGATTGACCCTGTGACCGGCAAATCGCTCAACGCCGGCCTGGTCGACTACAAGATGCCTTTGTCCATGGATATGCCACCGATCAAGACCATTCTGCTGGAGACGGCGCCCGACCCGGGTGGGCCGTGGGGTGCCAAAGGTATCGGCGAAGATCCCATCATCGCCATCGGCCCTGCCATCGCCAACGCGATTTACGACGCCATCGGCGTACGTTTTCGGCATTATCCGATCACGCCCGAGGACGTGCTCAACGCGCTGCGGACTCGCGACAAGGCGTCAACATGACACCCGACCCCGCCAGCCCTCACGCCGCAGCGACTGCGGATATCGACCTTGCCGAAGCCGCCCGCTTCGCCGCCGCCGCCCGCCCGCGACCGGAAACTACCGGTCCGCGGGTCGACACACCGCTCTTGCCGGTCACCATCCTGACCGGGTTTCTCGGTGCCGGCAAGACGACCCTGCTCAATTACATCCTTACCGAGCGCCACGGCTATCGGATTGCCGTGATCGAAAACGAGTTTGGCGAAGTGTCAATCGACTCCGATCTCGTGGTCAGCTCTGAAGAGGAAATCTTCACCCTCACCAATGGCTGCATCTGCTGCTTCATCGATGTACGCAACGACCTCATCGAGACGCTGCACAAGCTGCTCGAGCGACGCGACCAGTTTGATCACATTCTGGTCGAGACCAGCGGGCTGGCTGATCCGACCCCGGTCGCTGCCACCTTTTTCGCCAATCCGGAGATTGCCAGACAGGTCAGCCTCGATGCGATCGTCACGCTGGTCGATGCACGACACATTTCCCAGCATATTCATGACCCGCTGCTCGATGGCACCCAGAATCAGGCTGTGGACCAGATCATCGCGGCCGACCGCATCATTCTCAACAAGATCGATCTGGTCCCTGACGAGGCCATGCTGGCCGGCATTGAAGCTGATGTACGCAAGCTCAACGCTACTGCCGAGATCTTGCGCTCATCCCATGCCAAGGTAGACCTGGACAAGATCCTGGCGATCGGGGCGTTTGCCCGTGTCAACAACATGACCATCTCGCCCGATTTTCTTGACGACAGCGCACACTCGCACGATCCCACCGTGAGTTCGCTTTCGTTCGTGTTCAAACGCGCTTATGACGGTGACCGTTTGACGGCGGCGATCCAGTCGCTGATCGCCGAACAGGGTGAAACCATCTTTCGATTCAAGGGCATTGTCGGGATTGCCGGTGATCCACGCCGTCATGTCCTGCAGGGCGTGCACAAAGTGTTCGAGTTGCGCCCGGCCGACCGCTGGGGGGGTGAACCCATCGAGAGCAAAATTGTCTTCATCGGCCGTCATCTTGACCGCAAAACCATCGGTGAGCGCCTCCTGAAAGCCCTCGGCAGCACCTGAATCCGCTCCGCCTCCGATTGCCAGCCTGCCCAAACTCGCACGTGCAGAAACATCGGGGCAGGGCATCGCTTTTTGGACACAACCCTGTATACAATACCGGCTGAGGTCCAGTTTCCTGCGCGCAGACGCGTCCGATATGGTCAGCTGGATTGAAACCGCTTTTGGCATTCAATTTGCATAGACGGACTCCATGAATCCATTTATCCGCTTCGATCAGGTCTGGCTCAAATACAACCCGACACTCGACTTTGCCATCGAGGATGTCAGCGTCAACATCAAGGAGCACGAATTTGTAGCCATTGTCGGCCCCTCCGGCTGCGGTAAGTCGACGTTCATGAAACTGTGCACCGGACTGCGGCCACCGACTCAGGGTTCGGTGATGGTCGATGGCAATTCAGTCTCGGGCCCGCTCAAAATCACCGGCATGGCGTTTCAGGCACCCAATCTGCTGCCTTGGCGCACTACTTTGGACAATGTCCTCTTGCCGTTGGAGATCGTCGAACCCTTCAAGTCAAATTTCCGCGCCAAACGAGAAGAGTATGTTGCGCGCGCCATGAAGCTGATCAACACGGTCGGCTTGGGTGGCTGGGAGCACAAATTCCCCTGGGAACTGTCGGGCGGCATGCAGCAGCGGGCGTCGATTTGCAGAGCCCTGGTACATGAACCAAAGCTCCTCATGCTCGATGAACCCTTTGGTGCCCTGGACGCCTTCACCCGAGAAGAGTTGTGGTGTGTGCTGCGTGACCTGCACGCCAGCAACCCATTTACTGTGGTTTTGGTCACCCACGACCTGCGCGAAGCCACCTTCCTGGCCGACACGGTGTACGTGATGAGCAAACGCCCTGGCCGTATCCTTGCCAATCGCCAGATCGATTTGCCGCGCCCCCGCGATATCGAGGTTACCTATTCCGAACCGTTTTCAAAGATCGTCCACGAGCTACGCGAGCACATCGGTGCCATCCGCAAGGCCTGACCCTTAAGCGCGATTTCGAAGAGAACAGCCATGATTGCTAGCTTTGCCGAAAAGAACGCCCCCACCCTGCTGACCATTGGCATCCTTCTGTTGTGGGAGCTGGTATGCCGGATTTTCAAGGTAGATCCGTTTGTACTGCCGATGCCGACCGCCATTTGGGACGCACTGATCGAGTATCGCGGACCGATCTGGGATCATGCCAAGCAGACCTTCTGGACCACCATGGTGGGATTTGGCATTGCCGTGCTCACGGGCATCATCCTGGGGTGCCTGCTCGGTTCTTCACGCCTGATTTACCGCGCCTGCTATCCGCTCCTGGTGGGATTCAACTCGATTCCCAAGGCCGCTTTCGTGCCCATTCTCGTCGTGTGGTTCGGCATCGGGTCGGTGCCGGCAATCATCACCGCCTTCCTGATCTCCTTTTTCCCGATTGTCGTGAACGTAGCAACCGGACTGGCCACACTCGAACCCGAATTGGAGGATGTCTTGCGTGCACTGGGTGCAACCCGCGTCGAAATCCTGCGCAAGGTGGGATTGCCACGTTCGATGCCATTCTTCTTTGCCTCCCTCAAGGTGGCGATTACCCTTGCCTTCGTCGGCACAGTGGTATCGGAAATCAGCGCCTCGAATGCCGGCATCGGCTACCTGATGATGAGCGCGAGTTCTTCCCTCAAGACAGCCCTCATGTTTGCCGGTGTGATCGTGATCTCCGTGATGGCGATGGTGATGTACGAATTGTTCGCGTGGATAGAAATGCGCATGACCGGCTGGGCACATCGTGGCCAGCAATCAGGCGGCTAGTCCCGGGCGCCACGCCGGCCAGCCGCCAATAGGTTGTCAACCCACCAGCAGGCGGTGAATCTTTTTCTTTCCCGCACGCAGGAGAGCTGAGCCGGCGTTCGAAAAGTCGGCAGGGGCGATTACCGCCTTGTCGTCCTTGACAGGGACATCATTGAGATACGCGCCGCCCTGCTGCACCAGGCGGCGTCCTTCCCCTTTCGAGGCCACCAGGCCGCACTCGACCAGCAGCTCCAGAATGCTGGCGCCGGCATCCAGTCGGGAGCGGCTGACGGCAGTCGTTGGGATAGCCTCGAGATCGCCGCCACCTCCGAATGCTGCACGCGCGGCGGCCCGTGCTTCAGTAGCTGCAGCCTCGCCGTGGCACAACCGTGTCACTTCAAATGCCAGGACCTCCTTGGACCGGTTGAGCGCTGCTCCACTGGCGGCTCCGAGTGATTCCACCTCGGTCATGGGCAATAGTGTGAACAGGGCGAGAAACCGTCGCACGTCGCGGTCGTCCGTGTTGATCCAGTACTGGTAGAAGTGGTAGGGGCTCGTGCGCCCGCGGTCAAGCCAGACGGCGCCTGTGGCCGTCTTGCCCATCTTTTCACCGCGTGCAGTTGTCAACAGCGGGAAGGTCAGACAGTGCGCCTGAACGGCATGCTTGCGGCGGATCAGGTCGACGCCTGCCAGGATATTGCTCCACTGGTCGTCGCCGCCCATCTGAAGCAGGCATCCAAAGCGCTCGTGCAGCCGCAAATAGTCAAAGGCCTGCAACAGCTGGTAGTTGAACTCGATGAACGACAGCCCTTCTTCGCGCTCCAGCCGCGCTCGATAAGCCTCGGCACGGACCATCTCATTGACGCGAAAGTAGCGCCCGATATCGCGCAGGAACTCGACGTATTTCAACTCAAGCAGCCAATCGGCATTGTTTGCGGACATGCCGGATTTGCCATCAAGCACCAAATAGCGACCGATTTGCTCAAGAATTCCGGCGCCATTCTTCGCAATCGTTTCGGCACTGAGCATCTGCCGCATCTCGGTCTTGCCAGAAGGATCTCCCACCATCGCTGTTCCGCCGCCGACAAGCGCAACCGGCATGTGCCCGGCTTCCTGCAGGTGGCGCATCGCCATGATGGGCACCAGGGAGCCGCAATGGAGAGAATCGGCGGTCGGATCAAAACCGATGTAATAGGTAACTTTCTTGTCCTGCAGAAGCTGCCGTGTGGCGTTTGCGTCCGAGGTCTGGGCGACGAACCCGCGTTCGGAAAGCGTGTCAAAAGCGTTGCGCATGGGAGGGAAGTGGCTCGGGTTTGCTATACTTTTGGTTTGGTCTTGGACTGCCTGTTTGGCTCAGCACAGAGCCTTGATCGATCGGCAGTTCCGACTCAAACGTGAAGGCATCACTGCGTGCGACTTTCGATTTTATCCCGTCTGCCCTCGCTCCAATCGCCAGGCGTTCGCATGGCAGTGCTGGCGCTCACCGTTTCGGGAGCCGCTTTTGCCACACTGGGCGGGCCTGAATCCGACCCGGTGCCGACCCAGGGCATATTCCAATCGCTGACACTCGCCGCATCGGTACCTGTCCGCATTGATGACGAAGCACGCGGCCTCTTTCTCGAAGAGCGGGTACAGCGCGGGGACACCCTGGCAGCTCTGCTTGCGCGGCTTGGCGTAAGCGATGCAGCAGCCTTTGATTACTTGCGCAGCCAACCCGATGCCCGCGCCCTCAGTAGCAACCTCCGTCCCGGGCGCGCGATTCGCGCGGAAACCGGCAGCGACGGCAACTTGATCCGGCTTGACTACGCCCTCTCGGCGACCGAATCGGTAGTCGTCGAACGAACTGACAACAGCTTCCGTACCCAGCGTGTGGAAGTTGAAGCAGAACGCCGCGTCCACATGAAAAGTGGGGAGATCCGCTACTCCCTGTTCGGCGCCGCTGACGCTGCCGGCTTGCCCGATGCGGTGACCACCCAGATTGCCGAGATATTCTCTGGCGATATCGATTTCCACAAGGACATTCGCAAAGGCGATCGTTTCCGCGTGGTGTATGAAATGTTCTACAGCAAGGGCGAATGGCTTAGAAGCGGCAAGGTACTGGCGGCTGAATTCATCAATAACGGCAAGACCTTCGCGGCAGTGTGGTACGACAACCCGGCGGACCGAGAGGCTTCCGGCTACTATACCCCGGAGGGAAAAAACCTGCGCAAGGCGTTCCTGCGCTCCCCCCTTGAATTCTCGCGCGTGACTTCCGGCTTCGGTGGCCGCATGCATCCGATCCACAATACCTGGCGGCAGCACACCGGCGTCGACTACGGCGCCCCAACAGGCACGCGCATCCGCGCTACTGGAGATGGCGTGGTCGACTTCGTCGGACGTCAGGGCGGCTATGGCAACATGGTGGTGATCCGTCATCAGGGCCGCTTCTCGACGCTCTACGCTCACATGAGCGGCTTTGGCCCCAACATCAAGAAGGGGGCGCGCATCTCCCAGGGAGAAACCGTCGGCTTTGTCGGCCAAACCGGGTGGGCAACCGGTCCTCACCTGCACTACGAGTTTCGGGTTGCCGACGCCGCCGTGAACCCCCTCACAGTGACGTTGCCGACGGCGCAGCCCTTGCAGCCGGGCCACTTGGCAGATTTTCGCGTCAAGGCGCAGTTGATTGAGAACCAACTTGCGAGCCTGCGGGCAAGGCCTGTCGTCGCGCTTGCCAATTTCGAGTAGTAACCGGGTAGTACGTTCGTGCTGACGATAGGATTGATGTCAGGCACGAGCCTTGATGGCGTGGACGCGGTGTTGACGGACTTCTCGCAAGGGGCCCCAGTCACCCGCGAAACGCTGTATGTGCCATTTGACGGCGACCTTCGCGCAGACTTGAAGTCCCTACAGCAGAAGGGTGCTGATGAATTGCACCGGGCCGCAATTGCCGCTAATCGGCTCACTGAAACCTATGCGGGCGCGAGCCTCAAGCTGATCAGTCAAGCCCAGGTATCCCGAACTGACGTCAGCGCCATCGGGGCGCATGGGCAAACCGTGCGGCATCGCCCCGAGCTGGGCTACACCATGCAGTTGAACAATCCGGCGCTACTGGCAGAACGTACCGGCATTGCGGTCGTCGCTGACTTCAGAAGCCGCGACATCGCGGCCGGGGGCCAGGGGGCACCGCTCGTGCCTGCTTTTCATGAAGCCGTTTTCGCCAGCCCGACAAACACGCGGGTGATTGTCAATTTGGGCGGCATTGCCAACATCACTGTACTGCAGCCGGGGCAACCAGTCATTGGTTTTGACACCGGGCCTGCGAACACGCTCCTTGACAATTGGGCTGCCCGCCACCTGGGCAGTCCTTTTGACATGGGTGGCTCATGGGCCTCGGGCGGACGGGCAAGTATTCCCTTGCTGGATCGCATGCTCAGCGATCCGTTCTTTGCCAAACTTCATCCGAAGAGCACTGGGCAAGACCTTTTCAACATGGCATGGATCGAGAAGCACTTGATCGCCCATGAAGAGCCAGTGAACGTGCAGGCCACACTAGCCAAGCTGACGGCAGACACAGTGCTTGGCGCAATTCGACGTGCTTCAGGCGCGCACAAAGTAGAAGCGTTTGCCTGCGGTGGCGGCGCACATAACGCGCACCTGATGGGACTACTTCGGGCCGGTGACGATCAGATTTCTTGGTCTACTACTGCTGCGCTCGGTATTGATCCAGACTGGGTTGAAGCCACAGCGTTTGCCTGGCTGGCGTTTCAGACGATTTCAGGCAAGCCGGGAAGCCTTCCCTCGGTCACCGGAGCACGCGGCCCCCGCGTACTGGGTGCCGTTTATCCCGCTTAGCGGCGCGCAAACCCCGCGGACACCGCAAATGGCAGCCCGGCGTGCAAACAAAAGGGGCGCGTGTAGCCCCCCCTTGTTTTGGAAGCCCGGGAATTTTAACCCGTAAGACAAT
>CAYUEG010000026.1:0-2163 GCA_964443245.1 uncultured Burkholderiales bacterium | reverse complement strand
TTTTACCCCCCTTCGGGGCGCCCACCCCCCGCGCCCACCCAAACTGCCCCCCGGGGCTGAAACCAACTGGGGCGTTTTACGCGCCCTTTTTTTTTCCACGCCGGTACTTTAGACCGAGAACGACGATCCGCATCCGCAGGTTGTGGTCGCCTGAGGGTTCTTGATGACAAACTGGGCGCCTTCAAGATCTTCCTTGTAGTCGATCTCCGCTCCTACCAGGTACTGATAGCTCATCGAATCGATCAGAAGCTTGACGCCATTCTTCTCCATTGTGGTGTCGTCTTCGTTGACGACTTCGTCAAATGTGAAGCCGTACTGGAACCCGGAGCACCCTCCCCCGGTAACGAACACCCGCAACTTCAGTTCCGGGTTGCCCTCTTCCTCAATCAGACTGGCAACCTTGTTGGCTGCACTATCGGTAAAGACAAACGGCGAGGGCATTTCAACCGGTGCATTCATTTCATTCTCCGTCTATGTCCACTATGGGTTGATTATGGGGGCTGGATAACAAAAATTCAAACCCTGCAGCAATAGGGGATTAGTTGTTGTTGGCAGCCAATTTCAGGCTGGCGCGATGCGTCTCGGGACCCACATGCTCCATTTTTCCATCAATCGTCGCGCCAAGATGGATTTCAAGGCTCTTGTAGAACACATCGCCGGTCACACGGGCTTTTGGTTGCAGCTCGAGAAATCCGGAAACATGGATGGGGCCTTCCACAACCCCGTTGATCACCACGTGCGCCGCGCGAATTTCTCCCTGGATTCGGGCAGACTCACTCACAACCAACGTGCTATTGGCCGTCTCCGGATCCCCTGCCGCCGCGACGTTGCCACGCACCTGTCCGTCAATGCGCAAGCCACCTGAGAAGGACACGTCGCCCTCGATCACAGTCGTCACACCGATCAGACTGTCGATGGTACTCTGCGGTTTGCTGCTCTTGAATCCAAACATCTCAATCTCCTCGTTCGATGACTCACTCAGTTGCCCGATGCATTGATGACGGCAGTCTGAGTAGCCCTGATCTTGTCGCCTTCCAGAAGGCGCACCTGAACCTGCTTTGGCACGGAGCCGACCGGTAAGGTCAGCTCCCCTTCCAGCCTTTGAAAGTATCGGAATTTGACGCGGTAATTGTCCGCCCCCGCCTCTTCCTGCGAGGGGAGGCGAATCATACCACCGTCCCCCGGCTCACCAGAGCCAAGCTGAAACTCGATCCGCCCCGCAAATTCGGGCTCCTGCCCGCCGCCCAGGATGCTCCCGGTACGGGCGCCACGAGACAACAGGAAACGGTACTTCAGCTTGGCGCCGTCCAGTTGCAC
This sequence comes from uncultured Burkholderiales bacterium, assembly GCA_964443245.1. Classification (GTDB taxonomy): domain Bacteria; phylum Pseudomonadota; class Gammaproteobacteria; order Burkholderiales; family JAEUOS01; genus CANJDH01. The sequence continues at coordinate 846 of CAYUEG010000026.1, read as the reverse complement.
CCGCAGATTATTGATGGCGAACGTTCCCTCCTTGCGGTCCGCAGTTGCCATACCCTCGAATAGCGCCAAGTCTTCCTTCAATCGCGTGTTCTCGAGCTCCAAAGACTTTACCTGCTCTGCCAGTCGGCGCTGCGCCGTCAACTCGATGGAGAGTTTGCTTCCAGCGGCATTCGATTCGGCCGTGAGTCGCGCATTTTCCGCAGTCAGTTGGGCGCTGCGAAGGCGGAGTTCTTCAAGTTCCTGCCGCACCTCACTGCGGTCGAACCCTGCAAACCGGCGCCCGGCGTCATAGATCCAAGCTGCCATTGCTGTCGAGACCGACAATACCAAGATCCAGAACAGGCCGCGCCAATACCATGGAATGTGCGTGCGAACCGCCATCTTCGGCGCCGCAATCGTCAAGCGACGCCGCAAGAAGCGGAAGCGGCGGAAGTTCCACATTAGTGAGCGACCGCTCTCATGGAACCAACCCAATCATCTCAAGTCCAGATGTCTCGGCAAGACCGCAGCTGATGTTCATGCATTGGACCGCCTGACCCGCCGCGCCCTTGGTCAAATTATCGATGACCGAAAGCACAATCAGCGTATCTCCCCCGGATGGCCGGTGGACCGCAAGGCGGCAGGTATTGGCACCGCGAACGGAACGGGTGTCCGGGGTGGCGCCGACCGGCATGACGTCAACAAACGGTTCGCCACGGTAGGCTTCTTCGAAAAGCCCTTGAAAGTCGGCTTCCTTGGTGATTCTGGCGTACAAAGTGGAGTGAATACCCCGGATCATCGGTGTCAGATGGGGGGTAAAAATCAATCCCACCGGCCCGCCCGTCATACGCGTGAGGCCCTGAACGA
>CAYUEG010000025.1:10316-34882 GCA_964443245.1 uncultured Burkholderiales bacterium | reverse complement strand
GGTAATTGAACACCATGCCCTTGGCCTTGAGCTGCGCTTCAAGCCCATTGTTCAGCCGGCGAATGTCATCGCGTTGCTTCATCACCGCTTCGGTGACATGCTTGGTGATGACAGTCTGGATTTCCTTGGGCAAGCCGTTCCAGCGGCGGCCGTTAGCCAGAATCCACTGGCCGTCCCACATGTGGCCGGTCATCGACACATACTTTTGCACTTCATAGAGCTTGGCAATGTCGATGATTGCCAGCGGATTCTCCTGCCCTTCAATGACCTTGGTCTGCAGGGAGGAATACACCTCGCTGAAGTTGATGCCGGTCGGGGCGGCGCCAAACGCCTTGAACATCGAGGTCCACAGCGGGCTGACGGGCACGCGAATCTTGAAGCCCTTGAGGTCATCGGCGGTGTTGATCGGCTTGGTCGATGTGGTGATGTTGCGATAGCCGTTGTCAAGAATCTTGTCAAAGGTGTGCAGGTTGACCTTGGCAATCGCCGCACGAATGTAGGCACCGAGCTCGCCGTCCATGGCCGCCCATACCGTCTGGTAATCCTTGAAGGCAAAGGCCAGGCCGTTGATACCGGCCAATGGCACGAGGGTCTGCAGGATCAGGCCGGAAAGCGGAAAGATGTCAATCGCACCCGACCGCACCTGCGAGAGCATGTCGGTATCGCCACCCAACTGGTTGTTGGGGAATATCTGGATGTCGACCTTGCCGTTGGTTTCCTTCTTGATCGCTTCTACCGCTTCGCGGGTACGAATGTTGGAAGGGTGGGTCACCGGGATGTTGTTCGCCCACTTCAGGGTGAACTCGGCGGCCTGTGCAAATGCCGGACGGCCCACCACCGTGAGCGCACCCGCCGCGGCAGCGCCCTGGATGAAAGTTCGGCGCTTGGTATTCGATGTCATGCTCATTCTTGCTCTCCTCGTTTTGATATCTAAAATGCTGGGTACGACCATAGAGTTTAATACATGACCAGCCCGCCATCCGCCACCAAAGTAGACCCGGTCACAATCGACGCGTCGGGCGAAAGCAGGAAGGCAATGCTGCGGGCAATCTCTTTGGGGTCGGCCGTGCGCTTCTGGGCCGACATGCCTTCGATGCGCCTGCGGTTCTCCTCATTCTTCCACGCCTCGGCCAGCATCGGCGTCAGCGTCGCCCCCGGAGCAACCGTGTTGACGCTGATTCCCTTGTCAGCCAGCGCCCGCGCAGCATTCTTGGTCAAGGCCAGCACCCCACCCTTGCTCGCTGCGTAAGCGGCAGTTCCCATCAAACCGCCGCCCCGCAACCCGGCCACGCTGGCCACCGTGCAAATCCGGCCGCCGGCTGCCATGTGTCGCGCCCCTTCGCGCATCGACAGGAACGTACCGATGACGTTGACGTCGTGGACACGCCGGAAGGTCGCGACCGAGACCTCCATGAAAGGCGTCGAATCGGCCACACCCGCGCAGGTCGCCAACGCTTCCAGCCCACCGAGAAAGGAGGCGGCCAGATCAAAAGCTGCCACCACCGACGTCTCCTCGGCCACATCGACCTGAATGGCCAGGTGGCGTCCGCCGAGCGCCAGCGCATGCCTTACCGATTCCTCGGCACCGGCGAGATTGATATCCAGGGCCGCGGTGTCATAACCGCGCCTTGCCAGTTCAAGCAATGTGGCCGCCCCAATGCCGCTGGCCGCACCCGTGACGACGGCACGTGGCCGCGCACCCTTTGCAACGTCCCGCAAGGCTGCTGTCATGGTCAACCTGTCATTGGGACATCAGGGCGCGAGCGGCAGCCACCAGTTTCTGCGGTGACAGGCGCGCTTCATTCTCGAGCACCTGCGCATAGCCGACCGGAATGCGCGGCGCGCCAAGGCGCCTGACCTTGCAGCCTGTCTCTTCTGCCGCCACCGCTGCGATTTCTGCGCCGAAACCGGCCACCTGGACAGCCTCGTGCATGACCAGCAAACGGCCGGTTCTGGCCACCGAATTGAGCACCGCTGTACGATCCCATGGCCAGAGCGTGCGCAAGTCGATGATCTCCGGGCGAATATCGCCAAAAGCCTTGGTGGACAAGGCTTCCATGGCAACGCCTACTCCGCGCGACCAGGTCACAACGGTAAGATCACTGCCCTGACTGAGCTGGCGCGCCGTTCCCAGCGGCACCACCTGGCCGGCAACGACATCACCGCTCTGGCCCCAGAGCTCCTTGTGCTCCATGTAGATGATCGGATCACCCGAGGCGATGGCACTCTTCAGTAGCCCGTAGTTGTCTGCCGGGGTCGCCGGGGTCACGACGGTCAAGCCCGGCATGTGCGCAAACCATGCCTCGAGGGACTGCGAGTGCTGGGCTGCGGAAGCGGACCAGATGCCGATCGGCATCCGGGCGACCAAGGGCACCCGGCCCTGCCCGCCGAACATGTAGCGGTTCTTGGCAGCCTGATTGACGATCTCGTCCATGGCGCACAGTGCGAAGTCGATCACGCGCATCTCAACCACCGGCTTCAATCCGGCCAACGCCATGCCGACCGCTGCGCCCATGATGTTGGCTTCAGAAATCGGCGTATCGATGATGCGCTCCGGACCAAACTCCTCAGGCAAGCCGCGGTACTGACCGAACACGCCGCCGCGACCCAGATCTTCACCCAGGGCAATGATGAGCGGATCGGCCATCATCTCCTCGCGCAAGGCCAGGCATGCCGCCTGCGCGTAGGTCATTTGCTGGGCCTGGCCCAAACCGTTCGAAATCGTACTCATCGCCACACTCCTGCACCGGTATCGGCAATATCCTCGTAAGCGGCGGCAACATCCGGCCATGGCGCCGCCTCGGCCACCGCGAGTGCAGAAGCAATTTCGGCAGTGGCGGCCGCATCGACAGCGTCGATGGCCGCCTGCGCAACGCCGTGCGCGCGCAGAGCCGCGGCGGTGATCAGCAGGGGATCAGCGGCGAGGGCGGCGGCGACCTCCTTCGGATCCCGGTACGTACCGGGATCCACCGACACATGCCCCTTGAACCGGTAGGTCACCGCGTGCAGAAACCGCGGGCCTCCGCCAGCCCGCACCTCGGCGATCAACCTCGCGGCCACCGCATCCACTGCTTCGACATCGTTGCCATCGACTTTCTCGGACGGAATTGCCAGGGCCTTGGCGCGCGCCGAGACACCCTCTCCCGCAGTCATCGGCCCCGTGGGCGTCGTAGCCGAGATGCGGTTGTCCTCACAGACAAAGAGCACCGGCAGACGGTACACCTGCGCCCAGTTCATCCCTTCCAGGAAGGGGCCACGGTTGGCGGCGCCATCACCAAAAAAACAGGCCACGATATTGGGCAGTTTGCGGATTTTCAGCGCATGGGCTGCGCCAGTGGCGATCGGAATCCCGGCGGCCACGACACCGTTTGCACCGAGCATGCCGACTGAAAAGTCAGCGATATGCATCGAGCCGCCCTTACCCTTGTTGTAGCCGGTGGCACGTCCGAACAGCTCGCACATCATGCGGGTTGAATCCGCTCCCTTCGCCAGCGTGTGCCCGTGCCCGCGATGGGTCGAGGTCAGCAGATCGGCCTTGACCAGGTTGAAACACACACCGGCGGCGACAGCCTCCTGCCCGGTTGACAGATGCAACGGTCCACGCACCAGTGCAGGTTTGGTGTTGGCCGCCAGGCCCCAGGCCGCTACCCCTCCCTGACTGGCCACTTCTGCCGCGTCCTCAAAGGCGCGGATGCGGCGCATCAATCGGTACAACTCCAGCAATCTTTCCACAACATGATCCCCAAAAGTGGTTGTAATGGCGACTTCAAATCCATCGAGCCTGCGCAGTCTATGAGCGGCCGACAGCCCAGTCAATCGCGCCAATTGTGCTAGGTGGCGTTGCGCGGTTTGACCAGATCCTTGACCACACTCCATTGACGCCGGCTCACGGGCAGCCGCTCGGCCGCGCCGAGCAACACAACTTGCCATTGCCCGCCAGATTCGCCGTCGCCCGCCACTTCAACGGCTTTCTCGAAACCGGCAATGCGGTCGATAGCCACCAGCGCATTGCGATGCACGCGCACAAAGTGGCCGGCAAACTCCTCCTCCAGGCGGGTCAGCGATTCCTCCAGCAGGAATTCGCGTTCCGGTGTTCTGACCGTCACGTACTTCATCTCGGCCCGGAGGAACACCACCTGATCGATCGGCACCAGTGAAATGCGGCCACGTTCGGCTATCGAGAAGTGGCGCCTCGGCTGGGTGCCCGCATTGGCCAACGCGGCATCATCGACCGGCTGCCGCTTGCGAGCCTTGAGCAACCCCGCCAGAAGGCGTTCGGCACGCACCGGCTTCATCAGATAGTCAATGGCGTTGACCTCAAATGCCTGCAACGCAAATTCGTCGTGTGCGGTCACAAACACCACAGCAGGCGGCGTAGCCAGTTTCAACAGATGCCGCGCCATCTCCAGCCCCCCCATGCGCGGCATGTGCATGTCTGCCAGCACCAGGTCGGGATGCAATTGCTCGGCCAGACCAAGCCCTTCCACACCGTTCACGGCTTCACCCACCACCTCATGCGGGCAATCCCCCTGAATGTCCTGCAGCAGGTCAAGCAGACGTCGCCGTGCCGGCCCCTCGTCGTCCACCACCAGGATCTTCACTTCTCCTCCGCTTGCGGTGGTTCACGCAAAGGCAGCAACATGCGCACCGTGTAGGTGTCCGTGGCTTCCACCGTCTCCAGGCGCGCTTCGACATCAAACTGCAACGCCAAGCGCTCACGCACATTGTCCAGCGCCATGTGGTTGCCGGTCCTGCCCGGCGGCTGGGTATTGCCTTCGATGCGCGGATTGATGACGGCTACCTCTACCTGGCTGCCGATCTGCCGTGCGCGAATCACGACCGTACCCGGCTCGGTACCCGGCTCAATTCCATGGTGCACCGCATTTTCCACCAGTGGTTGCAGCACCAGGGGCGGCAAAGCGCAATTCCTGATTTCCCCATCGATTTGCCAATCCACCTTCAGGCGTTCGCCCAAGCGCAGCGTTTCGATGGCAAGGTACTGGCGACACAAATCCAGTTCCTCATGCAATGGCACCAGCTTGCGCTGCTCGCGCAACAGTACCCGGAACAGGTCTGCAATGTCCTCCACGGCCCGTTCTGCCCGCTTCGGCTCATGGCGAATCAGACTCAAAACAGCTGTCAGGCTATTGAACAGAAAGTGCGGGCGAATGCGCGCCTGCAACGCCATCAGGCGCGCTTCGGACAACGCCGGCGAGTAGGCGCGTGCGCGCAACTGGAAATAATGCAGCAAGGCAAAGGTCACGACTGCGGCCACCAGCGCATCGCGCGCAACGTTTGTCGTCCGTGCACCCAAGTCGAGTGCGCCAATCAGCCAGCCGGAAACGGCCACCAGCGTGATCTCGACCAGAATCACCACCGCCACACCGGGCCAGTAGCGCAGCTTCGAAAGCCAATATCGCAAGGGACAAAGCACCACCATGCTGGCAATCAAAACTGGCTCAATCCGGACGGAGGCGACCACGGTTCGTTCGGCCCACGCAGCAAACGTGAAGGGCTCGGAGGCAACCAGTGTGTAGAGCACCAAACCGAAATTGCCGGCGAGCAAAAGGCGCAGCGCTACCCCTTGATTGCAAAAATCGGGCAGAGTCGCCAGAGATGAGCGCGGTATACTTTCCAAGTCAGGCCTTTGAAAACCTGCGTTTATCAAGAAATCATCGCCCAGAGTATGTCAGAAAGCCCTGCAACCGCCAAAGTCTGGTCCGGCCGCTTTTCCGAAGCCGTCGACGATCTGGTCAAGCGCTATACCGCTTCGGTAGGATTCGACTACCGACTGGCATCCGCCGACATTGCCGGCTCGCTCGCCCATGCGCGCATGCTGGGACGTCAGGGCATCATTTCTCAGCAGGACGTCGCGGCCATTGAAGACGGTCTGGCGACGATTGGCACGCAGATCCGGAACGGGGATTTCCGTTGGTCTCTGGAAGATGAAGACGTTCACCTGAACATCGAAAAGCGTCTGACCGCACTCATCGGCGATGCCGGCAAGAGGCTGCATACCGGCCGCTCACGCAATGACCAGGTCGCGACCGACATTCGTCTTTACCTGCGCGGCGAAATCGAGCGCTTGATCAAACTGCTGAGAAACCTGCAGGCAAGCCTCGTCGATACGGCAGAGAAGCACACTGGCACGCTGATGCCCGGGTTCACGCATCTCCAGGTTGCGCAGCCGGTCACGTTCGGCCACCATCTCCTGGCCTATTTCGAGATGTTCGATCGCGACATAAGCCGTCTGGCTGACTGCCGCAAGAGGCTGAATCAGTTACCTCTGGGAAGCGCCGCACTGGCCGGCACCAGCTACCCGATCGACCGCGAATCGGTGGCGCGCGAGCTTGGCTTTGACGGCGTCTGCACCAATTCGCTGGACGCCGTGTCCGATCGAGACTTTGCCGTCGAGTTCACCGCAGCATGCGCCTTGATCATGACGCACGTCTCGCGTCTTTCCGAGGAACTCATTCTCTGGATGAGTCCGCGCTTCGGTTTCCTCACGGTTGCAGACCGTTTTTGCACCGGTTCTTCCATCATGCCGCAGAAGAAAAATCCGGATGTACCTGAGCTTGCGCGCGGCAAGACCGGGCGCGTCAACGGTCATCTGGTCGGACTCCTGACACTGATGAAAGGCCAGCCTCTCGCCTATAACAAGGACAACCAGGAAGACAAGGAACCCCTGTTTGACACGATCGACACGGTCTCCGACACGCTCACCATTTTTGCCGACATGATCCGTTCCATCACTGTCAACGCCCAGGCCATGCGCGCTGCAGCACTGGAGGGGTTTTCGACGGCGACCGATCTTGCCGATTGGCTGGTGAAAAAAGGACTTCCGTTTCGCGATGCGCACGAAGTGGTGGCGCGCGCGGTTCGCCATGCCGAGCAGCAAGGCGTGGACCTGGCACAGCTTCCGCTAGCCGACCTGCAACAGTTCCATGCGCAGATCGACGATTCCGTCTTTTCCGTGCTGACTCTCGAGGGCTCCAGTGCCAGCCGGAACCATGTCGGCGGCACGGCTCCAGATCAGGTGGCTCAGGCCATCGTCGCAGCCCGCCGGCGCATGCAGGGATAACGGGAACATCAGGCACCATCATGGAAAAGATCGGCAAATATCATGTGATTCGCAAGCTGGGGGAAGGCGCGACCAGCTCGGTGTACCTTTGCGAAGACCCGTTCAACCGGCGGCAGGTGGCGATCAAGCGTGTCCATCCTGAAGCGTTGCGCGATACCGAGCGCGGCCATCTGTTTCGCAAGCTGTTTGTTGCCGAAGCGTCACTCGCAGGCAAGCTGGCGCACCCCCACATCGCGCAAATCCATGACGCAGTGACGGAAGAAGACGAGAAGTACATCGTCATGGAGTTTGTGGAAGGCTCCACACTTGAAAAGTATTGCGAGGCAACCGCGCTCCTGCCCGTCAAGACGGTGGTCGAGATCATCTTCAAATGCACCCGGGCCCTCGATTTTGCGCACAAGGCCGGCGTCACGCATCGGGACATCAAGCCCGCCAATATCATGGTCGTCGGTGGCAGTGATTTCGACATCAAGGTAACCGACTTTGGCGCCGCCATCTCGACTTCTTCCCAGACCACCCAGGTAGCCGGCATCGGGTCGCCAGCCTACATGTCACCGCAGCAAGTGAAGGAACACCCGCTGGACCACCGTACCGACATCTACTCGCTCGGCGTACTGATGTATCAACTGTTGACAGGCCAGCTGCCGTTCCAGGCCAGCAACAATTTTTCGATGATCTACCAGATCGTCAACACCGAACCGCTGCCACCCTCTTCGCTGCGTCCCGAGATCCCGGCCAGCGTGGATGCCATCGTCAAGAAGGCAATGCAGAAGGACTTGGAGTTCCGCTATGCCGAGTGGGACGAATTCGCTCTCGACTTGGCAAACGCCTTTCGGGCCGAAGGCATGTCGGATGAGAAGTCCTTTGCCGACAGCGAAAAATTCAATACGCTGCGCGCCATGCCTTTCTTCAAGGATTTCACCGATGTGGAGATCTGGGAAGTGGCGCGCTTTTCCGAGTGGCAGGCACTGGGGCCCGGCCAAACCATCCTCCGCGAAGGGGAAGAGGGGGACCACTTCTGCCTGCTCGCTTCCGGCCAGGTGAAGGTCACCAAGCGCAACAAATTGCTCAACATCCTGGATCCCGGCGAATGTTTCGGTGAAATGGCCTATCTTTCCGAGGAGAAGCGCCGTGGAGCGGACATCAGTACCATGGCCGATTCCAAGGTGGTGACCATCCGCAACGCGGCACTGGAGCAAGCCTCGGACGCAACCCGCAGCCACTTCGATCGCGCGTTCCTGTCCATCCTGGTCGAGCGCCTCACCATGGCAAACGTTCGCTTGAGCTCGAACTGATGCTTCAGTATCCCGAACCCTTGTTTCGAGCCCCGACAATCCTAACAGGGTCAGAACAGTGACCGTTGTGCAGGCGAATCCGGCGCACACTCAGGAACCCTGAATAGCAGGGAATCGAGCTGATAGTGGCGGGCATTCAAGCCCAGCCGGGTGCACGCCTTGCGAAATCGCATCCTGATGAGATCGGCAAACACACCCTCGCCCCGCATGCGAGTGCCAAAGCGTGGATCGTTCTCGCGTCCACCGCGCGACTGGCGAATCAGGCTCATGACATGCTCAGCACGCTCCGGCATATGGACATCCAGCCACTCGCGAAACAGCGTTTTCAGTTCGTGCGCCAGACGAATCAGGACATAGCCCGCCTCGCTCGCTCCGGCCTCACGCGCCGCTTCCAGCGCGCCCTCCAGGTCTTTGTCCGTGACCATCGGAATCATCGGCGCCACCATCACGCCCACGGGGATGCCGGCGTCTGTGAGAGCCTTGATGGCCGCGATGCGCCGCAAAGGAGTGGATGCGCGTGGTTCCAGTTTGCGTGCAAGTTCTGCGTCAATCGTTGCGCACGACACGAACACCTTGGCAATCCCGCGCGCCGCCATCGGTGCCAGCAGGTCAATGTCCCTTTCGATGAGCGCGTTCTTCGTGATGATGCCGACCGGTTGGTTGAATTCGCTGCACACTTCGAGGATCGAGCGGGTGATTTTCCAATCGCGCTCGATCGGTTGGTAGGGATCCGTATTGGCGCCGATGCTGATCGGCTCGCACCGATAACCCGGTCGGGACAAGGCTTCACGCAGCAGTGTGGCCGCATTGGTTTTGGCAATCAGGCGCGTTTCGAAATCGAGCCCGGGTGACATGCCCCAGTAGGCGTAACTGGGCCTCGCATAGCAGTAACTGCAGCCATGTTCGCAGCCATAGTAGGGGTTGATCGACTGATTGAACGGAATGTCGGGTGACTGGTTGCGCGTAATGATGCTTTTGGCATGTTGCTCTGTGACCACCGTGCGCGGTGCAGAGGCTGGGGTGGGAGGTTCCGATGTCGGCGCTGCCCAGCCGTCATCCACGGCTTCCCGCTGCAAAGCTTCAAAGCGGTTTTGCGGCGCGCTGGCACTGCCGCGGCCTTTCCAGCCAATCCGCCTGGCCGTGATGGGTGTCGTGTTCGTGGATGTCATGGGGTCCGATACCCTACCACATGACTGTATTTTTTACCAGTACACTACACGCGTTCCGCTTTCCAGGTCATGCCACAAGCGAGCAGGGCGAAAATCACGCAGGGCGTGACAGCAGAAAGCAAAGCAGGCCAGGTATTGATTGCACCCAGATGGGCAAACAGGCTGTTCAGGAGGTGAAACAACAATCCCAGCATGATGCCGGCAAAAATCCGCATCGAGACGCCACCCGAACGCATCTGCATGTACGCAAACGGCAGTGCGAGCGCCATCATGACCAGCACCGCAAGTGGATACACCAGTTTTTTCCAGAGCGCGATCTCATAGCGCCCGGTCTTTTGCTTGTTGTCCTGCAAATGCCGGATGTACTGATAGAGGGTGAGCGTGGTCATCTTGTCCGGCTGGACCAGCAACACACCGAGGATGTCCGGATTGAGCTCGGACGACCAGACCACTTCGGGCGCCCTTTCAATCCGGCTGCCTGAAGGCGCAAAAACGGTGCGCGTCACCTGCAGCAGCTTCCACCGGTTGGGAGGCATGTATTCCCCCTGATCGGCGAAACTCACCGAGCGCAGGCGATAGTCGGCATCAAACTCGTAGATCTTGACCCCCATCAGGCGCGCATCCGGCTTGACTTCGCCCACGTTGACAAAGCTGTTGCCATCGCGCACCCACAACCCCGAACGGAATTCCTGGGCGATCACCGAAGTCAGCGCCTTGAGACGACGCGACTGGGCAGCCTTCTCGGCTGGCGGGGCCACCACTTCCCCAATCAAAAAGGTAATCGCCACAAACACCAAACCGGTTCCCAGCACGGCGCCCATGGCGCGCAGCGTGGACATTCCGGAAGCACGCATCACGGTCACTTCAGAATGGGCCGCCAACTGGGCCAATGCATAGACCGCGCCGATCAGGGCGGCGATCGGCATCAGCTCATAAATGTGGCCCGGCACCAGCAGCAGCACAAAGTAAGCCGCATCCTGCAGGCGATAGTCACCCTTGCCGACATCACCCAGTTCGTGGATCAGGTCAAAGAAGGCGAACAAACCCAGAAAGGCCAGCAAGACGAGCGCGGTCGCCGCGTAAATCTCGCTTGCAAGGTATCTGCGCAGGATCTTCATGTGGGACAGTAGGAAGCGCGCGTCAACGTCGCAACAGGGCAAACACGGATTGCAGGGACAGTCGGCGCCAGAACAGCAGCATCAGCACCAGACACATTGCCACGTGCACCAACCACCACGCCGCCCAAAATCCGACCTTGCCCTGCGCCACCCAGGCCTGGGTGATGCTGATGCTGTTGCTGTAGACCATGTAGATCAGGATCGCAAAAACCAGGTTGATGGAGCGGCCGGCACGCGGATTGACAAACGACAGCGGAATCGCCAGCAATGCCAGCACCAATGCCGCGATCGGCAGACCGATGCGCCACAGGAACTCGCCCTTGTTGGGATTGCTGCGGTCTTCGATCAGCGTCAGCGTATTCAACTGCTTGGGAGTGGTCTCCGGTTCGATACGATCCACCTTCTGCTCCACGCGGACGGCGTACCGCTCGAAGTCCATGATCTTGTAGTCAAGGCGGCCCGGTTCTCCTTCATATCGCCGCCCATTGACCATCACCAGAAACTTGTCGCCGTTGGGAGCAATCTCGGTAAATCCCGATTTGGAAACCATGATCCCGAGCTTGCCGTGCTGAATCGTGTTGACAAAGACGTTCTGCACCCGCTCGCTGCCAACGCTGGTGTTCTCAACAAAGAACACGCGATCTGCCCGCGCCGACTCCTTGAAGGCGCCAGGTGATATCCGCGCTGCCTCGTCCCGCGCCTCCACCCGCTCGCGATAGCGCTCGGTCTGGGTAGCTGCCCAGGGCGAAGCCACCAGGCTAAGCAGTGCCACCAGTGCCACAAAGGGCAAGGCGAACGCGAGCACCGGACGCACCCAGGCCAAGAGCGATTGACCGCTGGCAAACCAGACCACCATTTCGGAATCCCGATACTGGCGCGAGATGGTCAGCAACACCGACATGAATACCGTCAGCGACAGCAACACCGGCAGATAGCTCAGTGCCGAAAATCCCAGCAGGGCAAGCACCGCCTCGGACGGCAGCCTTCCGCCAGCGGCCTGACCGAGCAGCCGAATCGACTGGGTGGTCGCCATGATGGTGAACAGCGTCACGAACACCGCGCCGGCAATCTGAGTTAATTCGCGGCGCAGTGCCTGGCGAAAAATCATGAATTGTTCACAAAATGCGGGGGAATTGGAAAAATCCGGGAAGACGCGTCATAATACGAATTCTTCATCAGCCCTCATGAGGCGGAGACGACGATGGAATTTAGCATAAAGAGTGGCAGCCCTGAGAAGCAGCGCAGTGCCTGCATCGTGGTCGGCGTGTTTGAACCCCGCAAGCTTACCCTCGCAGGAGAACTGATCGACAACGCCAGCAAAGGCTATCTGTCGGACATCATTCGGCGTGGCGACATGGAGGGCAAGGCGGGTCGCACCCTGCTCCTGCACAATGTTCCTGGCGTCCTCGGAGACCGTGTGATGCTGGTCGGCCTGGGTCGTGAAAAGGACTTCCGGGAAAGGGAGTATCGGGCTGCGATTCACACGGCGGTGACGACGCTCAACGAGACCGGCGCCTTCGATGGCGCCCTTTACCTCACCGAAGTGGCCGTCCGGAAACGGGACGCCAACTGGCGGGTGCGCCAGGCGGCGATGGTGGCGCAGGATGCGGTCTACCGCTTTGATGCCATGAAGAGCAAGAAAGACGAAGTGCGCCGCCCGTTGCGCAAGCTCACCCTGGCAGTAGAGCGCCGCAACGAGCTGGCCGGCGCAGAGCGGGCCATGAGCGAGGGTTCGGCCATTGCCTCCGGCCTGGCCTTGGCCAAGGATCTGGGCAATCTGCCGGGGAACATCTGCACACCGACCTACCTTGCCGAACGTGCGCAGGAACTGGCGCGCGAGACCGGCATGACCTGCAAGATTCTGGAACGCAAGGACTGCGAAGAGTTGAAGATGGGCTCGTTCCTGTCAGTGGCCAACGGCTCGCGCCAGCCCCCAAAATTCATCGTGCTGGAGTACCACGGAGCTGCCAAGGCTGCGGGAGCAAAGCCCATTGTGTTGGTGGGCAAGGGCATCACCTTCGACACCGGCGGCATTTCGCTCAAGCCCGGAGAGGGCATGGATGAAATGAAGTTCGACATGTGCGGTGCCGCTTCGGTTCTGGGCACGATGAAGGCAATGGCAGCCCTCAAACCCAACCTCAACATCGTGGCGCTGATTCCCACCACGGAAAACATGCCCGGCGGTGCGGCCACCAAACCGGGAGATATCGTCACCACCATGTCCGGTCAGACGGTAGAGATCCTCAACACCGATGCTGAAGGTCGCCTGATCCTGAACGATGCCTTGACCTACGCCGAGCGCTACAACCCGGCGTGCGTGGTGGATATTGCCACCCTGACGGGTGCCTGCGTGATCGCCCTCGGACATGTGGCGAGCGGCCTCTACAGCAACACCGACAGCCTCGCACGCGAGCTGGCACACGCCGGCGACGAGGCCCATGATCGCGCCTGGCACATGCCGCTGTGGGACGACTACCAGGAGCAGCTCAAGTCCAATTTTGCCGATATGGCCAACATTGGCGGCCGCCCTGCCGGCAGTGTGACAGCCGCCTGCTTCCTGTCCCGTTTTGCCAAGAAATTCGAGTGGGCGCATCTGGATATTGCGGGCACCGCGTGGAAGTCGGGGGCGGCGAAAGGCGCCACCGGCCGCCCGGTGCCGCTGCTGGTTCACTTCCTGCTGCATCGCGCCGCCGGATGACCCGGGTCGATTTCTATTTCAACGCCCCGGACAAGCTGGACACCGCGGCCAGACTGGTGCGCAAGGCGTGCCGCGCAAGAAAGAAGGTGCTTGTCTTCACCAGGGACGCCGCAACCCTGGATGCCTTCGACCGCTTGTTATGGACCACCCCTGCAACCGGCTTTGTGCCTCACTGTCGCGCGCAGGATCCCCTGGCGGGTGAAACACCGGTACTGCTGACAGCCGACGCTGCAGTCGCACCTCATCACGAGATCCTGCTGAATCTGGATCGGGAGCGGCCGGACAACTTCAGCCGCTTCGACCGCCTGCTCGAAGTTGTCAGCCGGGATGACATCGATGATCGCGGATTCGCACGCGCGCGCTTCAAGTTCTACCGCGATCGCGGCTATGAGATTGTGCAGAACGACCTGGCCCAATCAGCGAACCAGGGTGCGGAGTGAACGAGCCAGGCGTTCATGACGACATTCCGACGTTGACCGACATTGTCGCGTCCGGCGCTCTTTCTTCATCCGCTGCGGTATCTGTCCCGGATCGGAACCTGCTCAAAACCCAGCAGTTGCCGACCCTCGACGCCGCGCCTGCAGCGACGGAATCGGCTCATCGCCATCCTGACGACCAAACCGACCAGGAGTGGCTGGAGGCATTGTCCTTGCGCCTGCAGGCACGGGTGTTGGCCGGGCTGACCGCGCGCATCGAGCCGATCGTCGAACGCCGTCTGCAGGAGTCCCTTACCGATTTGCTGGAGCAGGTGCTGGCAGGCATGACTGCCGAATTGAAGGTGACTGCGCGAACCATCGTGCGGGACGCCGTCGCCCAGGCGGTTGCGGCCGAGCTTGCAGCACTGCCTGCAGAAGCGCAAGGCGCACGCGCGGACCCGCTTTCGAAAGACTAGGCGGCGCTCCCGCCGCGATACGGTCCGCTTTCAGGCCGGTCCGGGTTCGCGGTGCGGAAGCGTGATGCTGAACGACGCGCCGCCACCAGGCGCTGCCTCTGCCCGAATCCGGCCGCCATGGCGCTCGACAATCAGTTTGCTGAGAACCAGTCCGATGCCCGTTCCCTCGAACTCGGCCTCGCCATGCAAGCGACCAAAAGGCTGGAACAGCTTTTCCACGTAGGCCATATCGAAACCAACGCCGTTGTCCTGCACGGTGATGGTGACCGCGGATGCATCTTCCTCTGCCATGATGCTGATCTGCGGCTGCGCGGCCTTGGCCGAGTATTTGAACGCATTGCCGACCAGGTTGAGCATGACTTGCCGCAACAAGACCAGATCGCCCTGTACCTGCGGCAACGACCCCACGGAAACGCGTGCCCGGGGATGTTGCGGCCCCAGCTCCGCAAGCACCGACTGCGCCAGGGCGCCAAGATCCACCGTTTCGTGGCTCAACACTTGCCGAGACGTTCTTGCCAGCGACAGCAATGCATCGATCAGACGGCCCATGCGCCGCGCACTTTCATCCATCACCGTCAGATAACGGCGGCCGTCGGGGGTCAGGTTCGCGCCTTCTTCCTCGCGCAGCAGGCTGGCAAAACCGGAGATCGAGCGCAAAGGTGCGCGCAGATCGTGCGATACCGAGTAGGAAAACGATTCCAGTTCGCGGTAGGCCACCTCCAGTGCCGCCGTCCGCTCCGCCACCTTGCGTTCAAGGTCCACATTCAGGTTCCGCAACGCGAATTCGGCCCGCTTGCGCTCTGTGATGTCCTTGGAGACGCCGCGATATCCCATGAAACGCTGCTGGTCGTCAAACACAGGTTCACCGGAAATGGCCGCATAGCGGATCGAGCCATCAATGGTCGGCCTGCCGACTTCGAAATCCACAAAAGTCTGGTGGGCGTCAAGCTGGGCACGGTGCCGCGCCCAGCCGCTTTCATCAGGCGACACATAGGGAATTTCCCATCGTGTCTTGCCGTACTGGATCTTGCCCGAATAGGGCATCGGCGAATTCGCACTGTGGCTCTGCGAGATGAACCTGTGCTTCTCGTCGGTCTCCCAGAACAGCTCGTGCGACAACGTCACCAGGCTTCTGAACCTCTGCTCGCTGGCACGCAGCGCATCCTCTGCCGCACGTCGTTCGCTGATGTCAATACTGACGCCTACCAGCGACAGGGCATATCCTGCTTCATTGCGTGCGCTCACCTTGCCGCGGGACAACACGGCAATCCAGTTTCCGTTCGCCGTACGCAGGCGATACTCGGCGAGATACTGGGGAGTGGTGCCCTTGATGGCCTCGCGATAACTATGCGCAACGGCCGGGAAATCGTCCGGATGGATCGCATCCGCCCACTCCTGGCGCGACAGCATCGGACGCGCATAGGGTCCGGAGAGAAGCTCCACATGCCCTTCGGCAAGCCGGATGCGGTCGCTTTCCACATCAGCCTCCCACATCGCCACGCGCGAGAGACCCAGGGCCACTGACAAGCGTTGACGTGCCGCCGAAGTGGCCTCCTGCGCCCGTTTGGTATCGGTAATGTCGACGTTGGTGCCGACCATCAGCAAGGCACGCCCGGACTTGTCACGTTCAATGATGCGCCCGCGCGAAAGAATCCATTTCCACTCTCCGGTACGCGTTGGCACTCTCTGCTCTACCGCATAGGTGTCGGACTCCCCTCTGAGCACGGCCACAAAGCGCTCCTTGAGCGATGGCAGTTCCTCCGGGTGCGCCCAGCGCAACACTTCCTCGCTGCTGACCACCATTTCACGCGCCGGCTCGCCCAACAGCTCCGCCCACCCCGCCGACAAGGTGCACCTGCCTGCCACAAGATCGTGCACCCAGGTCGAAACCCGCGAAAACTGCACCGCCATTTCAAGCTGCGCACGCGCCAGACGTGCCTGTTCTTCGGCTTGCTTGCGCTCGGTGATCTCAACGCCGAAGGACACCATGCCGCCATCCGGAAGACGCTGATCGCCTACCAGGAGCCAGCGGCCGTCCTGCCGCCTGCGTTCCACTGGGCCACGAGGATGGCGGCGAATTTCCATCCGCTCCTCCAGCCATTGCGATTCGCGGCCGAGCGCGTCCGGGAACAGACCCAGTTGCAGACCTGCCTTCAGATGGTCCGCGTAGTGGTTGCCAGGGCGGGCGTAATCGGCCACCGCTGCATTGAACTCAAGGAAGCGCCGGTTCGCCAGCACAATGCGGTCGTCTGCATCGGTAAGGACGAGCATCTCGCCCAGGTGCTCCAAGCCCTCCCGTAGTCGGGTGGTCGCCTGCAGCGCCACCGCCTCGGCTGCCTTGCGCGCCGAAACATCCTCCACCAGTTCAATCAGGTAGTCGGGCAAGCCCCCCGGCGTTCGAACCAGGTTGAGCGTGATGTTGCACCACAGCCTCGATCCATCCTTGCGGATCAGGCGCTTCTCCCGCACCAGGGAAGCAATCTCCCCCCGGGCTACCCGCGCGGTGTTGGCGCGCGCGAGTTCATGCTCCTCAGGCTCGGTCAAATCCAGATACGACAATCGCACCAGTTCGTCGCGGGTGTAGCCGAGCATGTGACAGAACTTCTGATTCGCTTCCGTGATCCTGCCATCCAGCGAACCCTGCGCCATGCCCACGGCGGCCTGCTCAAAAATCGCCCGGAACAGGGACGCACTTTCAGCCAGCGCGAGAAGATTGCGCATGCGCTCCGTCACATCACGGGTAATGCCGCGATAACCGAGGAAGCGGCCATCCGCCGACCAGACCGGCGCACCTGATGAACTGAGAAAGGAAACCTCCCCTTCCGGGTTGACGCGCCGTACCTGGAATTCCTCAAACGCCTCGCGACGCTGGTACGTGGCGCGATGCGCGGCCCAATCGCCTTCAAGGGGCTCCAGCCCTGGCAACTCCCAGCGCGCCTTGCCCAGACTCACTTCTTCCAGCGCCTTCAAGCGAACGCCCCGCGCCGTGATCGAGGTAAACCGGCCCGTCTGGTCCTGCTCCCAAAACCAGTCACTCGACAGTTCCACCAGACCGCGGTACTTTGCCTCGCTCTCCGCCACACGCTGCTCGGAAAGCTTGCGCTCAGTGATGTCGACCACCATCGTGAGCATGCCGCCATCGGGCGTATGCTGGTTGCGCAAATGTACCCAACGCTCGCCTACCCGCATCTCCATGCCGGCACCGGGCTGGCGCCGTTCCGCCATCGCACGCGCGATCCATGCCTCTTCCCTGCCAACCGCATCGGGAAACTTGCCGGAGGCCACGCAGGTCCGGAATGCGGCTTCAAACGTCATCCCGGGCGCAATCTGGACGCCAACCATTTCCGCACAGGAGCGATTGCAAAAGACGATCCGATCCGCGGCGTCGCATACCAGCACCCCTTCCTGGGCGGCATTCAGCGCCAGCCTTAAGGTCACCAGCGTCTGATCCTCGGCTCGACGCACGGTACGCAGGCCGCGCGGCCGCGCCTGCGCTGGATCAGTACCTTCCGGCGGTGTCGCCTGCGACATCAGTTCTCCTCCACCCGATCAGAGCCGGCAGGTCGGTCGCGCAACGTCGGTCGAGCAAGGCGCCAGGCGCGCATCAAGCCAGAGCGGCCCGTCTGCGGACTTCCAGTCGGCATGCTACACCTGCGCACGGCGAACATGAAAATCCCGAATCGCTGGTACCAGCCAGAACGGCAGCCCGGCAATCACCAGCATGATGGCCGAAAACACGAAGCCTGGGCGGTAGCTCCCGGTCAGGTCGTGCAGTACGCCTCCCAGCAGGGCGCCCAGCCCGGCACCAAACGCATTGCAGGCATACAGGATGCCGTAGATGCTGGCCACATGCGGCCCGGCAAACATGCGGGTCGACATGGACGAGATCACCGGGCCACGCGCGCCCTGGCACAAGCCGAAGGCAATGACGTAGCCGATCAGAAGCGCCTGAACCGGCAACCAGGAGATTGCGAACAGGCAGGCAATGCCGGCAATGCTGCCCACATAGGTGGCGGTCACGGTGGGTCTGGCGCCGAAGCGATCGGCCAGGGTGCCGGTGGTCACAATGCCGAACACGGACAACATCGCTGCGGTCCCAAACGCGGTGGCCGCCAGCAGGGGCGCAAACCCCTGCTCCACGAGATAGACCACGGTTTGTACCGTCACCGAATACATGCCCACCGAGGTGAGCGAAAACACCCATACCAGGGCCCAGAAGTTGCGCGAATGCAGGGCACGCCGCACCGTCCACTCGCCCGCCACGCTCGCGGGCGTGCGCGGTCCCTGGCGATAGTCGGGATGACCTGCCATGATCCTGCGCCAGGGCAGCAGCAGTACCAGTGGCACGGCGCACAACAGGATGATGCCCAGTATCTGGTAGGTCTCGCGCCATCCACGATGCTGCAGCAGGTACTGCACACCCGGCACGATCAGCAGCGCGCCCAGCCCCAACCCGGCAAAGGCGACCGAAATGGCGGTGGAAAGCCGCTCGCGGAACCAGCGGGCAATCACGCTGGATGACGGCACCATGCCAAGGCCGGCCACCGCGAAGCCGGTCATGGCGCCGATGGTGGCGTAGAACTGCCACATGCTCTGCACCCGCGAGGCGGCAAGGTAAGCCAGACCAAGGGCGGCCATGCCACCGCCGTACACGATGCGCGGGCCGAGCCGGTCAAACAGAAATCCGACTGCCGGTGCCGTCAGCCCGTTGACCAGCAGGTAGATCGAAAACACGCCCGTCATCTGCGAGCGGTTCCAGCCCAGATCCTGTTCCAGTGGCAACAGGAACACGACATAGCTGTCCGCGATGCCCCGGCCAATCAGGTTCAGAACCAGGCAGATCAGCAGGACACCCAGCGCCTGACGAGTGTGTCGAAGGTTTCGGTCCGAGGCAGGCGACAAGATGGCAAACCGGTAGATTGGGGTCGTAGTCTACCTGTTCTGCGCGGACGGGCGCAGCCCCCGGCGTGATGCCGTCACACCCTCCTGGCGAGGGCGCTACAAGGCACCTTCATGGCCAAGCAGCCATCGTTTGGTATCCAGCCCGCCGGCATACCCGGTCAACTTGTTGCCACCACCGATGACACGATGGCAGGGGATCACAATGGCCACCGGATTCTGGCCGTTGGCCGCACCGATGGCCCGCACCGCGCGCGGCCTGCCAATGCGGGCGGCCTGCTCGCCATACGTCGCAGTGCGTCCTGCCGGAATGCGGCGCAGCGCCGCCCACGCCTGCCGCTGAAAGTCGGTACCGCCGGTGGATACGGGAATGTCTTCCACAGCCCCGGTTTCCCCATTCAGATAGGCATGGATGCGGTCCGCAAAGCCGCATGGATTGGACTTGTCGAGGAAGCCAAAGCGCGCGTATCGCTTCGCCAGCAGCGCATGCATGCGTGCTTCGAAGCCGGCGAAATCGAGCGCACACAGCCGCCCCTGATCAACTGCAATCAGGATTGCGGCAAATGGCGCGCCGTAAGCGCGCGTGTCGATCCGGTCGAACCACAGGGTCGTTTTCGTGCCGTCTTTCATGCTGCATCCTTTGGAAGAAAATTCCACAGCGCCTGCGCGGCGTAAGCGCGCCAGGGGCGCCACTGCTCGGCATGTGCTTCAAGCTGCTTTGCAGTGGTGGCAATGTCCAGCGCCCGCGCCGCCTTGAGCAAGCCGAGGTCGGCGGCGGGAAACGCATCCGGATCCGAGAATCCGCGCATCGCCACATAATGCGCCGTCCACGGGCCGATGCCCGGCAAGGCCGTGAGCTCCGCCACAAAGGGGTCGATTCCCGGATAGCTGTCGCCCCACGCGGGTCTGGCGGCAACATGCCGGGCCAGGTTGATCAGGGTACCCGTCCGGCTGCGTGTCAGGCCGATCGCCTGCAATTGTTCGGGCGCCGCACTTGCCAGTACGGCGGGCAACGGGAACAGATGCGTCAGTCCGACGTTGTTCTCGATGCGGCCGCTGTCGTGCTGCGTGCCGAACCGCGCCACCAGGCGGCTCGCCAGCGTGGCGGCGCCCTTGACACTGATTTGCTGGCCCAGCACCGCACGCACTGCAAGCTCCCACGGATCCCACGCACAGGGCACCCGCAGCGGTGCCGCCTGCACTGCAGGACGCAACCGTACGTCGCGCTGCAAATGCCCCCGCACCGCAGCCACCGGCGCGTCCAGATCGAACATGCG
Source organism: uncultured Burkholderiales bacterium (assembly GCA_964443245.1). Lineage (GTDB taxonomy): Bacteria > Pseudomonadota > Gammaproteobacteria > Burkholderiales > JAEUOS01 > CANJDH01. The sequence continues at coordinate 14,453 of CAYUEG010000025.1, read as the reverse complement.
CTTGACCCTGGCCACCACACGGGTCAGGTGTGACAGATCCGGCAGGTGGCACCGCAGGTGAAGTGCGTCGTTCTGCCAGCCGAGCTCCAGCATGCCGACCCCTGTACCGGATGCAGATTGCAGGCGCAACAGTCGGGCGTAACCGCTGGCATCCACATGCTCCACACCGGCGAAGGCGCGCAATCGGTAAAAGCCCAGCAGTGCTTCAAAACCGGGCTGATCAATGCCGTTCAGACGAATCAGGACGCCATCGCCCTGCGCGGACTGGCTGCGCACACGGCGCAAATCGCCCGGCACCCGCGCATACGCCTGGCGAAAGGCGGCGTTGAATCGGCGCACACTGTTGAATCCGGCAGCAAAGGCCACGTCCGCCAGCGGCAGCCCGCTCTCCTCGATCAGCTGTTTGGCGAACAGCAGGCGGCGCATCTGTGCCACCTGAACCGGCGTGGCACCCACGTGGACGTCAAACAGGCGACGCAGGTGCCGGGACGTCACCCCGATGCGCGCGGCCAATGCTTCCAGCGAGCCCTCATTCAACGCGCCGGCATCAATCGCCTGCAAGGCCCGGGCGACCAGCGCTTCGCCACCAGCAAAGGCGCGCAAGACAGGCGCCCGCTCGGGCCGGCAGCGCAGGCAGGGGCGCAGGCCGGCAGCAAAGGCCGCCGCAGCACTCGGGTAGAAGGCGACGTTGCGTCGAAGCGGCGTCCGCGCCGGGCAAACCGGCCGGCAGAAGATTCCGGTCGTCCTGACGCCGACAAAGAAACGCCCGTCAAAGCGCGCATCGCGGGTTTCATAGGCCCGGTAAAACTGTTCGGCAGCCGACGCATCAAGGAGCTGGGAAGAAGCCTGCATGCCGCCACTCTACCGCAGTCAGCGCAGCGTTCTCGCCATTTTCGGACATGCTTTTCTGTCGCCCGCCCTCAATGCGGGGCACGCAGCAGACGTATGTCGCCATACCAGGCGCGCGCCTTTGTGCCAGTGTTGTCGGTATCGGTCATGATGCCAATCCCGGTGATCGGGCCGGGCTCTTCTCCGAAGGCGCGTTTGAAATCGGCATACAGATCGCGCTTCAGGTCGTGCCATGCACCCACCTTTTCCACCCCGGCCTCGGCGACGATCATCTTGATGCGTTCCGTATACCGGCTGGTGATGACCGTATCGGGCGCACTGTTGCGGCCCCAGATATACATCAGGGTCGCATACGGCAAAGCCTGGCCGGTCACGGCCTTCACCTTGGAGGCAAACATGCGTTCCGAAAAATCGAGCTTGGAGGCATCGCCATCGAAGCGCACCACCAGCCGCGCGGCGGAATCTTCAAACGCGCTGCGCGTGTTGTCCTGATTCGGCACCAGGCCCTCGATCTTCCAGCGCCAGGCCAAGTCGCGGTACTGACTGGGATCGAGCGCGTTCAGCGGATGCAACCAGCCCGAGGCAGACCCATCGGCGCGCGCCTCGACCACCGTTGCGCCGTCCTTGCTGATCAGATCGTAGGAGGTCGGGCGCTTGAATTTGGCCAGCGTCCAGACCTGCCAGCCGCCGGGCGGCGCAGCGCCTGGCTGGGCCACCGAGAACGGTGTGACGCTCGAGAGCCGAACCTCATCCATCGGCAAAGGCGCCGCACACCCGGCCAGCCATCCGGCCAGGGCAATACTCGTCAGAATGCGATCACGCAAGATCATGTCTCCATGGGCAGGTTGGCCCGCCTCTGTGGTTTCGCCGGTGCTGTGGCGCATGGCATGCGGCGGTTCACTTGCCGCAGGAGAATCATACCGTGCTGCTTGCCGCTCGCCCTGTTTCGGGTCAAAATGCGGCATGGCCAAATATGACGTGAGTGTGTCCGTACGTACCGAGTTTTTGCCGGACCAGTCCGACCGCGAATCCGGTCCCTACGTGTTCGCTTACTTCATCACCATCCGCAATGCGGGCGAAATCGCTGCCCAGCTGATCAGCCGGCACTGGATCATCACCGATGCCACAGGCCGGGTGCAGGAAGTCAAAGGGCTGGGCGTTGTCGGGAACCAGCCTCTGCTCAAGCCGGGAGAAGAGTTCCAGTACCAGAGCGGCACCCCGTTGCCGACACCGGTCGGCACGATGCGCGGCAGTTACCAGATGGTGGCCGAGGACGGAACCCAGTTCGAAGCGCCCGTGCCCGAGTTCATCCTGTCGATGCCACGCGTGTTGCATTGATGGCCCGTCCGCTCAAACGCCTGCTGACGCCTCCGCTGATGGCGTTGGCGGCCCTGCTCCTGTTTGTCGAGGAAGTCCTGTGGGAAGCCCTGAAGCGGGTGATGGCGGCGTTGGGACGCCTGCCCCTGATTCACGCCGCCGAAACCTGGCTGTCCCGTCTGCCGCCTTACGGCGCCATGGCGGTGTTTCTGGCACCAGGCACCCTGCTGCTGCCAGTCAAGCTGATCGCGCTCTGGCTGCTGGCTCACGGGCAGGTCATTGCCGGCTGCACGCTGATCATCAGCGCCAAGATTGCCGGCACTGCTCTGGTGGCAAGGATCTTTACGCTGACCAAACCGGCGTTGTTGCAGCTGGCGTGGTTCGCCGCCTTGCACGGGTGGATCATGGCCTGGCGCGAGCGGCTGTACGGCTACATTCAGGCCACGGCAGCCTGGCAGAGACTGGCGGCCATCAAGCGTGCCATACGCCATTGGCTGGCGGAACTGAATCGCCACTGGCGCCCGGGTCACATCGGGCGCCGCCTGCGCGCGATTCAGCGCCGTAACCGGCGGGCCGCGTTTCGTTGAGGCATCCACCGGATCGCATCGGTCGCGGCCGTCAAGGCATTTCCGGTCAAGGCTTTCCCTTTCCGTCCGGATCACGCTTGTCATCTTCCGGCTTTTTCTTGCGCGGCATGGTCCACCACACGATGAACACGGCAAGGCACAGCGCCACGCCCATTTCCAGCAGAATGATCCACGAACCATCTTGCAACATGAAGCGCCTTCTTTCGTTGACCCGTTGGCAGATTCTAAGCGTACTGGGGGCCGCCGCAGTGGCCGCCGGCTGCAACACGCTGCCCACCGCGCCACCCTCCCCACCGGCCGCTTCACCGATCTCTTCACCGGCCGCCGCTGCGTCGGGCACTGGGGCGGGTTCCGCCAGTCAGGCAGCCTGCCCTGTGCCGGCCGCCACCTGCGCACCGTGCGCCTGCGAACCCCCGGCCGACAAGCCGCCGGTGCCCGCCGCCCGCCCTGAATGGGTGCGGGCCGCCTGGGCCGACGTACCGAACTGGCAGTCGGATCGCCATGAAGAGGCGTGGCGCAGCTTCCTCGCCAGTTGCAGCGTGCTCAAGCGTCAGCCGGCCTGGCGCACCGTCTGTACCGACGCTGAAGCGGCCAGCAGCGTGATCGCGCGCACGTTTTTTGAGCGACGCCTCACACCCTGGCGCATGACTGGCAGTACCACCTCCATGGTCACCGGCTATTACGAACCCCTGCTGACCGGCAGCCGGACGCGCCGCGCCCCTTTTCTGCACCCGATCTACGGCCAGCCACCAGACCTCTTGACCATCGACCTTGGCGATGTGCGCCCCGATCTGAAGGGCCAGCGCCTGCGTGGCCGGCTCGAAGGCAACCGCGTCGTGCCCTACTTCAATCGCGCGGAGATTGAATCGGGCAAGGCCCCGGTGCGCGGCCGCGAACTGGTCTACGTGGATGATCCGATCGACCTGTTCTTCCTGCAGATCCAGGGGTCGGGCCGTGTCCGGCTCGACAACGGTGAAACCATCCGCCTCAACTACGCCGACCAGAACGGCCACGCCTATCGCAGCATCGGGCGCGTGCTGATCGACCGCGGCGAGCTCAAGCTGGAGCAGGCCTCGATGCAGGGGATCAAGGCCTGGGCGCAGGCAAATCCGGCCAAACTTGCCGAACTGTTGAACAGCAACCCGAGCTATGTTTTTTTCCGCGAGATCCGGCTCGACGGCGACGCCGGCCCACCGGGTGCACTCGGTGTGCCGTTGACGGCCGGCCGTTCGATTGCGATTGACCCCGCTTTCGTGCCGCTGGGCAGCCCCATCTGGCTGGCAACCACCTACCCGAACAGCCCGCGGCCGCTCGAACGCCTGGTCATGGCGCAGGACACCGGCGGTGCGATTCGCGGGCCACAGCGTGCGGACTACTTCTGGGG
>CAYUEG010000025.1:5546-10216 GCA_964443245.1 uncultured Burkholderiales bacterium | reverse complement strand
CGCAGGACACCGGCGGTGCGATTCGCGGGCCACAGCGTGCGGACTACTTCTGGGGATTTGGCGAGGAAGCCGGGCGTGAGGCCGGCCGCATGCGCCAGAACGGCGAGTTGTGGCTGCTGTGGCCCAACGACGCCACACCACCGCAGCCACAGCGCCCCTGAAGACGCGGGAATCTGCGCGTCTGTCGCTACAGCGCGCAGGTGCGAAAACCGCAGAACATGTCGCTGCGCTGGGGCTTGTAGAAGTTGCGCCAGGTGGGCCACTGGTTGCGCGCCGCCGTGGCAATGCTGGCGCCGCGCAGCACCCGGAAGGTGCCGTCAAACCAGGGCGCGGAATAATCCGCATAAGGATCCGGCGTAAAGCCCGGATACGGCGCGAACACACTGGCGGTCCACTCCCAGACTTGACCCGTCGCGCTCAACGCACTGTGTGCGTGCTCCCGCTCCAGCTCGGTCGGCAGCCGCCTTCCGGCCCATGCGCAATAGGCTTCTGCGTCCACCGCGCTCACGTGCACGGCAGGCGCATCGACATCGAGCGCCTGCCATTGATCGAAGCGGCGCAGCTGCCAGATCCCCTCCACGCAGCGCCAGTAGGGAGGCGGGGTGGCGCCGGTTTCCGTGAGGTACTCGGCAAACTCGCCCTGTGACACCGGGTGCGAGGCAATCGCAAACTCGGCGAACCTGACCTCGTGGGCCCACTTCTCGTTGTCAAACACGAAGCCGCCGCGCTTGTGCGCACCCAGTGCATGCGCCCCTTGCGGAAACGCGATGTCACCCCTTCCTGCCCTAGGTATCGGGCCGAGAGCCTTGTCCCCCAAGGCTTTGCGGGCCATGGCCACAGGCAGGTCGCCCTGCATCTGGCGCCGGATGGCGAACGCTTCGTTGTGCATGTCGTGGTGAAAGACGCACAACTGGACGAAGTAAGCCATCTCGTCGGTCAGCAATGCGGCCGCGAGCCGCGCGTCCACCTCCGCCAGCACCGCATCCAGATACTGCCAGGCGGCGCGCCAGGACAGGAGCGGAATGTCCCAGCGTGTGTCGTGGGGCACGGCCATCGAATCGTAGAGCGAATCGGTCTGTGGAACCAGGCCGCTCGCCACGCGCGCCGTATCGCCCTCGCGCAGCAGCCACTTCTCCCAGAACCAGGCCAGGTGCGCGACTTCCCACAGCGGCGGGTTGAGCAGAGGATGACGTGGGCCCAGCACTCTCTCGCCAGTGAGATCGCCCAGCCAGGCCCAGGTGACGGTGCGCGCCTCGGCGATCCATTCGCGCAACCGCGTCGCCGGAGGATGCGGCCGGTACAGCGCAAAGTCAGGCCAGCTGGCGCGGGGGTCAGACATCAGTACAGGGAGGGTCATCAGCGGTTGGAATGGCGCGCAATTTTTTGCATTACCATCACGCGATCGTGAACATTCTAATCGTCACGCCTGCCAAGCCGGGCTCGCGCCACGGCAATCGGAACACTGCCACCCGCTGGGCCCGCCACCTGCGCGCCGGCGGCCATGCGGTCGAGATCGTGGTTCACGCCAGCGAGGCGCGCGTCGCGCACGACTGCATGATCGCCCTGCACGCCAGGCGCAGTGCGGAATCGATTGCCCTGTGGAAGTCCAAAGCCGATCGCCCCCTGATTCTGGCCCTGACCGGCACCGACCTGTATCGCGACATACGCACCGATGCCGCCGCCCAGCACGCCATGACTCTGGCCGACGCCATGATCGTGCTGCAGGCCGAGGGGCTCAATGAGCTGGCGCCGGCGCTGCGTGCCAAAACCCGCGTGATTCACCAGTCCGTACGCCCGGTCATGCGGCGTGCGCCACCTTCAAGCTACGTGCTGATCACCGTCATCGGCCATCTGCGCGACGAGAAGGATCCCCTGCGTGCCGCCCTGGCCCTCCCCCACTTGCCGGCTGCTTCACGCATTCGCGTAGTGCAGCTGGGTGGCGCAATGGACCCGCTGCTGGAGGCCGAGGCGCGCGCCATCGGTGCGGCCGACCCGCGTTATCGCTGGCTCGGCGAAGTGGCCCATGGCGATGCAATGCGCTGGCTGGCGCGCTCGCATGCAATGGTGATCTCCAGCCGCATGGAAGGTGGCGCCCACGTCGTGTCGGAGGCCATCGCCTGCGGCGTGCCGGTGCTGGCCTCGCGCATTCCGGGAAACCGTGGTCTGCTGGGCGATGACTACCCCGGCTACTACACCCTGGAAGACGAGCGGGAACTGGCCGGATTGATGTCGCGACTGGAACACGACAAGCGCTTCGTACTGAGCCTGGAACGCGGTGTTGCGCGCCGGCGCCACCTCACCGATGCCGGAGCAGAGCAATCAGCGCTCGAGGCGCTGGTGCGCGATACGGTGCAGCGTGTCGCGCGAAGGACCTGAGAGAAAACCGGCCAGCAAAGCAGGCCACCACAGCAGGCCACCAAGGCAGGCCATCGAAGCGGACCGGCAAACCACGCCGGCAGGTCCGCCGGTCAGGCCGCCATGCGCTGCGCCTTCTTGCGCTCGTGCTCGACCAGGTGGCGCTTGCGCAGACGAATGCTCTTGGGGGTGATTTCCACCAGTTCGTCGTCGGCGATGAACTCCACCGCCTTCTCCAGCGTCAATTCGATCGCCGGCACCAGGCGCACCGCTTCGTCGGTACCCGAGGCGCGCACGTTGGTCAGCTGCTTGCCCTTGATCGGATTGACCACCAGGTCATTGTCACGACTGTGGATGCCGATCACCATGCCTTCGTAGAGCGCCTCGCCGGGGCTGACGAACATGCGGCCACGATCCTGCAGTTTCCACAAGGCATAGGCCACCGCGGCGCCATTGTCCTGGCTGATCAGCACGCCATTGCGGCGCTCTTCCATTTCACCCTTGACCGGACCGTAATCATCAAAGATGTGGCTGGCCATGCCGGTACCACGCGTCATCGTGAGGAACTCGCCCTGAAAGCCGATCAGGCCACGTGCGGGAATGCGGTATTCGAGCCGGGTGCGGCCCTTGCCGTCCGATTCCATGTTCTGCAGGTCGCCCTTGCGGCGCCCCAATTCTTCCATCACCGCGCCCTGATGGCCATCCTCCACATCCACCGTCAACAGTTCGTACGGCTCCTGCTTCTCGCCGTTGACTTCCTTCATCACCACGCGCGGGCGGCCAACAGCCAGCTCGTAGCCTTCGCGGCGCATGTTTTCCAAGAGGATGGTCAGGTGGAGCTCGCCCCGGCCCGAGACCACAAAGGTGTCCGAGTCAGTCGAAAACTCGACGCGCAGCGCCACATTGGACTGCAGCTCGCGCTCCAGCCGCTCACGGATCTGCCGGCTGGTGACGTACTTGCCTTCCTTGCCCGCCAGCGGTGACGAGTTGACCATGAAGTTCATCGTCAACGTCGGTTCATCGACCTTCAGCAAGGGCAGGCCGACCGGCTGCACCGGGTCGGTGATGGTGACACCGATACCCACCTGCTCGATGCCGTTGATCAGCACGATGTCGCCGGCTTCGGCTTCCGGCACGACCACGCGCTCCAGACCCTCGAACGACAGCACCTGGTTGATCTTGGCCATCACCGGCGTGGCGTCCGGCCCGTTCATCACCGCCACCTGCTGGCCCGACTTCAGGCGCCCGGCCTTGATGCGGCCAATGCCGATGCGGCCGACAAAGCTGGAGTAATCGAGCGAGCAGATCTGCAGTTGCAGCGGGGCATCCGGATCGGCCTCGCGCACCGGCACGTGCTTGAGGATGGCCTCGAACAGCGGCCGCATGTTCTCTTCCTTCTTGTTGTAGTCCAGCGTCGCCCAACCATTCAGGGCCGAGGCGTAGACCACCGGGAAATCGAGCTGCTCTTCGGTCGCACCGAGCTTGTCGAACAGGTCAAAGGTGTGACTGACGACCCAATCCGGGCGGGCACCCGGGCGATCGATCTTGTTCACCACCACGATCGGCTTCAAGCCCAAGGCCAGCGCCTTGCGCGTCACAAAGCGCGTCTGCGGCATCGGACCTTCCACCGCGTCGACCAGCAGCAGCACGCTATCGACCATCGACAGCACGCGTTCGACCTCGCCACCAAAATCGGCATGGCCAGGGGTGTCAACGATGTTGATGTGGGTGCCTTCGTAGGTCACCGCGCAGTTCTTGGCCAGAATCGTGATGCCACGCTCCTTTTCCAGGTCGTTCGAATCCATCACCCGTTCGGCGACGTGCTGGTGGGCGGCAAACGTGCCGGACTGCTGCAGGAGCTTGTCGACCAGCGTGGTCTTGCCGTGGTCGACGTGGGCGATGATGGCGATGTTGCGAAGGTTGCGTGACATGTGAGCCTTGACGAATGAAGTGATGCGTGCAGACTGGATCGTTGCGATCCAAAAGGCTGGCCGCCGATGAGATGGGCGCAGCGAATGGTGCAACGCAAAACGCTGAATTTTACGGCATGCAACACGCGAAAGCCATTGTTTTTCCTTGTCTTTTTGACATTGCCCGGATGGATACCCGGCCAGAACCGTTGTGGCACAAGGGTTTGGGCACCCCCTATCGGCGAGAGCCTTGTGCGACAACGCTTTCAGCCATGCCTCGATGGGGAACTTGCTTTCCCCGCCACGCCCCCGGGCAGCCGGATGGTCGGCCAAATTTGTTGCGTTTTCACCCTCAATTCCATCGATGGGCTGCCGTTAAGAGGAGGTAAGGGCAATCTGCCCCCG
>CAYUEG010000025.1:0-5446 GCA_964443245.1 uncultured Burkholderiales bacterium | reverse complement strand
GCCTTAACCGAACGGAGAAACGTCCCATGAACGCCGTGAACGTGCACGACACCAGCCAGAAGCTGCTGAGCCGCCTGGACAACGCAGCGCGACCCTCCAGCTGGGAGAAATTGCAGGCCGAGAGCTTCCTTACGGCAGGCAGCAACTTTGGCAGCGTGCTCTCGCGCTGCCTGCGCGCCCCCTGTCTGGTCCGCCCGCCGCAAGGCTGAGGCGCCGGGCGCCTCCGCCGGCGCCCTGTCGGTCCGGCAGCGGAAGGACCCCGCGCAGGGGTGTGGTAGATTGAATCCGTTCAATCTGCCTCCACCTATCCCTGCATGAGCTCAACTCCCCATACCCATTCGCACGACCACTCCCACGACCACCCCCACGACCATACGCACAAGGCGCATGCCCACGCCGCCGCGACGGCCAGCCGCCGCGTCTCCCGCATCGTGCGCGGGATGCCCGCTTCCGACGGTGCCGGCGTCAAGATGCTGCGCGTCATTGGCCAGCCGCAACTGCAAAACCTCGATCCGTTCCTGATGCTCGACGCCTTCGGCAGCGAGAGCGCGAGCGATTACATCGGTGGCTTCCCCGATCATCCGCACCGTGGCTTCGAGACCGTCACCTACATGCTGGCCGGGCGCATGCAGCACAAGGACAACCAGGGCAACTCGGGCGATCTGGGGCCCGGCAGCGTCCAGTGGATGACCGCCGGGCGCGGCCTGATCCACTCCGAAATGCCGCTGCAGGAATCCGGCCGCATGTCCGGCTTCCAGTTGTGGGTCAACCTGCCGGCCAAAGACAAGATGTGCGCTCCCCGCTATCAGGACATCCCGGCAGATGATGTCCCGGTGGTCACGGCCGAAAACGGCATGGTGGTCAAGGTGCTGGCCGGCAGCTACGGTGGTGTCACCGGGCCGGTCGGCGGCGTGGCCACGGATCCGAGCTATCTGGACGTCACCTTGCCTGCCAGCACCGAATTCGAACTCGCCTTGCCCGCCGACTACACCGCCTTTGCCTATGTCTTCGAAGGTGAAGTGATCTTCGGCAACGACGAGACTGTCGTCAAGAACCAGCACCTGGCCGTGCTTTCCGACGGCGGCATGGTCACTGCCCACACCCATGATGAGGCAGGCCGGTTCATCCTGGTGGCCGGCAAGCCGATTCGCGAACCGATTGTCCAGCACGGGCCGTTTGTCATGAACACCGTCGACGAAATCCGTCAGGCCATTGTCGATTACCAGATGGGGAAATTCCGGTGAGCCAGTTCACGAAAGTCATCCTGTTTACCGACACCGACGGCCGCGCGCGCTTCCGCGAGGAAACCATCCCGCTCGGAGAAGGCACCCCGCAATCGATGCTCTCGGCGCTGATGCCCTCAGGCGGATACCAGTTGCGCCACAGCCCGCTGGGCTTTCGCAGCCAATTTCACTGCACTGTCACGCCGCAATGGGTGTTCATCCTCGGTGGCCAGATGGAAATCGGCCTGCAGGATGGCACCTCCCGCCTGTTCAAGCCGGGCGAGCATTTCTACTCCGCCGATCTGGTGCCCGCTGGCGAAACCTTCGACGCTACCCGCCACGGCCACTGGAGCCGCCAGGTCGGGCCGGATCCGCTGGTCACGCTGTTCCTGCGCGGCTGATCCGGCCGCCCTGGGGCGTCCCGGCGCCGTGGCTGAGCGCCGGGCCTTGAAGTGCGGCTGCTCAGTTTTTGCCGAATGGTGCCGTTATCCGTGCATGGACCGCATCCGAGACCTCCCATGCCCGCCTTGACCAACCCCCTGCCCAACCTGCAGGCCTGGGCGAAGTTCTTCGACCAGGCCGAGTTGCCCGTGCTGCGCAGCACCGCCACTGCCATCGCGACGATGTCGCACAACGAGGATGCGGTCAGCGCACAGGAATTGAGCCAGATCGTCACCTGCGATCCCCTGATGACCTTGAAGCTGTTTCGCCGCGTTGCCGAGTTGCGCACGCAACGGCAGGTCACGGACGTGGAAACCGTGACCAGTTGCATCGTGATGCTGGGTATCGGCCCGTTCTTCGCATCGTTCAAGCACCTGACCACGGTCAACGACCTGTTTGCCGGGGACCCGGACCGGAACCAGAACCAGTTGCGCATGCTGAGCGTGCTCAAGCGCATCCAGCGCGCTGCGGACTGGAGCTTCGAGTGGGCCGTGCGCCGGCACGACCTCGACCTTGAAGTGATTCGCACCGCCACCCTGCTGCACGACTTTACCGAGCTGCTGCTGTGGTGCTTTGCGCCGCAACTGGCGCGTCAGGTGGAAAGAATGCTGCTCGACAACCCCGGCCTGCGCAGTGTGGAAGCACAAAAGGAGGTGCTCAACATCGAGCTCAATGCCCTGCAGCATGAGTTGATGCGGCGCTGGAAACTGCCGGAACTGCTGGTGCGCATCACCGACGAACACGCCAAGCCGGATCCGAAGATGCACAACGTTTCCCTCGCCATTGCGATGGCACGCCATTCGGCCAACGGCTGGGACAATCCGGCGCTGCCGGATGATTTTGCTGCCCTGGGTGCGCTCCTGAACCTGCCGGTGGCGCGAGCCCAGGCGATCGCGATGGGGCACTAGCGGTACCTAAGCCGCCTTGCGCGCCCGCGCCTCGCGCCGGGCAATCCAGACGGTGGAGGCCGCAATCACCACGCCCCCTGCGAGCGTGGTCGCGCTGGGCACGGCGGCGAACACCAGCCAGCCCAGGGCGGAAGCCCATACCAGGTCAAGAAACTTGGCGGACTGCGTGGCCGAAATGTCGGTCGCCACAAACGAGCGCGTCAGGCAGTAGTGCCCTGCACTGCCGATCACCCCGCAGAACAGGAACGTCATCCACTGCATCATCGAAGGCCAGGTCCAGTGCAGCGTGGCCAGAGGGAAGCTGAAAATGGCCACGGTAATCGCCAGCCACACCACGATGACTTCGGGCCGCTCGTGGCGGGTCAGGAACTTCGCGCACAGGAAGGACATGGCAAACATCGGCGCCGACCCCAGCATCACCAGATGGTAGAACCCGGCACCGCCGGAGAGTTTGGGCCACACCACCACCAGCACACCGGTGAAACCGATGGCGGCGGCCAGCCAGCGGTCCCACAGCATTTTCTCCTTGAAGAAGAAAAATGCGCCGATCATGATGAAGATCGGCCCGGTAAAGCCGATCGCCGTCATGTCCGCAAGGTGAATCTGCGGCAACGCGGTAAACCACAAACACAGGCCGATGGTATGAAAGCCGCCACGCAGGAACTGGCCACCCATGCGCTTGGGCCAGTACGTGGCCAGCCCGGCGCGCAGCACGATGGGCAGCATGACGATGCAGCCAAACAGATAGCGCAGGAACTGCGCCTGGAACGGATCCATCTGCTGCGCCATCAGCCGCAGCAAGGTATTGAGCACCGAGAACAGCATGCCGGCAGCCACCGTCCACAACATGCCGCGCACCGTCGGGTCAAGCCCGGCCAGGTAGAGCGTCAATCGCGCGGTGTGGCGCCCGAGCGCATGGCCAGGCGACGCTGGCGGGCGGGTTGCCGGTGAAGGCTCGGAATCGTTCGACATGACTTCCGCTATTCTAGGGCTTGTTCAAGCCGCCCCTTTTCCCCACCATGCAAGCCTTTCGCCACCTCACCGTTCTGGACATCAGCCAGGGCATTGCCGGCCCGGTGTGCGCCGAGATTCTGGCGCGTCAAGGCGCCCGCGTGATCAAGGTCGAACCGATTGGCGGTGACTGGATCCGCGCCACCGGCGGGAGCCGTGATGCCATGTGCGCCAATGCCATTGCCGGCAACCTCAACAAGGAGAGCCTGGCCATCGATGCCACCAAACCGGCTGGCCGCGCCGCGCTGCTCAAACTCGCCGCCACCGTGGATGTGGTGGTGGAGAACTTTCGCGCCGGCGTGATGAAAAAGCTCGGCCTCGATTACGCGACGCTGCAGGCCATCAACCCGCGCGTGGTGTATTGCTCGATTACCGGCTTTGGTCCCCAAGGCCCGCTTTCGGCGAAAGCCGCTACCGATTCGGTGCTGCAGGCTTACAGCGGGATGGCAGTGGCCAACGCCATGCCCGGCGGCATTCCCAAACGCGTCGGCTTCTACGTGCCGGACAACATCAGCGCGATCTATGCGGCGCAGGCGGTCAGCGCGGCCTTGTTCGAACGCGCTTCCAGCGGCCAGGGCCAGCATGTGGAAGTGTCGCTCGCCGAATGTTGTGCCGCCTTCCAGGCCGGACCGATGATCGACACTTTCCTGTATCCCGATCCGGCCAGCCGCGCGGCCATCTTCGCGCCCGCCGGGGAATTCCGCACCCGGGACGGCTGGATCGTGGTGAGCTGCATGAGCAACGAGATGTTCGGGCGCATCGCGCGCACCGTGGGGCGCGAAGAGTGGCTCACCGATCCGCGTTACTCGCAGAACGATCCGCGCAAGCAGCACATGAAGGAGATCAACGCCGCGCTGGCCGAGGCGCTCACCCATGACACCACCGCCAATTGGGTGAAGAAGCTGGAAGCCGCCGACGTGCTGGTGAGCGCCATCAACGACTACCTTGCCCTGCGCGAGGATGAGCAGATGCGCACCATGGGCTACTTCGCCACCATCGACCAACCGCCCTATGGTGCGCTCACGGTGCCGCATTTGCCCGGTGCGGACCGCACCGTGCGCCCGGCACCGCGCATCGGCGAGCATTCGCGCAAAGTGTTGCTGGATGCGGGTTTCAGCGCAGCGGACGTCGAGGCACTGCTGGCCGATGGCACGGTGCGGCAGTTTTCGACAACATCTCCCCAACCATCTGCCTGACCATGCGCGCCCTCGTCTGCCACAGCCCGCGTGAGTGGGATGAACTCGTCGTCGAAGACATCGCGCCGCCCGCACTCACCGCCGGCGGCGTGCGCATCGAAGTCGACTGCGCCAGCGTGAGCTTTGCCATGGGCCTGCAGGTAGCCGGCAAATACCAGCGCACCTACCCGATGCCGTTCACGCCCGGCACCGAAGTGGCCGGCACGGTACTGGAAGTCTCCCCCGGCGTCACGCAAGTCAAACCGGGTGACCGCGTGCTCGCCATTTGCGATTGGGGTGGCATTGCGGAACAAGTGGTGGTGCCGGCCGCCACGGTGTACCCGATTCCTGACGCGCTCAAGTTTGATCCGTCAATCCACCTGCCCAACGCCTATGGCACGGCCTATGGCGGGCTGTTCTGGCGCGGCAACCTCAAGGCAGGCGAAACCGCACTGATCCTCGGCGCCGCCGGTGGTGTGGGCGTGGCTGCGGTTGAACTGGCACGCCATGCCGGCGCCACCGTGATCGCGGCCGCCAGCAGTGAAGAAAAGCGCGCCTTTGCCATCGCGCACGGCGCACACCACGCCGTGCCCAACGAAGGCCTGCGCGATGCCGTGATGGCCATCACCAAGAACGCGGGCGTAGACCTCGTGTACGACCCGGTCGGCGGCACGCTGTTCGATGCCGC
>CAYUEG010000024.1:0-37215 GCA_964443245.1 uncultured Burkholderiales bacterium | reverse complement strand
AGTCGATGATGCGCTGGTCGAAGTCTTCGCCGCCCAGGAAGGTGTCGCCGTTGGTGGACAGCACTTCGAACTGCTTTTCACCGTCGACGTCGGCGATCTCGATGATGGACACGTCGAAGGTGCCACCGCCCAGGTCGTACACGGCGATCTTGCGGTCGCCCTTTTCCTGCTTGTCCAGGCCGAAGGCCAGGGCCGCAGCGGTGGGCTCGTTGATGATGCGCTTGACGTCGAGGCCTGCGATGCGGCCGGCGTCCTTGGTGGCCTGGCGCTGGCTGTCGTTGAAGTAGGCCGGCACCGTGATCACGGCTTCGGTGACTTCCTCGCCGAGATAGTCTTCCGCGGTTTTCTTCATCTTGCGCAGCACCTCGGCCGAGACCTGGGGCGGCGCCATTTTCTTGCCGCGCACTTCGACCCAGGCGTCACCGTTGTCGGCCTTGACGATCGAGTAGGGCATCAGGCCGATGTCTTTCTGGACTTCCTTTTCCTCGAAGCGGCGCCCGATCAGGCGCTTGACCGCGTACAGCGTGTTCTTGGGGTTGGTAACGGCCTGTCGTTTGGCCGAGGCGCCCACGGTAATTTCTCCATCATCCATGTAGGCGATGATGGAAGGAGTGGTGCGCGCGCCCTCGGAATTTTCGATCACCTTGACCGAGTTGCCTTCCTGGATGGCAACACATGAATTGGTGGTGCCAAGATCGATGCCGATTACTTTTGCCATGGTGTTCTCTCCTGCAATGCGTGAAATTGGAATGCCTTGAATATGGTTCGAATCCCCTCGAATTCAAGGGCTTGGTAGGGTTTGGTGGGTCGATGAACTCAGTTGCCGGCCGGTTTGTCGGCCTTGGGTTTGGATACGGTGACGAGGGCAGGGCGCAAGACGCGGTCGTAAATCAGATAGCCCCGCTGCAGTACGGTGACGACGCGGTTCGCCTCGCCATCGGCTTCGACCATCGAGATGGCTTGATGGCGGGCCGGGTCAAACTTCTCGCCTGCCGGATCGATTGCCGTCACGCGGCCTTTGTCGAACGCCGCCTGCAGCTGCTTGACGGTCAGCTCGACGCCGCTTTTGAGGGTGTCGACCGAACCGCTGGTGTCGCCCAATGCCGCGTCCAGACTGTCCTTGACCGGGACCAGCGCCTCGGCAAAGCTCTCGACGGCAAATTTATGGGCCTTGGCGATGTCTTCCTGGGCGCGGCGCCGCACGTTTTCAGTTTCGGCCTTGGCGCGCAGGAAATCCTCCTTGGCTTGTGCCAGCTCTGCCTCCAGGGCGGCAATGCGTGCGGCGGGGTCCGGTGCGGCATTGAGGTCTGCGGGTTTGTCGCCGGCGTTTCCGTTCACCGGCGCTGCCTGCGCTTCTGCGCGTTTTTCGTCCGCAACTTCTTTTGGGGTTTCTTGCATCAATAACTCCACTGCGATTAGGGGAATGCCGCGCGATAGCTGGGGCCGTTGAGGATGAATTCAAGCCCTCCGGCAATAAATTGGATTCGACCGGCTAAAGGTTTGATTTTCATCACGAAAAAAGGGTATACTTGCTGGCTTCGCGTGTTGCTGCGGGCTCTTCAGGCTGCTTTTGGGGCCGTATTGGGGTTATTGAGTCCTGCATTCGCGAGTCTTGCCGCACCGGCGTGTGGGTGTTGAACCCAAACGGGCGGGCGGCCTAGGGTGGCCGATGGTCGGCCGCATCACTAGTCCACAAGGAGTTGTCAATGCGTCACTATGAAATTGTATTTATCGTCCACCCGGACCAGAGCGAGCAGGTTCCGGCGATGGTCGAGCGGTATCGCGCCACGGTGCAAACCGCCGGCGGCAAGATTCATCGCATCGAAGATTGGGGCCGCCGCCAGCTGGCCTACCCGATCGGCAAGATTTTCAAGGCCCATTACGTGCTGATGAACATTGAAGTCGACGGCAAGACCCTCGACGAACTCGAGCACGGATTCAAGTTCAACGACGCCGTCCTGCGCCACCTGGTGGTGCGGATGAAGAAAGCGTTCACGACCCCTTCACCGATGATGAAGGAAGAGAAGTCGAAAAACCTGACGGCAGGTCCGGCACCGGCAGAAGCCCCCGAGGCCAAAGCTGCCGCTGAACCCAAGGCTGCTTAAAGCCGATCGTTGACGCAAAACCGGGTTGAGATCGAAGGCAGTGTCGAAGCGCGCGACAGTGTGCGCTACACACCCGCCGGAATCCCGATCCTTGAGCTGAAAATCGCCCATGCTTCCGAGCAACTTGAAGCAGGCAAACCGCGCAAGCTGGCCGTTGAAATAGCGGCAGTGGCGGCAGGCGAGGTGGCGCAGAAGCTGGGGCATGCCCCGCTTGGCGCACAGATCAGGGCGGTCGGATTTCTGGCGCATCGAGGCAAGTCCAGAATCCAGCTCGTTTTGCACATCACCGCATTCGAATACATTTAATTCCAAACTTTTCAAGGAACAATCATGGCAACAGGACGCACTGGCGGTCGCTTCGGCAAGAAGCCGATGTTCAAGAAGCGTGACCCGAACAAATCCCTTTTCAAGCGCAAGAAGTTTTGCCGGTTTACCGTCGGCAAGGTCGAGTGGATCGACTACAAGGATGCAGAACTCCTCAAGGACTTCCTGCAGGAAAACGGCAAGATCATGCCGGCCCGCGTGACCGGCACCAAGGCCGGCTACCAGCGCCAGCTGACCGAAGCGATCAAGCGCGCACGTTACCTTGCGCTGATCCCCTATACCGATCAGCACGCGATGCGCTAAGAGGAGAACGACATGCAAGTGATTCTGATGGAAAAAGTGACGAACCTGGGCAATCTGGGCGATATCGTCAAGGTCAAGGACGGCTTTGCCCGCAATTTCCTGATCCCCAAGAAGAAAGCCAAACGCGCCACTGATGCCAACCGCGCCGAGTTTGAAGCGCGCCGCGTCGAGTTGGAGAAGGTGGCGGCCGAAGTGCTCGCCAAGGCGCAAGCGGAAGCTGCCAAGCTCGACGGCATGATGGTGCAGATCAGCGAGAAGTCCGGTGTCGACGGCCGCCTGTTCGGTTCCGTCACCAACTTCAACATTGCCGAAGCGCTGGGCAAACTTGGCTTTACGGTCGAGAAGTCGCAGATCCGCATGCCTGCCGGCCCGATCAAGGCCATTGGTGACACCGATCTGGTGGTGCAGTTGCACACCGATGTCGTCGCCACGATCAAGGTGTCGGTGCTGGGCGAAGCGGTGTAAGTCTCTCTGCCCGGGCGCGGCTGCCCGGGCACGCAACGCCGGTTCACATTGGAGCCGCTGCCGGATGCCGGGAGCGGCTCTTTTGCTTTATAGTCTGCGCAGCTTCAGGAGAGTCCTACCTTGTCCGCCGTCATGCCCCGTCAATCGGGCGCCGATTCCCAAGTCGAAGCGCTCAAGATTCCGCCCCATTCGATCGAAGCCGAGCAAAGCACGCTCGGCGGCCTGCTGCTGGACAACCACGCCTGGGACAAGATTGGCGACCTGTTGCGGGAAGAGGATTTCTATCGCGCTGACCATCGCCTGATCTGGAAGCACATTGCCAAGCTGATCGAGAAGGGCAAGCCGGCTGACGTCATCACGGTGTTCGAATCGCTCGATGCCGAGAAGCGCGTCGACGATGCCGGCGGGCTGGCTTACCTGAATGCGCTGGCGCAGAACACCCCTTCGGCTGCCAACATCCGCGGTTACGCGCAGATCGTGCGCGACCGCTCGGTGTTGCGGCGGTTGCTGGGCTCCACCGAGGAGATCGCCAGTTCCGTCTACAACCGCCAGGGGCGCGAAGTACGCGAAATCCTCGATGCCGCCGAGTCGGCGGTGTTTCGCATCGCCGAGGAAGGCGCGCGCGGCAAGCAGGGCTTCCTCGACATGTCGCAACTGGTGCTGCAGGTGCGTGACCGGGTTCAGGAGCTGCACGATCTGAACAGCCCGGACGTGACGGGTGTGCCGACCGGGTTTTCGGATCTGGACCGCATGACCTCCGGCCTGCAGCCAGGTGATCTGATCATCGTGGCCGGCCGTCCCTCGATGGGCAAGACCGCGTTTTCGCTCAATATCGCGGAGAACGTCGCCCTCGAAGGCGGCATCGTCGGCGTATTCTCGATGGAGATGGGCGGCACCCAGCTGGCAATGCGCATGCTCGGTTCGATCGGCCGCCTCGACCTGCATCGCCTGCGCACCGGCAAGCTGAACGACGCGGAGTTTTCCAAGTTCGCC
Organism: uncultured Burkholderiales bacterium; assembly: GCA_964443245.1. Lineage (GTDB taxonomy): Bacteria > Pseudomonadota > Gammaproteobacteria > Burkholderiales > JAEUOS01 > CANJDH01. The sequence continues at coordinate 33,025 of CAYUEG010000024.1, read as the reverse complement.
ACGGCGCTTGAACGCCTGCAGGAAGTCAAACTGCATGTGGACGAAACCCCGGCCCTGATGGCGCTGGAACTGCGCGCGCGCGCGCGCCGCCTGCACCGCCTTTACGGCAAGCTCGATCTGATCGTGATCGACTACCTGCAGCTCATGTCAGGCTCGGCTTCCAGCGCCAGCGAGAATCGCGCGACCGAGATTTCCGAGATCTCGCGTTCCCTCAAGGCGTTGGCAAAGGAACTGAACGTGCCGGTGATCGCGCTCTCGCAGCTCAACCGCAGTCTCGAATCGCGTACCGACAAACGGCCGATGATGAGCGATTTGCGTGAGTCCGGCGCCATCGAGCAGGATGCGGACGTGATCCTGTTCATTTATCGGGATGAGGTCTACAACCCCGAATCCCAAGACAAGGGCACCGCCGAGATCATTATCGGCAAACAGCGAAACGGCCCCATTGGCCGGGTGCAGCTGGCCTTTATCGGTGAATTCACCAAGTTCGAGAACCTGGCGCGTCCCGGCAGTTATTGAGGCCGGGTTGGCGATGCACGCGCCTTCCTGCGGGAGGAAATCGTGAACATTCTTGTTCTGATCGTGATGCTCTGTGCCTCGTTGCTGATGCCTTCGGCAGGAGCGCAGCAGGCGCGCAAGTGGGTGGAACCGGATGGGCGCGTGATCTATTCCGATGTTCAACCCTCGCGCACCGCGCGCCTGGCCGGTTCGGTGCAGGTGGATGCGCAGGCCGCGGGTGCGGTACAGGTGATCGAGGCCGGCAAGGTAGAACTGGTGGAGGGGCAGGTGACGGTGACCGGTGCCGATGCGCGGACGCGCAACATTGTTGTCGGTTCTCCCTTGCTCGAAGGCGATTCCGTGACGACGGGGGCCAAAGGCGAGTTACACGCCGAGATGGCAGATGGCGCCGTCATTGCGGTGCGCCCCAACACCCAGGTGCGCCTGGTGCGCTATCGTGCCCGCGGACAGGCTTCCGACGCTTCCATCCTGAGCCTGTTGCGCGGCAGCTTCCGCTCGATTACCGGTTTCATCGCCAAAACCAGTCCGTCCGCCTACGAGGTGCGCACGCCAGTGGCAACGATCGGAGTGCGGGGTACGGACCATGAACCGATGGTGATCCCGCAAGGCTCTGCCGACGGTACGGCGGGCGTGTATGACAAGGTCAACGCCGGCAGCACCGTGATTTCGGCGAACAACGGCGGATCGGTGACGGTGCAGAGCGGACAGGCCGGATTCGTGCCGCAGGGGGCGCAGGGAAGACCGCAGGTGTTGCCATCGATTCCGGCGGCGTTTCGCTCGACGGCGAATGAAAGTCGGGTGCAGGGACGGCACGCCCAAGTCCAGCAACAGATCGCCGAGAAACGGGCACAGGCTCAGCAGGGCCAGGGCATGCAGAAGGGGCCGCTGCCCGGTCAGAGTCCAGGCGCGGGCAAGGGTACCGGCGGTTCCGCCGCCCCGGGCGCTGCCCCGGGGCAGGCACCAGGCGCCGGCAAAGCGGGCGCGGGCGGAGCCGACAAGGGTTCGGACAAGGCCGACAACAGAATTGGCGACAAGGCTGGGGACAAGGGCGGCAGTGGCCAGGGGGCGCCGCAGTCCGTCACGCCTGCGAGCGGTGCCTCCGGTGTTCCACCGGCTCCCACGCCGGGTACCCCGCCGAATGCCGTGCCGGGCCAGGCAGGTGGCGCCGGGCCCGCATCTGCACCGGGATCTGCGCCCGGCCCTGCACCGGGCGCCGGGGGCAAGCGCTAGCGCAACGGCAGGAAGGGCTCCTCCAGCGCGCGTCAAGCGCCTCCCGCTTGCGGTGCCAGGGTCCTGGCATATTCGATGGCACCGGGATCGTCCTTGCTCGGGATGCCGGTGAAACCAAGCCCGTGCATCAATTTGTGCATCGGCGCATTGGTGGCCAGCACCAGCCCCGTCATGCGCTGATAACCGGCGTCGATGGCGGCTTCCATCAGACGTTGCATCAGCACGGTCGCGATGCCGTGTCCCTGCCAGGCGTCGCCCACGGTGACGGCGAATTCGCAACTGACCCCATCCGCATCGGGCGCGTAGCGGGCAATGCCGACCATTTCCTCTTCTTCCCCATGGGATGCCCGGCACAGGCCCAGCAGTGCCAGCTCGCGCTCATAGTCGACCTGGGTGAGGCGGGCAAGCAAGCGCGGCGGCAGCGTGCGCATCGAACTGAAGAAGCGCATGTGGCGCGCCTCGTCGGAGAGCTCTTCGACAAACTGGCGCTCCATTTCAGCGTCTTCGGGCCGAATCGGGCGCACCCGCATGGCGCTGCCGCTGCGCAGCGTTGCGGTGGTCTCCAGTGCGGCGGGATAAGGGTGGATCGCCATGTGCGCGTAGCGGGCGTTGCCGCCCAGGAGAGTCGGATCGATCACCACCCGCGCATCGAGTGCGACCGCATCGATGGCATCGACGCTCAAGGGGTTGATGTCCATTTCGGCCAGCCAGGGCAGGGCACAGACCATTTCGGACACACGCAGCAGCATGTCGATCAGCGCCTCGCGATTGGCCGCCGGCACATGCCGATAGGCACCGAGCAGGCGGGCAATACGGGTGCGCTCGATCAAGTCCTCGGCGAGACGACGATTGAGCGGTGGCAGGCCGATGGCGTTGTCGCGCATCAATTCCACCGCAACGCCGCCCGCGCCAAAGCTGATCACCTGGCCGAAGGTCGGATCGCGTGCCACGCCGATCATCAGCTCGCGGCCAAAGCGCTTTTCCACCATCGGCTGGATGGCCACCCCTTCGATGCGGGCGTCCGGGCGCATTTTCGCCACACGTGCCATCAGGTTGCGAAACGCGCGCTCCAGTGCGGGCAGGTCACGCACATTCAGGACCACCCCCTGCACGTCCGATTTGTGGGCAATGTCCGGCGAGACAATCTTCATGGCCAGCGGATACGGCATGGCTTCGCCGATGGCGATCGCTTCCACCAGCGTGTGTGCGACCCGGGTCGGCGGGGTGGCGATGCCGAACATCCCGAGCAGTGCCTTCGATTCCGGCTCGTTGAGCAAGGTCCGACCCGCTTCGGCGACCTTGCGCGCGAGGGCAAACGCGCCCGTCAGGTCCGGTGCGGAAGTCGGGGCGAGCGGGGGCGGTACCTCACGCAACAATTCCTGTGCGCGTACATAGCTGGCCAGCGCGGCAAAGCCGATGACGCCGGACTCAGGTGACTGGAATGCCGGCATGCCGGCTGCTTCAACGAGCTCCCGGCCGGTGCGCACCTGGGCTTCCCCCAGCCACGCCGTCAGCACCGGTTTGCCAGATGCCCGGGCGTGGGGGAGCAAGGCCTGGGCGGCAGCCTCCGCTGTGGTGACGATCTGCGGACAGAACAGCGTGAGCACGCCATCGACCTGCGGATCGTCGAGGAGCGCACCCAGGGCATCGGAAAAACGTTGCGCCGTGGCATCGCCGATGATGTCCACGGGGTTGCCGTGGGACCAGTGCGCGGGCAGGTGCGAATCGAGCGTCTGCAGGGTGCCCGCGGTGAGGCTTGCCAGCGCGACTTCATGAGCGGCGGCGCAGTCGGCTGCCATCACCCCGGGGCCGCCGCCATTGGTGAGCACTGCGAGCCGGTTACCGCGCGGCAGGCGCCCTGCAGCCAACAGGCGTGCCGCGGCAAACAGTTCCGGATAGCTCTCTGCACGCACCACTCCCGAGCGACGCAGTACCGCATCGAACACGGCATCGTTGCCGGCCAGCGCGCCGGTATGGCTCTGGGCAGCGCGCGATGCCGCCGCGTGCCGGCCCACCTTGAGCACCACGATCGGCTTGGTACGCGCGGCCGCACGCAGACCGCTGATGAAGCGGCGCGCATCATGTACGCCTTCGACGTACATCAGGATCGAGGTAGTGGCGTCGTCGTACATCAGGAAGTCGAGCACTTCACCGAAATCCAGATCGGTTCCGGCGCCCAGCGAAACCACGCTGGAGAAGCCAATGCCGGCGGACCAGGCCCAATCCGTCAGCGCAGCGCAAATCGCGCCTGACTGCGACACCAGTGCAATCTGCCCGGCGCGCGCTGCGCTGCGCGAGAACGTCGCGTTGAGGCCGATATCCGGCCGCATCAAGCCCAGGCAGTTCGGACCGATCATGCGCAAACCGTTGGTGCGAGCGCTTCTTGCGACCTCCAGCTCAAGCGCCTTGCCGTTCGGGCCCAGTTCCCCGAAGCCGGCTGTCAGCACGACGGCATGACGGGTTCCGCTGCGCGCCGCCTGTTCCAGCACGGCAGGAACCGTCGCCGCGGGGGTCACCACGACGGCCAGGTCGGGCGGCGCCGGCAAGTGGGCGAAGTCGGGGTAGCAGGGCGCGCCGTCAATCTGCGTGTATTTCGGGTTGACGGCGAAGATCGGTCCGTTGAACCCGCCGGCGCGCAGGTTGCCGAGGACGGCGTGACCCAGTGAAGCGGCGCGCGGCGAGGCGCCGACTACGGCGACACTGGTCGGGACGAACAGGCTTTTGAGGTAATGTTCAGACATGGATTCCATTCAACCACCACGAAGGGTGATCAGGTTTGATTTGGCGCAAATGGCGGAATTCGGATCCGGCTAGTATCGCAGCATGCAATGTTGTGCCCAACGCCTTGATCTCGTCCGATTCGATGCGCCACGCGCCGGCCGAACACGCGCTGTCTGGCGGTTTCCGCACTTGACGGCCTTGTTTCTGCGCTTTTCGGGGAACCTCGTGGCGTACCGGCCCGCGGCGTGGCGCCATGCTTGAGTTTCTGCTCGGGCCGCGGCGACGCGGGGTGGCGGCGGCACGTCAGGCAACCTGTTTTCACTGTGGCCTGCCGGTACCATCGGCTTGCCAGGAGACAGTGGTGTTCGAGGGCGTGGCCCGCCCCGTGTGTTGTACGGCCTGCGCCAGCGTGATGCAGTCGTTGCTTGATTGTGGAGCGAGCCACCTCTACCGTGAACGCGCATTGGCTGCGGCCGCCCCGGGGGCAGGGCCGGCAGCCGCTGCTCAAGGGGGCCATCTTGGACGCTAAGCGCGCACCTCGGGAAGCGCCAGGCGACGCGGCGCGCGTCGAGGCCACGCTCGCCATTGAGGGCATTCATTGCGCCGCCTGCACGCAGCTGATTGATCTCAGGGTAGGGGCGCTGGCCGGCGTTGAGCGGGTCGAGACCGGTCAGGCCACCCACCGTACCTGGGTGCGCTTCAACCCGCACCAGGTCACCCTGGCTGATGTGCTGGGCGCGATTGCGCGAGCCGGGTATCGCGCGTGGCCGGTATCGGCTGCGGGTGCCGGTGCGGCACGCGTGGCGGCCAGCCGGATGGCGCTCTGGCGCCTTTTCGTGGCCGGCTTCTCCATGATGCAAGTGATGATGTACGCGTTCCCGGCTTACCTGGCGATCGAAGGAGAAATGAGCAGCGACATTGACCAGTTGCTCAAGATCGCGAGCTTCGTGTTGACGGTGCCGGTCATTGCCTTCTCCGCTGCCCCGTTCCTGACGGGCGCCTGGCGTGACCTGCGCGCGCGCCGGATCGGCATGGATGTACCCGTAACGGTCGGCGTGCTGGCCACTTTCGGGGCCAGCGTGTGGGCCACGTTTGTCACACCCGGCCCGGTGTATTACGACTCGGTCTCGATGTTTGTCTTCTTGCTGCTGGGCGGGCGCATGCTCGAATCCATGGCGCGCGCGCGTGCCACGGCCGCCATTGATGCGCTGACCCGGCAGCGCGCGGTGATGGCGCACGCCCTGCCGCACTGGCCAGACGCCGAGCACGTCGTGGAGGTGAAGGCCGATTCCCTGTCGCGTGGCGATCATGTCCTGGTGCCGATGGGAGCCACCATTCCCGCGGATGGCAACGTGGTGCGCGGCCAGAGTCATCTGGATGAAGCGGTGCTGTCGGGCGAAAGCCGGGCACGTGCCGTGGCGCCTGGTGCGGCGGTACAAGGCGGTGCGATCAATCTGTCCGGTCCGCTGGTGGTATGCGTGTCCGGCTCGGGTGCCGAATCGGCACTGGCTGCGATTGTGCGCATGGTCGAGCAGGCGGCCAACGCCAAGCCTGCCCTGCTGCAGGTGGCAGACCGCTATGCCGGTGTGTTCTTGTGGAGCATCCTGGCGCTTGCGGGGATGGCCTACGTAGTCTGGTCAAACCTCGATCCGGCGCGTGCCTTGTCGATCAGTGTGGCGATCCTGATTGTCACGTGCCCATGTGCATTGTCGCTGGCTGCCCCGGTCGCCCTGTCGGCCGCAGTGGGCAGGCTGGCCAAGTCCGGAGTGCTGATTGCGCGCGGTCATGCACTCGAAACCCTGGCACGGGTAACCCACGTGGCGTTTGACAAGACCGGCACCTTGACCACCGGCCGCATGCAGTTGATCGCGACCCTGCCGCTCGGCAAACTGGACGTCGTTTCCCTGCTGACCTTCGCCGGGCGCATGGAGCAGCAGGCGGTGCACCCCGTGGCCCAGTCGCTGGCGATGGCGGCCGCGCCTCATATGCTGAGCCGGATACGGGCAGGCGAGGCGATGCAGGATTTCGACACCTGGCAGGAAATCCCCGGCCAAGGGGTGCACGCCCGGCTGGGCGGGCACGAATGGCGCCTGGGTTCGTTGGCGTTCGCGCAGGCCTTGCACGGCAAGGCCTTGCCGCCACAGGTACTGGCAGCCGCGAGGGACCACACGGTGGTGGCACTGGCCGATGCATCAGGATGGCAGGGCCTCTTTGTGCTGGGCGATGGCGTGCGCAGCGGTGCGCGGGAACTCGTGGCATCGCTCCAGGAAGGCGGTTGCGCGGTCGCCATGCTGTCGGGTGATCGCGCCGAGCCGGCCTGGCGAGTGGCGCACGAGCTGGGCGTGGGGCAGGTCCACGCAGGCATGACGCCGGCCGAAAAATCGGAATGGGTTGAGGCGCGGCGAGGCGAAGGGGCCGTCGTCTGCATGGTGGGGGACGGCATCAACGATGCGCCGGTGCTGGCGCGCGCCCATGTATCCGTGGCCATGGGAAGCGGGGCGCCGCTGGCACAAGCGAAGGCGGACATGGTGCTGGTGTCGGGTCGCCCTGCCGATCTGGGTGCGGCGATAGCGCTGGCGCGCAAGACCTTCAGCGTGATCCGGCAGAACATCGCCTGGGCTGCCGCCTATAACCTGATTGCGATTCCTTGTGCGGCCGCCGGCTGGGTCAGCCCGTGGATGGCGGCACTGGGGATGAGCGCAAGTTCGCTGATCGTGGTTGTCAATTCATTGCGTCTGGCCGCAACCGTCCAGGTACGGTCCGACGCTGCAGTGACCCCTCCTTTGCTCGCCCCCAAGGTTGCCTGATGGACATTCTCTACCTGCTGGTTCCGGTTTCCGTGTTGCTGGTGCTCGCGATCGGCGCGCTGTTCTGGTGGTCGCTGCAAAGCGGGCAGTTCGATGACCTTGATGCCGAAGGCCGGCGCATCCTCGACGACGAATAGTGCGTTGTCATGACCTTGCTTTGCCTGATGCGGTCAGGTGATTTCTCGTCTGACTTGATGCTTCGTTTCCCGCTTTTCCCCCAATTGCAGTTTCATTTGACCAGGATCAAATGACGCTTTTGCTGCATTGCCAGAATGCATCCTGTCGAGCGATAAAAGGGAATGCACATGGCACAGGTGGCACAGGAAACGTATCACTACCGGGTGGTTCGGCAATTTGCCGTCATGACGGTGATCTGGGGTGTGGTGGGCATGCTGGTGGGGGTAATCATTGCCGCCCAGCTGGCGTTTCCGTCGCTGAACTTTGACATCCCCTGGTTAAGTTACGGGCGCTTGCGGCCGTTGCACACCAATGCGGTGATTTTTGCGTTTGGTGGCTCGGCCCTGTTCGCCTCGGCGTACTACGTCGCACAACGCACCTGCCATACGCCGCTGTTTCTGCCCTGGCTCGCCGAGTTCACCTTCTGGGGCTGGCAGGCCGTGATCGTGCTGGCGGCCATCACCCTGCCGCTGGGCATCACGTCCGGCAAGGAGTATGCCGAGCTGGAGTGGCCGATTGACATCCTCATCACCGTGGTCTGGGTGTCCTACGCCATCGTGTTCTTCGGCACGCTGGCCAAACGCAAGACGCCGCACATCTATGTGGCGAACTGGTTTTTCGGTGCGTTCATCCTGACCGTCGCGCTGCTGCATCTGGTCAACAGCGCCGCCATCCCGGTTTCGTTCTGGAAATCCTATTCGGCCTACGCCGGCGTGCAGGACGCCATGGTGCAGTGGTGGTATGGCCACAACGCGGTCGGCTTCTTCCTCACCGCCGGCTTTCTGGGCATGATGTACTACTTCATTCCGAAGCAGGCAGAGCGCCCGGTGTACTCGTACCGCCTGTCGATTGTCCACTTCTGGGCGCTGATCTTCACCTACATGTGGGCGGGCCCGCACCACCTGCACTACACCGCCCTGCCGGACTGGACCCAGTCGATCGGTATGCTGTTCTCGCTGATCCTGCTGGCACCCTCGTGGGGCGGCATGATCAACGGCATCATGACCTTGTCGGGTGCCTGGCACAAGCTGCGCTCTGATCCGATCCTGAAGTTCCTCATCGTTTCGCTCTCCTTCTACGGCATGAGCACCTTTGAAGGGCCGATGATGTCGATCAAGACCGTCAACGCGCTCTCCCACTACACCGACTGGACCGTCGGCCACGTCCACTCCGGCGCGCTGGGTTGGGTCGGCCTGGTTTCCATGGGCACCATGTACTTCCTGATTCCGAAGGTATTTGGTCTCAAGGAGATGTACAGCGTGAAGGCGATCGAACTGCACTTCTGGATCGCCACCATCGGCATCGTGCTGTACATCGCCGCGATGTGGATTGCCGGCGTGATGCAGGGCCTGATGTGGCGTGCGGTGAATCCCGACGGCACCTTGACGTACACCTTTGTCGAGAGCGTCAAGGCCACCTTTCCGTACTACGTGATTCGCCTCGCGGGCGGCATCCTGTACCTGGGCGGCATGCTCATCATGACCTGGAACATGTTCATGACGATTGCCAATGCCAAACCGGTCGTACCGCTGGTGCCGGCACCGAAGGCCGACCACGCTGTTGCGCACGCTGCCTGAGCCCCGGAGAAAACCATGAAACTGAGCCATGAACTGATTGAAAAGAATATCGGTCTGATGATCGTGCTCATCGTCCTCACGGTGAGCTTTGGCGGCCTGGTGGAAATCGTGCCGCTGTACTTCCAGAAGTCGACCACCGAACCGGTGGCGGGGCTGAAGCCCTACACCGCGCTGCAGCTTTCCGGCCGTGATATCTATGTGCGCGAAGGTTGCTACAACTGCCACTCGCAGATGATTCGGCCTTTTCGCGCCGAGACCGAACGTTACGGCCATTACTCGGTCGCCGGCGAGTTCGTGTACGACCGGCCGTTCCAGTGGGGCAGCAAGCGCACGGGGCCGGACCTGCATCGTGTCGGCGGCCGCTACAGCGACGAGTGGCACGTGATCCACCTGACCAACCCGCGGGATGTGGTACCGGAATCGAACATGCCCGGATACCCGTGGCTGTCCAAGAATATGGTGGACCCCAAAAGCGCGGCGCCGCGCATGCAGGTGCTGCGCACCCTGGGCGCACCCTACACGGATGCGGAAATTGCCGAGTCCGAAAAAGCCCTGGCCGGCAAGACCGAGATGGACGCCCTGATTGCCTACCTGCAGGTGCTGGGCACGGCGATCAAGTCGCGCAGTGCACCGGTCAAGACCGCCGAAGGTCCGGCCACTGGCGCTGCAGCGGCGCCAGCCGCTCCCGCTGCGGTCGCAGCGCCTGCTGCCAACCCGCCGGGCGACAAGAAGTAGCGCCGGCCGACCACCCGCAACGAACACTTCGCACCGAACCATACGCACCCAACCGGACCTATCCATGGACATCAATACCATCCGCATCGCCGTCACCCTGGTCAGCTTTGCGATCTTCCTTGGCATCGTGGCATGGGCACTGAGCCCGTCGAACCGCCAGGCGTTCGAAGCCGCCGCCCTCTCGCCCCTGACCGATGACGATGTCGTCGGCGAACCTCCCCGGAGTTAAGTCATGGCCGATTTTGTCAGTGAATTCTGGAGCCTCTACGTTTCCGTTCTGACCTTGCTGGCGATCGCCGCCTGCATCGTGCTGTTGCAGCTGGTATCGACACGCAAGGTGGTGCGGAACGAGAAAGGTGAGGTCGAAACCACCGGCCACACCTGGGATGAAGACCTCGGGGAATACAACAACCCGCTGCCGCGCTGGTGGATGTGGTTGTTCTACCTGACGATCTTCTTTGCCTTGGGGTATCTGGTGATGTACCCCGGTCTGGGCAGCTACAAGGGGCGTCTTGGCTGGAGTTCGGCGGGCGAGCACGCTGCCGAAGTCAAACAGGCAGATGCGGAGTTTGGCCCGATGTTCGCCCAGTTTTCCTCCAAGGACATCAAGGCAGTGGCGGCCGATCCCCAGGCGCGGGCCATCGGCGAGCGTCTGTTCCTCAATTATTGCGCGCAGTGCCACGGCTCGGACGCACGCGGCAGCAAGGGCTTTCCGAACCTGGCCGATGCCGACTGGCTCTGGGGCGGCACGCCGGAACTGATCAAGACGTCGATTCTCGAAGGTCGCAACGGCGTGATGCCGCCGATGGGTGCCGCGCTGGGTGGTGACGATGATGTGAAGAATGTGGCCCACTACGTGCTGTCCCTGTCCGGCAGCGCCAACGATTCGATTCGCGCGGCGCAGGGCAAGGCGAAGTTCGGCGCCTGCGCCGCCTGCCACGGCGCCGACGGCAAGGGGAATGTGGCGCTTGGTGCGCCCAACCTGACAGACAAGATCTGGCTGCATGGCGGTGGCGTCGAGAACATTGTCGAGACGATCAACAAGGGCCGCAATAACGGCATGCCGGCGCACAAGGATTTTCTCGGCGAGCAAAAGTCGCATCTGCTGGCTGCCTACGTGTGGAGCCTGTCCAATGATGTGGCGCCGAAGAGTGCTGCGGCAGCGCCGGCCCCGCCAGCAACCAAATGAACCGGGTGAGATGAAAGGCGTGACATGAGCACCGCGCCGAACCCGGCGGGTGCCATTCCGGGACCCGCTTCAGCACCTGCCGTGGAGCAGCGGATCCATCTTTCCTCGGAAGTCGAGGAGGCGCTTTACGAAGTTCGCAAGAAGATCTATCCGCGCGCCGTGCACGGCTGGTTTGCCCACTGGCGCTGGGCGCTGGTGTGGTTCACCCAGATCCTGTTCTACGGCTCGGCGTGGCTGACCTGGAACGGACGTCAGGCGGTGCTGTTCGATCTGGCGGCGCGCAAGTTCTACATCTTCGGTCTGGTGCTGTGGCCGCAGGATTTCATTTTCCTGACGCTGATCCTGATCATTTCGGCCTACTCGCTGTTCCTGTTCACCGCGGTGGCAGGGCGCCTGTTTTGCGGCTATGCCTGTCCGCAAACGGTCTACACCGAAATCTTCATGTGGATCGAGCGCAAGATAGAAGGCGATCGCGGTGCGCGCATGAAGCTGGATGGACAGCCGCTGGGCCCTGAAAAGGTGTTCAAGAAGGCCGCCAAGCACGGCGCCTGGATCGCACTGGCGCTTTGGACCGGCTTCACCTTTGTCGGCTATTTCACCCCCATCCGGTCGCTCGGGCACGAATTTGTCACCTGGACGCTGGGCCCCTGGCAAACCTTCTGGATCTTCTTCTACGGTTTTGCCACCTACGGCAATGCCGGCTGGATGCGCGAGCAGGTGTGCAAGTACATGTGCCCCTATGCCCGCTTCCAGAGCTCGATGTTCGACAAGGACACCATGATCATCACCTACGACAAGGAACGGGGTGATCCGCGCGGTTCGCGCAGCAAGAAGGCCGACCACCGTGCCCAGGGATTGGGTGATTGTGTCGACTGCGGTATCTGTGTGCAGGTCTGTCCGACCGGGATCGACATCCGCAAGGGGTTGCAGTACGAATGCATCGGCTGCGCGGCCTGCGTTGACGGCTGCGACCAGGTGATGGACAAGATGGGCTACCCCAAGGGCCTGATCCGCTATTCGACCGAGAACGGGCTGCGCAACCATTGGAGCCCGGCGCAGATCTGGGCACACGTGTTGCGGCCGCGCACCCTCGTGTACTCCGCCATCCTCATGGTCATTCTCGGGGCATTCTTTACCGCCTTGTGGTTGCGTGTACCGCTCAAGATGGACGTGATCCGCGATCGCGGTGCCATGGCGCGGGTGGTCGAAGATGGCATCGTCGAGAACGTCTACACCTTGCGCATCATGAATACCCAGGAGCAGTTCCACCGCTTTGCACTGAGCGTGAGCGGGATTGACGGGATCGAAATTGCCTCGGAGCGGATCGCCGAGATGCCGGGTGCCACCACCAAGTCCTTTGCCGTACGCGTCCGCGTGCCGGCAGGCGCAGGAGCCAAGGGGTCAAACAAGATTGCGTTTGAAGCCCGGGCAATGAACCATGACAGTATTGCGGTCCGGGAAAAAGCCACTTTCCTGGTGCCGCGTTAGGAGCGACCATGCATTCCATCCAGATCCGCCAGCCCGTGCAACCCTGGTATCGCGAACCCTGGCCCTGGCTCATCATGCTGGGGCCGGCGGTGGTGATTGTTGCGGGGATCATTACCACCGTGATTGCCTTCAGGACCAGTGATGGTCTGGTGGCAGACGATTACTACAAGCAGGGCCTGGCCATGAACAAGACCCTGGCGCGGGATCGTGAAGCAAGCCGGCGCCAGCTCGCAGCCAGCGGTGCCTACGTGCCGCCAGCGGCCGATACGTCCGGAAAGTTGCGGGTCATGCTGACCGGCGACAGCGCTGCTGCCGGTACGATCCAGTTGCGTCTGGCGCATCCGACGCGCGCGGGGCAGGATCGGCTGGTGACCATGAAGCGCCTTCAAGCGGGCGTCTACGAAGGCGCACTGGACGTACCGGTCGGCAACCTGACAGCAGGCGGGCGCTGGCTGGTCACCCTGGAACAGGACAACTGGCGTCTGACGGGTGAATGGACGCCAGGCACGGTCATGCGCCTGTCCAGCACGGCGCAACACTGAGCGGCAGTTCCACAAGAAAAAGCCCCAAGGAGACAAACATGGCACAAAGAATCATGTGGGTGATGTGGCCGGCATTCCTGGTGGCAGCAGCGGCCACTGGCGTGTTCTTTTCGCTGTTTGATCCGCAGGAGTTCTGGCTCTTCGGCGAACACCTGGAAATCAGCCGGCAAGGGGCCTACACCATCGGTTTCCTCGGCTTCTGGGGCGTGGGAATCGGGTCCTCCAGCCTGAGCGTGTTTCTCTCGCGCTCCCCTTGGGAAGTCAATCGCTGCACGCTTGAACCGGAGGCACGGCCTGACGGATGTCCCAAGCAGGGAACGTGCGGATAGGGCTGCCTGCCCTATGGTGGAATCCGCGCCAGGCGCTAGGCCAAGAGCCGCTCCCACCAACGGTTTTGGCGGGGTCAGGCTGCAGAAGCGGAATCCAGGAGCGGGACGGTAGCGGCTACAGGCGCGCCGTGCGACGACTCCCGGCGTCATGCTCGCGCCGGGTCTCGCAGGTGATGCAGCGGGCCGCATGCGGGGTGATCGCCAGACGGTCGGCGCTGATCGCGGCGCTGCAGTCGACGCACTGCCCGTACTCGCCGCGGTCGATGCGGAGCAGCGCCGTGTTGATGGCGTCGATCTCGCGGGCGTCGCGGTCGGCTTCGCTCAGATCCAGCTCGCGCATCTCGGCCAGCACGGTGTCGTCACCCCCGGGTTCGGGTTGCGCCTCCTTGCGTGCTGCCTGCATGTGGGTGCGCCACTCTGCCAGGAGTTGATCGCGCCGTGCGGCCAGTTGCGTGCGCACACGTGCATGGTGGGGTGTTGCTTTGGTCATGGCTGGTTCCCGCTCAACGCACGACCAGAACCGGCACCTTCGAGTGCGTCAGCACCTTCTGGGTTTCGCTGCCCAGGAGGAACCCGGCAAAGCCTTTCCGGCCATGCGAAGACATGACGATGAGGTCGCACTTCTGCTTGGCGGCAGTCTTGATGATGGCTTCGTAGGGAACGTCACTGAACAGTTGCACGGTATTGACGGCGACCCCCGCCTTTTTGGCAGCCTTTTCCAGCAGCACTTCGGCCTGGCGTTTCGATTCTGCCCGCAGCTCGTTGCGCGAGTAGCTTTCCACCAGCACGGCGCTCTCGGCATAGACCGGCCAGATCTGTTCCGGCACGACGTGCAGCAGGGTCACCTTGGACCCCAGTGTTTTCGCGAGGCTGACCGCTTCCTTGACCGCGACGTCCGAGAGTTTCGAGCCGTCGGTAGGCACCAGAATATGCTTGTACATGGCAATGCTCCTGTTCGGGTGGGGGAGGCATCGCCTCCATGGATCGCATCGTATGTCGCTCCGGGCCAAACGGATTGACGTGGATCAAGCCGACGTGTTGACGTCGCACCGAAGTTGGCACACGCCCCTATACTGGGCGCATGAAGCTCTCTTTTTATGGCGCTACCGGGACCGTGACCGGTTCCAAATATCTGCTTGAAGCGGCCGGCCGCAAGCTGTTGATCGATTGCGGCCTGTTCCAGGGCTACAAGCAACTGCGGCTGCGCAACTGGGCCCCGCCCCCTTTCGATCCGGGCGCTCTTGATGCAGTGGTGCTGACCCATGCGCACATCGACCACAGCGGTTATCTGCCCTTGCTGGTGAAGCAGGGTTTTCGCGGCAAGGTCTACACCAGCGCCGCGACGCGCGACCTGTGCAGGATTCTGTTGCCGGATGCAGCGCACCTGCAGGAGGAAGAAGCGTACTTTGCCAACAAGCACGGTTTCTCCAAACACCAGCCGGCCACCCCCCTGTTCGACAGTGCAGACGCGGCCCGCGCCTTAAAGCGCTTCAAGGCGGTGGCGTTTCATCGCCCGGTCAATCTGGCGGAGGATCTTGGATTCGAACTGGTGCCGAATGGGCACATGCTGGGGGCCGGTTGTGTGAAGGTGCGGGCCGAAGGGCAGACCGTGGTGTTTTCGGGTGATCTGGGGCGTCCGGACGATCCCATCATGCGCGCGCCGGAGCCGATTGAAGCGGCGGATTGGCTGGTGCTCGAATCCACGTATGGCGACCGGCTGCACTCCGAAGAACGTCCCCAGGACCGCCTGGCAGAGGTGATCAACCGCACGGCGGCGCGCGGCGGTGTGGTGATCATTCCGTCGTTTGCTGTCGGCAGGGCGCAGACCATCATGCACCATCTGGCGCAACTGAAAGCGCAGCGGCGGATTCCCAACCTGCCGATTTTTCTGAACAGCCCGATGGCGGTCGATACCACGGCGCTCTACAGTACCCATGCGGATGAGCATCGCCTGAGCCGGGCGCAGATTCACGCCATGTGCAGCATTGCCCAGCCGGTCAACAGCCCGGAAGAATCACGCCGCTTGAACGCGCGCAAGGGGCCAATGGTGATCATTTCTGCCAGCGGCATGGCGACCGGCGGCCGCGTGCTGCACCATATCAGGCAGTTCGGCCCCGATCCGCGCAATACCCTCTTGTTCGTCGGCTTTCAGGCGGGCGGCACGCGTGGGGCGGCGATCGTGGGCGGCAGCGAGTCGGTCAAGATTCACGGGGAGTACGTGCCGATCCGCGCCCAGGTTGACGTGCTGGATGCACTCTCCTCGCACGCCGATTACCGCGAAACCCTGGGATGGCTTGCGCACTTCAAGAAGCCGCCCAAAGGCGTTTTCCTGGTGCATGGCGAACCGGCCGCCGCAGACGGTTTGCGCCGGCGCATCGCCGAAACCCTCCATTGGCCAGTGCATTTGCCCGACTACCTGGAAACCGTAGCGCTGGGTTAACGCGGCCTGGTTTGGGGCGGCCGATGGGGGCCGTGAAAATCGTTGAGGTGGATCAAATTGTCCGATTGGCACCGGCGTAGTCTGTGCACGTAGCCACTCTGAGAGAAGGAGATCACCATGTTCAAACACATCCTCATGCCGGTGGACGGCAGCGAATTTTCCGAACGTGCCATTGATACGGGCGTGCGCTTTGCCAAATCGGTGGGTGCGCGGATTACCGGTTTCATCGCCGAACCGGAATACAAGATACCCACCCACGGCGAGATCATCAGCCATACCGCCGTTTCCATGCATGAACACGCCGAGAAGGCCAGCGCCCATGCCAAGGCGGCACTGGCGCGCATTGCCGAGCGCGCCACCGCAGAGGGCGTCGAGTTCACCACCGACTACACTGAAAGCGACCGGCCGGTCGATGCCATCGTCGATGCGGCCGACAAGCACGCGTGCGATCTGATCGTGATGGCATCGCACGGCCGTCGCGGGCTGGACCGCCTGCTGCATGGCAGCGCGGCCGCTGGTGTCATGTCACATACCCGGGTGCCGGTGCTGGTGTTGCACTGAGCCACTTGCCCGCGTCGGCCTCAAGTTCTTTCGGCCGGCGCCGTAATCAGAAGTACCAGCCACTCTTGACCCGGAATTAACGTCGTCAATCTCCGAAACAAAGTCACCAAACTGAAGGCTGCTGTCACGAATTCCTGCTGTTGTGCGCGCCCCATTGCGCTCCGTTCGCGGATGCCATTGCCGGGTGTACCTGATGCGGGCTGGCAGCGACCGCCGTAAGCTGCGGTTTGGGGTTGACGTGGAGTGAATGGTCAAAAGGCGCAACGTTTCGTTGCGCCTTTTGCTTTTTGGTCAAGCAGATCGTGCAATATCGCCAGAACCGTTGGTGGGAGCCACTCTCATGGCATTGATCGGTCCGGCTGTCTCGCGCATCTCGTCCGAGGATCAGCTACCGCAGTGTCTGCACCAGCAAGCCCAGCACCGCTGCTGCTGCGATCACATGCATCACGTTGCGCTTGTAGTGGATCAGGGCCACTGCTGCGGCCAGGGCAATCAGCGCCGAGAGCCCGTCAAAGCGGCCGGTAAAGCCGTCGGGCCACAGCACGTGGTAGCCGAAGAACAACGCCAGATTGACGATGACGCCAACCACGGCCGCCGTGATCGCTGACAGCGGCGCCGTGAATTTCAGATTGCCGTGCGTTGTTTCCACCAGGGGCCCGCCGGCCAGGATGAAGATGAAGGAGGGCAGAAAGGTGAACCAGGTCACGATGCACGCGGCCGTCGCGCCAGCCAGAAACAGGTTCTCCGGGCCGAACAGCGCCTGGGCGTAAGCGCCGACGAATCCCACAAACGCCACCACCATGATGAGCGGGCCGGGCGTGGTTTCGCCCAGTGCCAGGCCATCGATCATTTGTGCAGGTGTCAGCCAGCCAAAGCTGCTCACCGCCCCTTGATAGACATAGGGCAGCACCGCATAGGCGCCGCCGAACGTGAGCAGTGCGGCCTTGGTGAAGAACCAGCCCATCTGCGTGAGAGTGTGGTCCCAGCCCCAGGCGGCTGTCATGGCCGCCAGCGGAATCGCCCACAACGCCAATCCCGCCAGCACGACACGAGCCAGGCGTGGCCAGGTGAAGAGGGCGTGGGGTGGGGTGGGCGTGGCATCGTCAATGAGGGCGGCACCAAATGATTTTTTGGTTCCCGCACTGTGACCGCCGCCGCCCTGATAAGCCGCTGGTGCGATGCGGCCGTGGACCGCGCCGATGATGCCCGCGGCCACCACAATGGCCGGAAAGGGCACGTTGAGCGCAAAAATGGCGACAAAGGCCGCCGCTGCAATGCCCCAGGGGACGGCGCCCTTGAGGGCGCGTGAACCGATGCGGTGTGCCGCCTGCAGCACGATGGCCGTGACGGCCGGCTTGATGCCATAGAACAGCCCCGCTACCAGCGTGGTGTTGCCATAGGCGATGTAGATCCAGGACAGGCCGATCAGGATCACGAGCGAAGGCAGGACAAACAGGGCCCCTGCCACAATGCCACCCCAGGTCCGGTGCATCAGCCAGCCGATATAGGTAGCCAGTTGTTGCGCCTCAGGACCTGGCAGCACCATGCAGTAGTTGAGGGCGTGCAGGAATCGCCTTTCCGAGAGCCAGCGCCGCCTTTCCACCAGCTCCTGGTGCATGATGGAAATCTGCCCGGCCGGCCCGCCAAAGCTGATGAAGCCGAGCTTGAGCCAGAAGCGGAAGGCCTCCCCGAAGCTGACTCGGGGTGGGGCAATCTCGGGGGGAGATGGCGAAGCTGCGGTGTCCATTTAGATTCCAGTGCTGGCCGGGGCGAATGTGCAGGGCTTGGGCGATCTGGACACCGCCGGTGATCCGGGAGCCTGCACCTTTCCCGATGCCCTGCATGTTATGTCAGGACAGCCGCAATCGCAACGGCCGCTGGGCACCGGCGGCAGAACAGGCACGGAAACAGCCGCCTATTGGCGCGTTCAAAGGGGTTGCTTGTTCCTACACTTGTGCTCTGGACGGAGGCGCTTCTGAAAGGATGCGATCATGCGCGCACTGCTACGAACAATGTTTCAACCGGCCGAATGGCTGATGAATCGTCTGCGCTTCGGCGCCAAATTTGCACTCATTTGCGGCATTTGCGGCATCGTCGCGCTGGTCATGCTGGTGCAGACTGCGCGCGATCTTTCGCACCAGATTGCTGCCGCCGACCAGGGCGTGCGCGGTATCTCCCATGTACGAAAGCTGCTGGAGATGGTCGATGGCGTGCAGCGCCATCGCGGGCTGTCTACTGCGGGATTGAATGGCGATGCCGCTGCGGCAGGGCAGGCACGTACCGCCCGCGAAAAGGTCAATCAGCTGGTTGCCACCATCGATCGCCTTGACCAGCTGGATGGCAGGGAATTCGGCACGGCGGCCTCATGGAAAGCGCTGCGGCAGGCCTGGACCGAGGCTGCCGCGGGCGTGGAAGGAGGCAAGGCCGGCGAGAACTTCGCCCGGCATACCGCCGTGGTGCGCAAGGCCCTGGCGCATGGACGGCTGCTGGCCGATGGCGCGTCCTTGACCCTCGATCCGGCCATCGACACCTTCTATCTGATGGACAGCGTGGCGTTCCGGCTACCACCTTACATCGAGGCGGCCGCACGCCTGCGCGGCAGTGGCGCCGCCTTTCTGGCCAAGGCCGAACGCACGCCGGAAGATGCCAACCGCCTGCGGGCAGTGCTGGTGGAAGGCGAAACCATGATCGAAGGCGTGCTGGAGAACATGGCGAAGATCGAGCGCCACCTGCCGGCGGCACGCGAAGCGTTCAAGGTTCCCGGTGACCTGCTGCGCCGCGAGCACGATGCCATTCGCAAGCTGGTGGCGGATGAAGTCCTGGCCGGCACCAGCGTGCGCAAACCCACCGAGTTCTTTGCCGAGGCGACCCGCCCGGTGGCAGCGGCACAGGGCCTGCTGGCCGTGTCGGCTGACAAGCTGTCCGGGCTGCTGTCCGAGCGCCAGGCACGCCTGCAACGCGAGCGCAGCGTTCTCCTGGCAGGCAGTCTGGCAGGACTGCTGCTGGCGGCGTGGCTCGCCATCGGCGGCTTTCGGGTGGTGCAGCGGTCCGTCAGAGCCGTGGCCGATGCGACCGGACGCATGGCGCAGGGCGACCTCACGCACCGGATCGCCATGCCCGGGAAAGACGAGTTCTCCTTGATTGCCGAGCGATTCAATACCGCGGCTTCCGAATTGGCCGTTCTGATGGCGACCATTCGCAAGAATGCAGATGACGTTTCCGGCTCGGCCGGTGCGCTGTCGGGCATGACGGGCCAGGTATCCGCTTCCCAGACCGGGCAGTCCGACGCGGCTGGTGCCATGGCGGCGGCCGTCGAGCAACTGAGCGTCAGCATCAACGAGGTTTCCGCCCATTCTGCCGAAGCGCTGGCTGCTTCGCGCCGTTCGGGAGAGCTATCCGCCGAGGGAGCGCAGACGGTCGAAGGGGCTGCCGGCGAAATGCGCACCATCGCCGAAAGCGCAGCTTCGCTGACCAGCGTATTCGATGGCCTGAGCCGGGACTCCTCGAAAATCTCCGCCGTGGTCGATGTCATCCGTGGCGTTGCCGATCAGACCAACCTGTTGGCACTCAATGCCGCCATCGAGGCGGCGCGCGCCGGTGAAATGGGGCGCGGCTTTGCCGTCGTGGCCGACGAGGTGCGCAGGCTGGCTGAACGCACCACTGCCGCAACGCACGAGATCGAGCAGGTTGTCTATGCGATTCAGTCCGGCACGGAGAATGCTGTCGGGCAGTTTGGCACGTGGTCGCAACGGGTCGCGGAAGTATCCGGTGCGGCTACCGCCGCAGGAAATGGCATGCTTGCCATCGAGACGGGCAGCCATGACGTGGTCAAGGCGATGACCGAGATTCACGCGGCGCTGGCCGAGCAAGCTGCCGCCAGCGGACAGATTGCCCAGAGCGTGGAGCGGGTCAGTCAGATGTCCGAGGAGGGCGCCGCCTCGGCGGCGGCCATCGCCGCTGAAGCGGGCACGCTGGACCGGCTGGCGCAGGGGCTGCAGGGCCTGCTGTCAAGGTTTCGCTATCACCCGCCCGCTGCCGCCTGAAGCGGCACGCCGTCAGATGCCGGGCGCCGCACCCATGGCTGCACCGGCATGGGACTGGAGTATGCTTCTGAGACCATGCAGCGCCGTTCCCCAATGACATGAATCCCCCCAGCAATCGGGAAGGGCCCGCCGGCAGTGCCGCAATACGCGACGTGCTGGCCTGGACCAGGCGGCTGCAAAGGAGGAGCCCTTCCTTGCGCCGGCAGGTGTACTGGTTTGCCGGTATTGCCCTCCTGTTCCTCTGGGTGGCGAGTGCCTATTCGGTGCTCGAACGCTACCAGGATGCCCAGGCGCTGGCCGCAGCCCAGCGTGATGCAGTGGTACGCGTGTTTGCCGAAAGCACGCGCTCCACACTGCAGAGCCTGGATACGCTGATCTTCAGCCTGCGCTATCGCTGGCAGGGCGATCCGGCTGCCTTCGATGCCGTCGTCCGTCAGCACCGGCAGTTACTCGCGGGGCCGGCGGTGCAGGTCGGCGTGATCGATGCCAGGGGCGACGGGGCTTACACAAGCATGGGGCCGATGCGGTCCCTGCCGTTTCTGGGTGATCGCGAGCATTTCACCGTCCCGCGCGACAACACGGAGGACAAGCTGTTTGTCAGCCGCCCCCTGCAGGGACGGGTTTCCGGCCAATCGGTGATCCAGCTGGCACGCCGGATCGAAACCGGCGGCAAGTTTGCCGGGGTCATGGTGGTATCGCTTGATCCGGCCTATTTGTCTCGTGCCGGCTTGCGTGGCGTGGCCGCGGCCGAGAGTGTCTTTGCCGTGGTGCGCGATACAGGCGAGGTGATGGTGCACTCGCAGGCCCAGAGCGGCATGGTGGGCCGAAAACTGCAGAATCTGCCCTTCCTGGCGCCGCAGGCGCCGCTCTCTGGCATGTTCACGCACAACTCGCAGGCCGATGGGTCAAAGCGGGCGAGCGCCTATGTACGGCTGCCGGAGTTCGGGCTCACGGTGCTGGTATCCGAAGATGCGGATGCGGTATGGCGGCGTGGCCGCCCGGATCAACTGGCAACACTCATCGTGACGCTGCTTGCCAGTGCCCTGCTGATCGGTGCCGCCTGGCTGATGTTGCGCACCATTCGATCGCGGGAGCAGGCGCTGGACGTGGCGCGGGCCAGCGCCGACCGCTTCTCGAAATTGTTCTATGCCAACCCGACGCCAAGCGGGCTGCTGGATCCCGTGAGCGGCCGTTACCTGGCCATCAATCCGGCCTGCGAGGCCCTGCTGGGCTATGCCGCCAGTGAAATGATCGGCAAGAATGCGCTGGAACTGGGGGTCTATGCACGACCTGAGGAGCGTGCGGTCTTGCTGGGCCAACTGGAAGAGCAAGGCCGGGTAGAACGGTTTCGCTGTTTGTTGCGCAAGCGGGATGGAAGCACCGTCCCGGTTGATCAGACGATCACGCGCCTGGAATCGGCAGAGGGCGAGTTTTTGCTGGTGGCGCTGAACGATGCCAGCCACGAGGTGGCGCTGGCGCAGAGTGAAGAGCGTTTCGCCAAGATGTTCGACGCAAGCCCCACGGCCTATGTGCTCACCAATATGGAAACCGGCGCCTACGTGGCACTCAACCCGGCCTTCGCCCAGTTGATCGGCTACGAGCGGCAGGACGCGTTGGGCCGCACGGCGCTCGAACTGGACATCTATGCCAATCCGGAAGAACGGGCGCAGATGATGCAAGCCTTGCGCAGTGCACCGGGCAAGCGCGCCGAAAGCCTCGGGATGCTGCGACACCGCAGCGGCAGGCTTACGCCGATCCGCCAGATTGCCATTCGGGTGGAGATCGATGGTGTAGCCCACATTCTGGGTGCACTGACCGACGTCAGCCAGGAACGTGCATTGGCAGAATCGGAGGCCCGCTTTCGCAGCCTGACCAGCTTGTCGGTGGATTGGTACTGGGAGCAGGATGACCAGTTTCGCTTCACCGCAATGGAAGGCGGCAGCTTTGGCCAGCGTGGGCTGGACCGCAGCGGCTTTATCGGCAAGACCCGTTGGGAGTTGGGTCTCAATGACCTTTCGCCCGCGGAGTGGGAGCAGCATCGCAAGGTGCTCGAAGCCCATCTGCCGTTCCGTGACCTTTCGATCGTGACCCTGGCAAGCGATGGCAGTATCCAGGCCGCAGCTCTCATCAGCGGCGAGCCGCGCTTCGATAGCGACGGCCGCTTTCTGGGCTACCGCGGCGTCGGCGCGGACATCACCGAAGAGAAGCGGCTCGAACAGGCGCTGCAGCGGCGCGAACACGAGTTGCGGCTGATCCTCGACAATGTGCCGGCCATGGTCTCCTTGCTCGATCACGAGGGCCGTTACCTGTTCGTCAATGCCGCCTATACCCGGTTCACCGGCCTGACGCTGGAGCGCGTGCGCAGCAGGCGCGTGGCAGAAGTGGTCAAACCCGCCAACTATGCCAGCCTGTCAAAGGGTCTGGAGCCCGCCCTGCAGGGTACCGGCGGCACCTACCAGCAGGCAACGATTGACGCCATCGGGCGCGAACGCATCGTGCGGCGGCAGATGATTCCCGAACTGGCCCCGGATGGCCGGGTCAATGGGGTGATCGTCTTCATGCAGGACATCACCGAGGAGACGCAGACGCAGGAGCGCTTGCGCCAGAGCCAGAAAATGGAGGCCATCGGCACCCTGGCCGGAGGCGTGGCCCACGATTTCAACAATATTCTGGGCACCATCCTGGGTAATGCCGAACTGGCGCGGCAGGATGTCGGCGATACGCATCCGGCTGCGGTGAGCCTGGCAGAGATTCGCAAGGCCAGCCTGCGCGCCAAGGATGTGGTGCAGCAGATTCTGGCGTTCAGCCGTGAAACTCCGGTGGAAAAGCGGGCGCTGAAGCTGCAGGAGGCACTGGCAGAGGATGTGCCGTTGCTGCGCGCGGCGATGCCCGCCAATGTCGAAATACGTACCCACTTCGCCCCTGGTGTGCCGCCGATTCTGGCGGACCCGACCCAGATGCACCAGGTGTTGCTCAACCTGTGCACCAACGCGGCGCAGGCCATGGCCGGCGCAGAGGGCGTGATCGATGTTTCAGTGGATGCAGAAACGGTGACCGTCCAGCCCCACCCCGCAGGGCTGGCGCCAGGCAGCTATGTGCGGTTGACGGTGGCGGATACGGGTGGCGGCATTGACGAGACGACGCGCAAGCGCATCTTCGATCCCTTCTTCACCACCAAGGCACCGGGGGAAGGTACCGGCCTGGGCTTGTCCGTCGTGCACGGTATCGTGGCTGCGCATGGCGGCGCCATCGACGTGGTGAGCAAACCGGGGCAGGGAGCTTCGTTCCGGCTCTTCTTCCCGGCGGCGGCCAGCGCGCCCTCCCGCGTCTCGGCCTTGCCGGAAGCCGCTGCGCGCGGTACCGGGCAGCACGTGGTCTACCTGGATGATGAAAGTGCGCTGGTATTCCTGATGGAGCGCCTGTTGCGGCGCCAGGGCTACCGCGTCACCGCCGTCACCACCGCAAGCGCGGCGCTGGAAGCGATTGAAAGCGCTGCAGGCAAGGTGGATCTGGTGGTGACGGATCAGAACATGCCGGGCGTATCCGGGGTGGAGGTGGCGCGCACCATCCGCGCGCGCTGGCCGGATGTCCCGGTGGTGCTCGCTTCCGGGCTGGTCACCGACGAACTGCGCGCCCATGCGGCAGACGCCGGCGTGCGCGAAGTGATCTACAAACCCAATACGGTGGATGAACTGTGCCAGGCGATCGGCCGGGTGATCGCAGGGGCGGTCTGAAGCGGATGGAGCTCAGCTGGGCACAGCCTGGCCGGGCAAGCTGGCAAATACGTGCTGCAGAAGGCGCTTGGCGCGCGTGGGGGCCTTGGTGAGCCCTGCCGCGACAAACCCACATTCGTAAATGTCGGCAAAGCCATCTTCGGCCCCGGGCCGGACGGTGCCGAGCACGCGAAAGCCCATGCTCCAGCCGGCAAATCCGCGTTCGGCAATTGGCCCTTCGGTCAGCACATCCATGTGGCCATGGCGCACGTCGTTGCAGATGCGTGCATAGAGTGTCTTGACGGCAGCCTCCGGCCCTTCAAGCACCTGCAGGAATTCCCGCGTGCGATCCTCGTAGATCAGCAGGCCCGTGATGTCATGGGCGGCATTGTGTTCCCGTGCGCCACTGAGAATCGCTTGCAGGGCGGCCCCGTCCATCGGCTCGGCCGCCACACTGTTGTAGAGCAGTTGGTACAACATGGTTTATCTCGCTCAATGACGTCGGGGGAAATGATCGTGGATTGTCAATTGGTGAACGCCACACTTCTGTTACGGCTGCTTGTCGGTGTTATTGAGGCTACGCCTGCGCTGTGCGCAGGTCAAATGAAATTGGCGTGACGTATTGCCGATATCTTGAGTAAAACGTCGGGTCTTGCGCGACGCTGCATGCCTGCACATGGCGGGTTAGTATGGAAGCTTGCTGTGCCAAGCGCGCTCCGATCCCATCCGGGGCGGGCCTGTTGCACAGCCAACAACTGCCTTTTCAGGAGAACCGCATGAGCCAAGCAGAAGAACGCGCGCGCGAAGTGGAAGCCGCAGTCGCCGATATTCGCCAGATCGAAAAGTCCGAGGGCGTAAACCGCTCTTCGCTCGCCAGGATACGTGAACGGCTGATGCAGCTGGCGGCGCGCACGGACCTGTTCAGCCTGGCTGATTTTCCGCCGCCGGTGCCCGGCTCGCCGCGCACCTCCTGTTTGTACCGCCTCTCGGAGGATGCGGACCACCGCTTTGCGCTGTACGCCAACTCGGGTGGCGGGCATTACGGCACGCCGCCACACAACCACACCACCTGGGCGGTCATCGTCGGCATCGAGGGGGATGAAGTCAACCGTTTCTATGATCGCGCGCCGGATGGCGGTGTGGTGCGGCGTGACGCCGAGCATGTGGTGCGCCAGGGTACGGGCGTCTCCTTCCTGCCGGACGATCTGCATTCGATCCACATTGATGGCCGCGTGCTCAATTTCCACATGTACGGGCTGGCCCTGGAGCAGTTGCACCGGCGTGAGTACTACACGGCGGAAGACGGCAGCTGGAAGGTCTACCCGCCCCATACCGATATTCGCGAAGCACGCCTGGCTGTGACGGGTGTCGCATGAATGTCGGCAGGATCACGAGTGCCACGCTGCGTGAGCGGCTGATCGCGGGCGTCGAGTTGGCCCTGCTGGATGTGCGCGAGCAGGGTGTGCACTATCAGGGCCATCCGTTTTTTGCCTGTTCCCTGCCGCTCTCGCGGCTGGAGCTGATGGTGCATGATCTGGTGCCGCGAAAAAGTGTGCCGGTGGTCCTGCTCGATGGTGGCAATGAGGGCCTGGCCGAACGTGCGGCCGACAAGCTGGCCTGGCTGGGCTATACCGATCTGGCGATCCTGGAAGGCGGCTGTGCAGGCTGGAAGGCGGCAGGCGGGGAGTTGTTCTCCGGGGTCAACGTACCCTCGAAGGCATTTGGCGAATTCATCGAACACCATTACGACACGCCGCGCGTGCCGCCGGCCGAGATCGAGCAATTGATCGCCGCCGGCCGCAAGATGGTGATTCTCGATTCACGCCCCTATGACGAATACCACCGCATGAACATTCCTGGCGGCATCGATGCGCCGGGCGCCGAACTGGTGTACCGCGTGCATGACCTGGTGCCGGATGCCGATACGCTGGTGGTGGTGAATTGCGCCGGGCGTACGCGCAGCATCATCGGTTGCCAGTCGCTGCGCAATGCCGGCATTCCCAACCCGGTGGTGGCCCTGAAGGACGGCACCATGGGCTGGGAGCTGGCCGGCTTTGAATGCGAACGCGGTTCCACGCACGTGGCACCCGCACCGTCTGCCGCCGGATTGGCACAAGCGCAGGCCGCTGCGGCACAGGTGGCGCGGCGCTTCGAGGTCAAGTTCGCCCGGCGCGATCAGGTGGAGGCGTGGCAGAAGGAGGAGGCGCGCAGCCTGTTTTTGCTCGACGTGCGCACCAAAGAAGAATTCGAGACACTGCGTATTGCCGCTTCACGCCATGCACCCGGCGGGCAACTGGTGCAGGCCACCGATGAATATGTCGGTGTGCGCGCCTCCCGCATCGTGCTGGTTGACCCGGCGCGTGTGCGCTCGGTGATGACAGCTTCCTGGCTGAACCAGATGGGCTGGGAAGAGGTGTATGTGCTCGAACCGGAAGGCGCGGACGGCCTTGCCGGCTGGGCGACTGCCAGCGGGCCGCGTGCCACCCCGGCAACCCTGCCAGCTGAAGCACAGAGCTGGCCGGCCATTACACCGGCAGCCCTGCATGCGCTGCAGGCTACGCCCGACTCTTCGCGCAAGTTGCTGGTGCTGGACTTTTCCACCAGCCTGAAGTTTCGCGCCCGTCATGTGCCTGGCGCCTGGTGGGCAGTGCGGTCGCGTTTGCAGCAGGCGCGCGCCACGTGCGGCGCGGCAGCGCAGGTGGTATTGACGGCGGAAGACGAGCGTCTCGCCCGGCTGGCTGCCCCCGAAGCGCAACAGTTGTGGCCTGACGCCAAGGTGGCAGTGCTTGCCGGCGGGACACCCGCGTGGCTTGCAGAAGGGTTGCCGGTAGAGGCCACGCTGGCGCAATCGACGACCACGCATGATGACGTCTGGTACAAGCCCTATGACCACGAACACGAAACCGATTACGAGAAGCACGCGCGTGCCTATCTGGAATGGGAAGTGGCGCTGGTCGAGCAGATCCGGCGCGACCCGACGATTCGCTTCAAAGCCTACGCTTGACGCAGCCGGTTCGTGCCCGGGGTGATGGCCGGAAACCGTTGGTGGGAGCGCCTTTCAGGCGTTTTTCCTCTGGCGCCGGGCCGTGAAGTACGCCATCACCGCACGAATCGAAAGTAGCAGCAGAAGCGGATAGAACAACAATAAATCGACACGGATATTGCATTCGCCGGAGCACAGCAGGCGCATCTTGATTGCCTGCTCATAGGCAAAGTAAGCCATCCATCCGAGCGCAGCCAGTAGGACAGGCAGGCGCCGGTAGTGCAGATACATCACGGTAAAGGCCGTGCTCGGTACCAGCGCCAGAATCGGCCAGGCAATGAAGATGCCGAGGATAACGCCGATATCCATCATGAAAACCGTTGGTGGGAGCGCTTCTTAAGGCCGTACCGGAATGGGGCGTTGGTCCGGGCGGAGTGCCAGGCTTTCATGCAGGGCATGCTGCGGTGCCCAGCCCAAACCTCTCAGGCGGGCATTGCTGGTGCGAAACGAGCGGATGAATTGCGGCCCGCCGCTTTCCGGTGTCGGCATGTCCGCTTGCCGGGCAAGCGCGCCGTACAGCTGGGAGAGTTGAAGCGGTTGGTCCTCGCAGGCAATGTAGGCGGTGTGCGGCAGGCCGTTCTGGAGCACAGCCAGCAATGCGGCTCCATAGTCTTCCACGTGTACCGGCGAGAGCCACGCAGTACCGTCACCGGGGATGCGGAAGGCTGGATTGCGTACTTCGGCCTGCCAAGCTTCTTCGCGTCCCGTACCGGGGCCGTAGAAACCACCGCCGCGCACCAGGCGCGCATCCAGCGGGGCGGCAGCGAGGAGCGCTTCCATGTCGAAAGCGGAGGCGATGCGGCCATAGCCTTCCATCGCATCCTCTTCGTTCTGCGGCCGCGTGTCGCTCACGCAATGCAGCATGGCCACGCTCTGCTGTACCAGGAGAGGCACGCGGGCTGCGGCACATGCGGCGATCAGGTTGGCCGTGCCTTCACGGCGGATGCGGTCGTTGGTGTCCCAGTTGCCGCGCCCACCCGCAGAGGGAATGGAGGTGGCCAGGTTGACCACTGCATCACAGCCCTGCAGCGCTGTGGTCAGGGCCTCCAGGTCGAAGATGTCGGTGCGCTCGGTGCGCAGGGTGAAACCGCTAGCGCTGGCAAGAGGGCAGAAGGCGCGGCCGGCGGCACCAGTGGCACCCAGCACGGCCACGGTCAAGGCAGGTTGCCGGTGTTGGCTGGCCGGGCTGGCGCTGTTCACGCGTCGTCAGGCCTCTTGCTGAAGGAGGCAGCTCCCATGATGCCCAAGACCCCCGCCACGCCCAGCACATACCAGAGAGAAAGGGTGTCACCCGTTACGGGTACCACGGCGGCGGCCTGCATCACCAGTGCAGTAGCGGCTGCCATCGCCAGCAGCAGCAACACGACGGAGACGGTGACCGAGAGCGGGCGAATCTGCGCCACCCGGCCACCCATGACAAAGAGGATGTAACCGGTAACGCTGAATAGCGGGAACAGTACCCACAGCACGGTACCTGCTTTCCATGCGACCAGACCGAGTGGAACCAGGACAAGCACCGCGCCGGAAAACACGCCGAGCGCGATGAGAAAGCTGCCAGCCAGGAGCAATGCCATGGTGCGTGCCTTTCATGTAGCGATGCCGCGCAGATGCGCAAGTGGAGTCCATCTTACCAAGTGCCTGAAGCGACTTCCGGCGGCAGACGAGAGCTGGCCGCCGCCACCGGCCGGCAAAGTTTCGTATCATGAGAAATTGCCTTGCCCTGCCACACCGCCATGAATACCCGCGAACTCGTCAACTACCTTTCCGGCCTGGCCGAGAACAACAATCGCGCCTGGTTCGTGATGAACAAGCCTTCCTACGACATCCTGCGCGCCGAGTTCGTCCAGCTGGTGGCCGAGGTGATCGCCGAGACGGCCAAATTCGATCCCAAAGTAAAGGGGCAGGAAGCGAAGAAGGCGCTGTTTCGCATCAACCGTGACATCCGCTTTTCCAAGGACAAGAGCCCCTACAAGACGCACTTTTCGGCCGTGATCGCGCCGGGCGGCAAGAAGGACCCGGGTTCCCACTATTACCTGCACCTGGACCACCAGGGCAAGCTGTTGGTGGCGGGAGGCTGCTACCTGCCGCCTGCGGATGTGCTGAAGAAGATCCGCACGGCAATCGCGACGGACCCGGCCAGCTTCGGCAAGCTCCTCAAGGCGCGCACCTTGTGGAACCACTACAAGGCCTTTGCTGACGAGGGCAAACTGGCGCGCCCGCCCAAGGGCTTTGCGTCCGATGCGCCCTACATCGAATACATCAAGCAGAAGAGCTTCATCGTCTGGACGGAAACGCCCGTCAAGGGCAAGACCCCGGCGGCCGTGAAGAAGGAAATCGTGGAGGGCTTCCGCAAGTCACTGCCGCTGATTCTGTGGCTGCGCGCAGTGGTGGCGTGAGATCGCCACGCGCGCTCATTCAGGGTTTGCCCGCCATGCCGGGCATCACGATGGTGGTGTTTTGAGGTTTGGTGTTGATCTGGCCCAGGCGCCACAGAGCGGACTGGGCCGGACTCAGCCTTATATCCGCCAGCGCGCCTGTCCTGGCCGTACTGGCACCGGCACCCGCTTCCGCAGCGTTTGCTGCGCTCACGGCGTGGGTGACGCCCTGTCTCAGGCTGGCAGCATCGCAAGGCCCGGCACCGGTCCTGATCACCAGTTCATTGGCGGCCGTCATGCTGGTGGCGCATTGCGACCATGCGATGCCCGGCGTGGCCAATCCCATGAGGGCCAGGCATGCCGATACCAGGCAGATTCGTATGGATGTTCTGTTGCGCATGCGTGCGGTTCCACTCAAGGGGACGCAGCCGCGGCGCAACCGCACCGGCAGGTGCGGTGCAGGCAGCCCCGCTGGCATAGGACGACATGTCCCTTAGCCCGGAAGCTTTGCGTCGCCGGCTTTGGCCGGGTTTGCCTGACAAATGTTCATGCGCAAGGCCGCATTGCGGCCTTGCGTGTCGGAGTTAACGGCAACAGCCGGCAATTCCTGAAGGGTGCACCACGACTTTTTTTGCTTGTCTTTAGTCAAACTTGGCGCCGGAACGTTTGACGACATCGCGCCACTTGGCCAACTCGACCCGGATCAGCGTGCCGAATTCCTCTGGTGTGCCGCCCGCAGGTTCATCGCCGATGGTGCCGAAGCGTTCCTTGAAGGCCTGTGACTGAATGGCGCGGTTGACGGCGGTGTTCAGTCGTTCCAGAATCGGTTTGGGCAGGCCGGCCGGTGCGATGACGCCGGTCCAGGTGGGAGCGTCATAGCCGGCCACGCCGGCCTCGGCGATGGTGGGCAGATTGGGAAAGGCAGGCGAGCGCCGCATGCCGCTCACGCCGAGCGCTTTCACCTTGCCCGAATGGGCATGCGGGGCAATCGAATTCAAGCTCTCGAACATCACGTCGACCTGGCCTGCCATCAGATCATTGATGGCCAGCGCACCGCCCTTGTAGGGCACATGGACAATCTGTGTGCCTGAAAGCAGCTTGAACAACTCGCCGCCCACATGGCCCGGCGAGCCATTGGCCGAGGAGGCATTGGTGAGCTTGCCGGGATGCTTCTTCGCGTAGGCCACCAGCTCGGCCACCGAATTGACCGGCAGGTTCGGCGCCACGGCCAGCAGCAGGTGTCCCTTGGTGACGAGCGCGATCGGCTGGAAATCCTTTTCGATGTCGTAAGGCAGCTTGGCCATCATGTTCGGGCTGATTGCCAGCGCACCCACCGGCCCCATGCCGATGGTGTAACCGTCCGGCGCCGCCTTGGCCACCAGGTCCAGGCCGATGGTAAAGCCACCACCTGGCCGGTTCTCGATGATGATCTGCTGCCCCAGCTGGGGGCCCAGTGCGGTGGCCAGAATGCGTGCCGCCGTGTCGGTAGCGCTGCCCGGCGCCTGCGGCACGATCATGCGGATCGGCTTGTCCGGGTACTGTGCCATCGCGATGGGGGCAGAAGCCACGGCCAGCGCTGCCAGCAGGAACGTCAGGGGGCGGAACAGGTGGGCCATGATCATCCTTGCGCAGAAGAGAGTGGCGCAAGTAGACCAGAAAAGCAGAAGGGCCGCAAAAGCGGCCCTTCGTTTTCTTTGGCGCGGCTGGCAGGATTCGAACCCACGACCCCTTGGTTCGTAGCCAAGTACTCTATCCAACTGAGCTACAGCCGCATGCCAAGCATTATAGCAAAAACCCTGAACAAATCCTC
The DNA here is from genome assembly GCA_964443245.1 of uncultured Burkholderiales bacterium. GTDB lineage: Bacteria > Pseudomonadota > Gammaproteobacteria > Burkholderiales > JAEUOS01 > CANJDH01. The sequence goes on along the minus strand of CAYUEG010000024.1, from coordinate 1,726 downwards.
CGGAATCGACCCGGCGCGGCGGGCGGGGTCAGGCGGTGCGCAGGCAATCGACGTAGTAATGGGATTTGCCGTCCCGCTCTTCCTTCACCAGACCGTGAATGTCGGTCTCGAACCCGGGAAACTTCTCGTTGAACGCCTGGGCAAACTTGAGGTACTCGACGATGGTCTTGTTGAAACGCTCGCCCGGGATCAGCAACGGAATCCCCGGTGGATAGGGGGTCAGGAGCACGCTGGTGGCGCGGCCTTCCAGGTGATCGATGTCGACGCGTTCGATGTCGCGGTGGGCCATCATGGCAAATGCTTCGGAAGGTTTCATTGCCGGCTGCATGTCCGACAGGTACATCTCGGTGGTCAGCCTGGCCACGTCGCTGGCCTTGTACATGTCATGGATCTGCTGACAGAGGTCTTTCAGGCCGACCGCTTCGTAGCGGGCATTCTTGCCGTGGTTGCCGGCGCAGAACTCGGGCAGGATGCGCCACAGCGGCACATTCTTGTCGTAATCGTCCTTGAACTGCTGCAAGGCGGTCACCAGCGTGTTCCAGCGGCCTTTGGTGATGCCGATGGTGAACATGATGAAGAACGAATACAGGCCGGCCTTCTCGACGATGACGCCGTGCTCGGCAAGGAACTTGGTGACGATCGACGCGGGGATGCCGGTCTTGGCAAATTTGCCGGAAACGTCCAGGCCCGGGGTGATGATGGTGGCCTTGATCGGATCGAGCATGTTGAAGCCTGGCGCCAGTTCGCCGAAGCCGTGCCACTTGTCATTGTTCTTGAGGATCCAGTCTTCCTGCTTGCCGATGCCGTCGCCATTGAGGGCATTCGGGCCCCAGACCTTGAACCACCAGTCCTTGCCCCATTCGTCGTCCACCTTGCGCATGGCGCGGCGGAAATCGAGCGCTTCGTTGATGGATTCCTCGACCAGCGCGGTGCCGCCCGGCGGTTCCATCATGGCGGCGGCCACGTCGCACGAGGCAATGATCGAGTATTGCGGGCTGGTCGAGGTGTGCATCAGGTAAGCCTCGTTGAACACGTGGCGGTCCAGCTTGCGCGTCTCCGATTCCTGCACGATGATCTGCGAGGCCTGCGAAATGCCGGCCAAGAGCTTGTGGGTGGAGTGGGTCGCGAAAATCAGCGCGTCCTTGCTTTTCGGCCGATCACGGCCGATCGCATGCATGTTCTTGTAGAAATCGTGGAAGGTGGCGTGCGGCAGCCAGGCTTCGTCGAAGTGCAGGGTGTCGATGTAGGAACCCAGCACGTCCTTGAGCATTTCGACGTTGTAGATCACGCCGTCATAGGTGCTCTGGGTGATGGTCAGGATGCGCGGCTTGCGGCCGTGCTTGGCGAAGGCGGCGCGGGCGAACGGATTGGCTTCGATCTTCTTCTGGATGTTTTCCGGCTTGAATTCTTCGAGTGGAATCGGCCCGATGATGCCCAGGTGGTTGCGTTTGGGCGTGAGGAACACCGGGATCGCGCCGGTCATGATGATCGAGTGCAGGATCGACTTGTGGCAATTGCGGTCGACCACCACGATGTCATCCTGTGCCACCGTCGAGTGCCACACCATCTTGTTCGAGGTGGAGGTGCCGTTGGTGACGAAGAAGCAATGGTCGGCATTGAAGATGCGCGCCGCATTGCGCTCCGAGGCGGCCACCGGCCCGGTGTGGTCGAGCAACTGGCCGAGCTCTTCCACCGCGTTGCAGACGTCGGCGCGCAGCATGTTCTC
>CAYUEG010000023.1:0-37606 GCA_964443245.1 uncultured Burkholderiales bacterium | reverse complement strand
TAGCCATCGGCGCCCAGGCCGTGCATCCAGATCACGGTGGCGGAAGGGTGGGGGCCGGTGGACACTTCCACCGATTCGAGCAGTTGGGTCATGCTTTTGCCTTCAGGGGAAGGGTGTCGCGGGCGCGCACGGCGGCTTTGGGGCGAAACGCCTTGCACACCGCTTCGTCCGTTTCAATGTAGGGGCCGCCGATCAGGTCAATGCAGTAGGGCACGGCGGCAAAAATGCCGCCCATGACGAGCTGGCCTTCCTTGTCGCGCAGGCCTTCCAGCGTTTCCTTGATGGCCTTGGGCTGGCCCGGCAGGTTGATGATGAGCGCGCCGGTGCGCTTGTCCGAGCCCACATCCGGGCCTGGATACGGGTGGTAGCGAATCACCGCAATCTGGCGCGACAGGATGGCCGTTGGCACAAACTTGAGACTGATCTGGCGCATCTGCTCGCCGAAGCCGGGCATTTCCTTGTGCGCCACGGCCTTTGTGGCTTCCGGGGTGACATCGCGCCAGGCCGGGCCGGTGCCGCCAGTGGTGAGAACGAGGTCGCAACGCTCGGCGTCCACCAACTCGACCAGGGCTTGTTCGATGACCGGCTGTTCATCCGGAATCAAACGCTCCACATATACGCAAGGTGTGAGCAGGGCGCCATCGAGCCAGCTTTTGAGGCCGGGCAGCCCTTCGTCCTGGTACACGCCGGCGGAGGCGCGGTCGCTCGCTGAAATCAGGCCCACCTTGAGCGGGCGGTCAAGCAGATTCATTCTTCGGTTTCCCCGGGAAGTTCGCCAGAAGCGTTGGTGAGGTCATTGACGCTCGCGGCGCTGCCGCTCCCGATAGCTCTCCGGGTATCGATCGCTTCGCGCACGAACTGGTAGATCTTGCGAAAATCGCGTGGCGGCTTGTTCTGCGCCTGTTCCTTTTGCGCATTGCGGATCATGGTGCGCAGTTGCTGGAGATCGATGTCGCGATATTCGTTGGCAAACAGGGCGAGGGCATCGGGCTCCTTGAGCAGGCGCTCGCGCCAGCGCTCGGCCAGATGCATGTCGGCCACTTCCTGTTTCGACGAGCCGGCGAATTTTTCCAGGGCGGCACGAATCGGCACCGGATCGATATTGCGCATCAGTTTGCCGATCAGTTGCATATGCCGGCGGCGCCCTTCGTGGGCGGTGATGCGCGCGGCTTCGATCAGGGCTTCCTGCAACTTCTCCGGCAGCCCCAGGGATTCGATCTTGTCGCGCGGCAATGCGGCCACTTCCTCCCCCAGTTCCTGCGCGGCGGTACTGTCGCGCTTCTTTTGCGACTTGCTCGGGCGATCGCCATAGTCAAAGGCATCGTGTTCGGATTTCGACGGGTCGATCAGGGTGCCGCGCGACATGAGGGGTACCGCAAGGGGGAGAACCTATAATTATAGGTTTACCGCTTACGGAATCCCCACTTGATGGCTGCTCCCCGATTTTCGTTTTCCCCCGACCACCTGCGTGCCATGGCCGCCGAGGTGCTGGCCGAGGCCAAGGCGCAGGGCGCCACCGCTGCGGAAGTCGAGGTTTCTGAGGGGTTCGGCCTTTCCGTGACCGTGCGCCGTGCCGACGTGGAAACGATCGAGCACAACCGGGACAAGGGTGTCTCGGTCACCGTGTACATCGGGCAGCGCAAGGGCTTTGCCAGCAGCTCCGATTTTTCTTCAGCTGCACTGAAGACCACCGTCGAAGCCGCGCGCAACATCGCCCGCTTTACCGCCGAGGACGACTGTGCCGGGCTGGCCGATCCGGCCTTGCTGGCGCGTGACCCGGCCGATCCGCAGTTGCTCTATCCGTGGGATATCGACGTGCCTGGCGCGATCGAACTGGCGCGTGAAACCGAGGCGGCGGCGCTGGATGTCAGCCCGATGATCCGTAATTCCGAAGGGGCGACGGTGTCCGCCCAGCAGTCGCAGTTCGTGTATGGCAACACCCATGGTTTCCTGGGCGGGTTCGCCTCTTCGCGCCACTACGTATCGTGTTCGGTGATTGCGGCACGCAGTGCCCGCGACAAGAGCGGCATGCAGCGCGATGACTGGTACGCCTCGGCACGCGATGCGGCCGGGTTTCCACCGGTGCGGCAGATTGGCGACTATGCCGCCCGGCGCGCGCTGGCACGGCTGGGCAGCCGCAAACTGTCGACGCGCCAGTGCCCGGTGCTGTTCGAGGCACCGCTGGCCGGCGGCCTGGTCGGGGCGCTGGTGTCGGCCGCCAGTGGCGGCAGCCTGTACCGCAAGACGTCGTTCCTGGTCGATGCGCTGGGCAAGCAGATCTTTCCTTCCCATGTGCAGTTGACCGAGGACCCCGGTACCCCCAAGGGCTTTGCCACCGGCCCGTTTGATGACGAAGGGGTGCGCACCACCAAGCGCGACGTGATCCGTGATGGCCGCCTGCAGGGCTATTTTCTCGGCAGCTATTCGGCGCGCAAGCTGGGCATGGTGAGTACCGGCAACGCCGGCGGGGCGCACAATCTGTTGCTCAAGCCCACCGTCGACGATGATTTCGCCGCGATGCTCAAGCGCCTGGGTACCGGGCTTCTGGTGACGGACCTGATCGGCCATGGCATCAACATGGTGACGGGAGACTACTCGCGTGGCGCCGCCGGTTACTGGGTGGAAAACGGGGAGATTGCCTATCCGGTGGAAGAAATCACCATCGCCGGCAATCTCAAGGACATGTTCATGGGCGTGGCGGCGGCCGGCAGCGACCTGATCACGCGTGGCAGTACCACCTGCGGTTCGGTCCTGATTGACCGCATGACGATTGCGGGCGAATAAGCCCGCTGGGGTGGTTGTCATCATTTCGCCACAATTCCGGCGAAACCGTTAGAATCCACGCCACCTGCGCGGAGCTTGCCGCAGAAACCGTTACCAGAACGTCACCAGAACGTCACCAAAACATCAGCAGAGGGAGCCCCGCCTCACATGGAATACCTGTTGAAATTCTCGAAAGCGGTGGATTGGGTCAACGCCAAGCTCGGCGTGCTGGCCAATGCCAGCGTGCTGATCGCTTGTGTGGTGAGCGCAGCCAACGCCATGATCCGCTATGCCTTTGACCTCAGTTCCAACGCCTGGCTGGAATTGCAGTGGTACCTGTTTGCGGTGGTCGTGATGTTTGGCGCGTCCTACACCCTGCAGAAGAACGAACACGTGCGGGTGGATGTGTTCTTCATGCAGCTTTCACCGAAACAGCAGGCTTGGGTGGACATCATCGGGGGCGTCTTGTTCCTGCTGCCGGCTTGTGCGGTGATCGGCTACTACTCCTGGCCCTTCTTTCTCGATTCGTGGGTGCGCAATGAAACCTCTACCAACGCCGGCGGCCTGATCCGCTGGCCGGTGAAGTTCATCATCCCGCTGGGTTTTTTCCTGCTGTTCCTGCAGGGCTTGTCCGAAATCATCAAGCGCATCGCTGTTCTCGAAGGCCTGAAGGTTGAACTGGCCGCATACGAAAGGCCAGACCAATGATCCCGGCAATTCCACTGGAGTATCTGCCGCCCCTGATGTTTGCGGGGCTGGTGCTGTTCATGCTGTTTGGCTACCCCGTCGCCTTTTCGCTGGCGGCAGTCGGCCTGTTTTTCGGCTTTTTCGCCATCGAGTGGGGTTACTTCGCACCGGCCTTCCTGCAGGCGATTCCCGGGCGCATCTTCGGCAGCATCCTCTCCAACGATCTGCTCCTGGCCATCCCCTTCTTTACCTTCATGGGGACCATTCTGGAGCGATGTGGATTGGCCGAGGACATGCTCGAATCGATGGGGCAGTTGTTCGGCACGGTGCGCGGTGGCCTTGGGTACTCGGTGATCATCGTCGGCTTCATCCTCGGTGCGGTGACCGGGACAGTGGCGGCACAGGTGATCGCGATGACGCTGATTTCGCTGCCGATCATGATGCGCTACAAGTACGACATGCGCTACGCCACCGGCGTGCTGGCAGCGTCCGGCACCATCACCCAGCTGGTGCCGCCGTCGCTGGTGCTGGTGGTGCTGGCTGACCAGCTCGGCAAATCGGTTGGTGACATGTATCTGGGCGCATGGGGCCCCTCGCTGATGCAGATCGCCTTTTTTGCCGCCTACACCTTCCTCCTGACCCTGGTCAGGCCGAACGCGCTGCCGGCAATTCCCAAATCGGATCTGACCCTGGTGGGATGGCCTCTTTGGAAAAAGTGCCTGGCCGGCATCGTGCCTTCGGCGGTACTGATCTTCCTGGTGCTGGGTACCATGATGTTCGGCATCGCGACCCCCACCGAGGCCGGCGCGATGGGCGCCATCGGTGCCATCGTGCTGGCCGTGGTGCGCCACAAGGACATCGGCCGCTTCGGCATGCGCTTCTTCCAGGTCGGCGTGCTGGCCGTTTTCGGTGGTGTTGCCGCGTTCTACATGGCGCCCAAGTCCCTGGTGTTCAAAAGCATGTTCACCATCGTGTATTTGAGCGTGGCGTGGATGTGCTACCGCGCCGTCATGATCACGGATTTGCGCAACCTGCTGCGTCAGGCTTACCAGCAGACCGCCCGCATCACGGCGATGGTGGCATTCATCCTGATCGGTTCGACCTGCTTCTCGATCGTGTTCCAGGGCGTGGATGGCAACCTGTGGGTGGAGCACCTGCTGTCGGGCCTGCCGGGTGGCGCCTGGGGTTTCTTGCTGGTCGTCAACCTGTTTGTGTTCTTCCTCGCGTTCTTCCTCGACTTTTTCGAGATCGCCTTCATCATCGTGCCGATGCTGGCGCCGGTTGCCCAGAAGATGCTGGCGCCGATCGTCGGTGAGCACGCAGCCCTGATCTGGTTCGGCGTGATCCTGTGCGTCAACATGCAGACCTCGTTCATGCACCCGCCGTTCGGTTTTGCGCTGTTCTACATGCGTGGCGTGGCGCCGAAGGAGGTCAAGACGACCGACATGTACTGGGGAGCGATCCCGTTTGTCATCATGCAGCTCATGATGGTGGCGGTGGTGGTGGCGATGCCCAAGATGGTCACCGTGTTTCTCGACAAGGACCTGAAGGTCGATCTGGACAAGGTGAGAATCGAGTTGCCGTCAGACAGCGATCCGGGCTCGGGCGATGCCGCCAAGGATGCCGAAGCCGCTGAAAAAGCCCAGGAGCAGGCCTTCGGCGATTTGCAGAAATCCATGGGTGGCACCTCATCGACGGATGCGCCCAAGGATGGGGCACCGGTAGACGGCGCCAAGCCCCCCGCCGAGGAGCCCGGGAAGAAATAGGGTTCGGCGAGACGACGCCCGCTGGGGGCGGGCCGGTTTGCTGCCCCGCTCTACTGCGCCACGCCTCGCCGGTTTGATTGCAGCGGGCCCGTGGGAGGCTGCGGTGCCTCACAGGCTCGCGCTCAATGCAACAGTGAAAAAGCAATGAAAAAACCGCCTTGCGGCGGTTTTTTCATTGGTGCACCAGATGCGTACTGGCGGGGGTGATTGCCCCGCCAGTGTGAACCGGCAGAATCAGCCTTTCTTGGCCGGTGCAGCCGGAGCGCCTTTGGCGGCGCCGCCGCCGGCACTGATCGAGCCCATGAAGTTGTCGAAGGTGCCTTCGGCAACGCGGGACCACGCGGCCTGGTCGCCACGGTACTTTTCCCACGGCTCGTACATCTTCTTGAACTCGGGGAATTTCTCCGCCCACTCGGCATACTGCTCGTTGGCAGCCTTGTAGGCGGCCTGCAGCACATCGCGCGGGAACACACGCAGCTGAGTACCACCCGCCACCAGTTTGCGCAGGGCGAGCGGGTTCAGGTGGTCGTACTTGGCCATCGTCATGACGTTGGCTTCGTGGCACGCCGTGATGAATGCGTGCTGCAGTTCCTTGGAGAGGGTCGCCCAGGCCTTGTCGTTGACGATGAAGTGGCCCATCGAGTTGCACTCCCACCAGCCCGGTGCGTAGTAGAACTTGGCCACTTTGTTGAAGCCCAGCTTCTCGTCGTCATGCGGGCCTACCCACTCGGCCGCGTCGATCGTGCCTTTCTCCAGTGCCGGGTAGATGTCGCCGCCGGCGATCTGCTGGGGTGTGGCGCCCATGCGGTTCAGGATCACGCCGCCGGGGCCGCCGATGCGCATCTTCAGATTCTTGATGTCGGCAATCGACTTGATCTCCTTGCGGTACCAGCCACCCATCTGGCAGCCGGTGTTGTAGCCAGGGAACGCCACGCAGTTGTATTTCTTCAGGAACTCGGCGTACAGCTGTTCGCCACCGCCGTAATACCACCAGGCGTTTTGCTGGCGGGTATTGAGGCCGAACGGCAGGCAGCTGGCAAAGCCGAACGCGGGGTCCTTGCCAAAATAGTAGTACAGGGCTGTCTGGCCCACTTCTACCGTGGCGTTCTGCACTGCATCAAGGACCTGCAGGCCGGGCACGATTTCACCCGCGGCGAAGGTTTTCAGTTGCAGGCGGTTGTTGGTCAACTCGGCAACCCGCTTGGCAACCTGTTCGTTGGCGCCGTACAGCGTATCCAGGCTTTTCGGGAAGCTGGATGTCATGCGCCAGCTGATCGGCTGGTTTTGCGCGAATGCCGGGGCAGTGCCTGCCGCCAGCACGCCGGCGATACCACCGTGTTTAATAAAGTCACGACGTTGCATTGTGGGTCTCCTAATCTTCGGAAGGGTGAAAATGAATAGATGGTCTTGCGCCACCTTGATGCGGGAAAGTATAGCCGAGCAACTCCGGGTTGCGCCAGCACCAAATCCGGGAGAAATCGCCGGATGCGGGTAGACGCCAAAGTTGCGGCTTTGTGCTAACTTGTTGGGATGTCGGAATCCGAAATTGCCAACCTGAAGTTTGGCGACTACCAAGCCATTCGCGAGCTGGGGCGCGGCGCCACGTCCATCGTCTACCTGGCCGAAAAAGTGTTCGAGCGTGCCGCGGTGCAGGAAAACGAATCGGACGGTTCGTTCCCGGATTTGAACGTCGAGCAGGACAAGCCGAAGCCGGCGCAGGCGGCGGTCAAGGTCGTCAACTTCAACGACGAAACCAGCAAGCTCTCGCGCCGGTTTCGCAAGCTTTTCGCTACCGAGGCGTGGGTGGCGAGCCAGCTTGACCACCCCAACATCACCAAGGTATTCGACTGGAAGGTTGAAGAGGATCGTGCTTATCTGGTGATGGAGCATCTGGAGGGCAAGACGCTCGATGCCTACGTGACCATGGACAAGCTGTTGCCGGTGCAGAAAGTGGTCGACATCATGCACAAGGTGGCGGTGGCACTGGACTATGCCCATCGGCGCGGTGTGGTGAACCGCGACATCAAGCCGGCCAACGTGATGCTGTGCGAGAACGGCGATGTGAAGGTGATGGACTTCGGTCTGGCGCTCAATACCAAGAAGAACGTCGACATCGATTCAACCTACATCAACGGCCTGGGTTCGCCGGCCTATATGAGCCCGGAGCAGATCAAGGGCTATACCCTCAATCACCAGACCGACCTGTATTCGCTCGGGGTGATGTTTTACCAACTGCTTTCCGGACGACTGCCGTTTCGTGCCAAGAACACCGCGTCCCTGGTGTACAAGATCATCAATACCGAGCCTGTGCCGGTCACACAACTCAATCCGGACCTGCCCGAGTTCACGCACAACGTGATTTCCAAGGCGATGGAGAAGGACCTGTACTCGCGTTACCGCCTCGGTGCGCATCTGGCCAAGGATTTGTCCGACGCGCCTTACCAGCGGGTCAAGCTGGATCCCAGCATCAACCTGGATGCGCGCTGGAAAGCGCTGCGCGCCTTGCCCTTGCTGGGCAAGCTGGATGACATGGATGTGTGGGAATTGTTGCGCGTCTCCAACTGGCGCGAATACCCGCCCGCCAAGGTCATCATGCAGGAAGGTGAGGAAGGCAATTCCTTCGGCATTGTGCTGGAAGGCCACGTCGAAATCGAAAACGGCGCCAAGGCGCTGACGATCGCCTCCAAAGGGGATCTGATAGGCATTACGGAGTGGCTCGACAGCGAGCCGGATGTCAAGCGCACCAGCACTGCCACGACCCTGGACAAGGTGACCTACCTGGAAGTCAACCCGGCGGCATTCCTCTACGCGACGGAGGAGTTGAGCGAGGAAATGCATCGCCTGGCGACCGATACGGTACTCCGACGGATGCGCCGCGTGATCCAACTGGCCAAGCAGGTCAGCCCGCCGGCGATTCATCCGGCCCGCGAGGCACCGGTCGAAGCCGTACCCGAAGTGATGGATGCACCCAAGGCCGCACCGGAAAAGCCGCTGGGATGGGGGGCGTTTGCCGCCGTGGATGCCAATACCCTGACGGTGCCGCCACCGGCCGCCGAGCCGCAGCGCGCGCCCCTGCATGCAGTGCCGAGTGGCCCGAAAGGGCAGCCAGCCGCACCGGCGGTGGCCACACCGCCGCCCACGCTTCCTGCTGCACAAGTGGGGCAGGCTCCGGCAGCGCCGAAGGCGCCTGCGAGACCCGCCGTGCTGGTGCAGCCCATGCCTGCTGCCGCAGCCGCCGCGATCGCGGCCTTGGCGCTGGGGGGCAGTGGCGCGGCCGCGGGGGCGCCTGGCGGATTCGATTTGGGGCCGGCAACCGGCGGGGCGGAGGACTTTCCCCCCTTGATTCCGGAGGAAGAACGGACCCTGCAGGAGCCTCCCGAACCGAAGCCGGTCAGTCAGATGACCCCTGACGACATGCTGACCAGCGAAATGGCCCCGCGCTTTTCGGCCACGACGGCGTTTTCCACCGCCGAGATGGCGCCGAATTTCATGTCCACCACCGCGATGGATGATGCGGGCGCGAATTCGTCGCGCAGTCCGCACGAGCTTGAGCCGGAAGAACTGATGCCCGCCTTTGATGTGCACCAGGGTTCGGCAACCTCTGAAATGGCGCCCAATTTTGCCGGCACAACGGCCTTCTCCTCTGCAGACCTTGGCCCCCCCACGATGCCCGATGAGCCGGGTGGCTCGGTTGCCAACAGCATGCTGACGACGGAGATGGCGCCCAGTTTCTCCGCCACCACGGCGTTTACCCATGCCCATCTGGAGCCGGCGCCGTTGCCTCGTCAAGATAGGATGCCCGCCTCGAGCCTTCTGACGACAGAGTTGGCCCCGGATTTTGCCGGCACGACCGCCTTTGAATCATTTGAACGGCCGCCAGAACCCGCTCCGCCGGCGCGCCCGGCCGCGCCGCCGCCCAAACCGAAAAAGGCGCCCGCATTTGATCCGGACAAGACCGTGATGCTCGAAGGGGGGTTCGAAAGCGAATCCGAGGCGGATGCCGAACCGGGCTTCACCGAAGAGTTGTTCCCTGCCGTTCCGTCCACGACGGCATCTGCTTCGGCGTTCGGCTTGCCCCCGGCCGCGCCTCCCAAGCCTGCCAAGCCGCCTGCGCACGTGCTTCCGCAGGAGTTTGACATGGACAAGACGGTCGAGATTTCGGGGGGATTTGAAGCCAATCCGGTGGAGGACGAAGCGCCGCTGGACGATCTTTTCCCGCCGATCAAGTTCTGACGGGCAAGTCGCAGCGCTGGATCCGGGGCCTTTTCGCAGTTTGACCTGAGTCAATGCTGCAAAGCCCCAAGCCCTCTACCCTCGCGAAGTTTTGTCTTGCGGGGGCTTGCCAATCCGGTGCGGCCCCGAGAGCTTGCGTATCTGTTGACAAGGATTCTTCCCCATGGGCACTTCCAGTTCCATTCCTCTCAAGGCAGTCGAGCGTGCATTGAGGGCGAAAACCAAGCCCAAGGGCAGGCCGGTTGACGAGGCAGCGCTGGCACAGGTGCGCAAGCTCCTGGGCTCCGCTCCGCGCCGTCGCGATCTGCTGATTGAACATCTGCACCTGATTCAGGACGCGTTCGGCCATCTGGCCGATCGGCACCTGGTGGCCCTGGCCAGCGAAATGGCGTTGTCCATGGCCGAGGTGTATGAGGTGGCCACGTTTTATCACCACTTCGATATCGTCAAGGATGGTGCCGCAGCACCCGCTGCGCTCACCGTCAGGGTGTGCGATTCCCTTTCGTGTGAGATGGCTGGTGCGACCCAGCTGCTGGAGCGCCTGCCCAAATTGCTGGGCAAGGATGTGCGGGTGATCCCGGCGCCTTGCCTGGGTCGGTGTGAGCAGGCGCCGGCCGTTTCGGTCGGGCAGCACGCGGTGGCGTGTGCGACGGTCGAGCGGGTGGCGCGCCTGGCGAAGGATCGCAATTCCCGCCATCCGATGGCCACCGACCGCGCCCAGTTCGATCCGGTGTCGTTGACCGATCCCGCCAATGCGGTGGGCGTATCAGGCGATGTGGCACCCGCCTACACAGGCTATGCGGCGTACCGAAAAGCGGGCGGTTACCGGCTGGCAGCCGAGTGCCTGGACCAGAAACATGATCCCGAAGCGCTGATCGCGAAGATGGAGCATTCAGGGTTGCGTGGATTGGGCGGGGCCGGCTTTCCCACCGGGCGCAAGTGGCGCATCGTACGTGCCGAGGCGGCCCCCAAGGTGATGGCGGTAAACATCGATGAAGGGGAGCCCGGCACCTTCAAGGACCGGACCTATCTGGAGCGTGACCCGCACCGCTTCCTCGAAGGCATGCTGATCGCCGCGTGGACCACCGGCATTGGCGCGGTGTATATCTACCTGCGCGATGAGTATCACGGCTGTCGCGCGATTCTCGAAAAAGAGCTGGCCAAGCTGAAGGCCGATCCCCCGTGCGCGCTGCCCCACATCGAACTGCGGCGCGGGGCGGGTGCCTACATCTGCGGCGAAGAGTCCGCGATGATCGAATCCATCGAAGGCAAGCGCGGCGAACCCCGCCTGCGGCCCCCCTATGTGGCTCAGGTGGGCCTGTTTGGTTACCCGACCCTGGAGCACAACTTTGAGACCCTGTACTGGGTGCGGGACATCCTCACGCGCGGGCCGGAATGGTTTGCGTCGTTCGGCCGTAACGGCCGCAAGGGCTTGCGTTCGTTCTCGGTTTCCGGGCGCGTCAAGCGTCCGGGCGTACATCTGGCACCTGCGGGCATCACCGTTCGGCAACTGATCGAGGAATACTGCGGCGGCATGTTGCCGGGGCACCAGTTTTATGCCTACCTGCCGGGCGGTGCGTCGGGAGGCATCTTGCCGGCCGCACTGGGAGATGTGCCTCTGGATTTTGATACGCTGCAGCCACATGGCTGCTTCATCGGTTCGGCGGCTGTGATGATTCTTTCCGACAAGGATCGCGCGCGCGATGCGGCCCAGAACGTCATGCGTTTCTTCAAGCATGAATCGTGCGGCCAGTGCACGCCGTGCCGGGTGGGAACCGCAAAGGCTGCCCACCTCATGCAGGACACGCGCTGGGATCGCGAAACGCTCGAAGACCTGGCGCAAGTCATGGGTGACGCCTCGATTTGTGGTTTGGGCCAGGCAGCGCCGAATCCGATCCGCTGCGTCGTCAAGTATTTCCCGCACGAAATTTAAGGGACCAATGATTCCATGAATGCACCCAATCGCAACGAAGTTCCCCAGGAAGTGGTGGAGTTCAAGCTCAACGGCAAGACCGTTGAAGCCTATGACGGGGAATCGATCCTCAATGCCGCCAAGCGCGCGGGCGTGGCAATTCCCCACCTTTGCTACAAGGAGGGCATGCGGGCCGATGGCAACTGCCGGGCCTGTGTGGTCGAGATCAAGGGGGAGCGGGTGCTGGCGCCGTCCTGCTGCCGTGCCGCCACTTCCGGGATGGAAGTGAACAGCAATTCGGAGCGAGCCGAGAAATCGCAAAAGATGGTGCTCGAACTTCTCCTGTCGGACATGCCGGAGCAGGCCTACTCACCTGATTCCGAGCTGGATCTGTGGGTCGGAAAGATGGGGGTAAAGGCCCGGAAACCGTTGATCACCAAGGGTTTCAAGCCGGATGGTGCGCCCGCGAACCGGGAAAACGCGCCCCTGGCCGACTTGTCCCACCCGGCCATCGCCGTGAACCTGGATGCCTGCATCCAGTGCACGCGCTGCGTGCGCGCCTGCCGTGAGAGCCAGGTCAACGATGTGATTGGCTATGCCATGCGCGGCGACCATTCGAAGATTGTCTTTGATCTGGACGATCCGATGGGTGATTCCACCTGCGTGGCCTGCGGCGAATGCGTTCAGGCCTGCCCGACCGGCGCCCTGATGCCGGCGCGCGATGTCGGCATGATCAAGCCCGACAAGCAGGTGCATTCGGTGTGCCCGTATTGCGGTGTGGGCTGCCAGCTGACCTACAACGTCAAGGACAACAGGATCGTGCGGGTGGACGGCCGCGATGGCCCGGCCAATCACGGACGCTTGTGTGTCAAGGGCCGCTACGGCTTCGATTACGTGCACCATCAGCAACGCCTGACGCGGCCTCTGATTCGGCGCGAAGGTGCGCCCAAATCCGGCGATTTTGTGATGGACCCGGACAGGCTATCCGAAGTTTTTCGCGAAGCGACCTGGGAAGAGGCGCTGAACCTCGCTGGCGCCAAACTGCGTTCCATCCGCGACACGCACGGCAAGCAGGCGCTGGCCGGCTTTGGTTCGGCCAAAGGCAGCAACGAGGAGGCCTATCTGTTCCAGAAGCTGGTCCGTACCGGTTTTGGCAGCAATAACGTCGACCATTGCACCCGCCTGTGCCACGCCTCGTCGGTTGCGGCCCTGCTCGAAGGCATTGGTTCGGGCGCGGTGTCGAACCAGGTGTCGGATGTGCAGCATGCCGAGGTGGTGCTGGTGATCGGTGCGAATCCGACGTCCAACCATCCGGTCGCGGCAACCTGGATGAAAAACGCCGTCAAGAACGGCACCAAGCTGATTGTGGCCGATCCGCGCAAGAATGACCTGCACCGGCTTGCCTGGCGTTACCTGCAATTCAAGCCCGATACCGATGTGGCTTTGCTCAACGCCATCATGCATGTCATCGTCTCCGAGGGTCTGGTCGACGAGAAATTCATTGCCGATCGCACCAGCGGCTACGAAGCCTTGCGCGAGAATGTGCAGGGCTACGCACCGGAAGCGATGGCGAAGATTTGCGGCATCCCCGCCGAAACCATCCGCGAAGTGGCGCGGGCGTTTGCGACCTCCAAAGGTTCGATGATTCTGTGGGGCATGGGGGTGTCGCAGCACGTCCATGGCACCGACAATGCGCGCTGCCTGATTGCGCTGTCGATGATTACCGGCCAGATCGGGCGTCCCGGCACCGGGCTGCACCCCTTGCGCGGGCAGAACAACGTGCAGGGCGCATCCGATGCCGGGCTGATCCCGATGATGTTCCCCGACTACAAGCGGGTGGACAACCCGGAGGCCAATGCACGTTTCGAGAAGCTCTGGGGCATGCCGCTGGACAAGAAGCCGGGTCTCACGGTGGTCGAAGTCATGAACAAGGCGCTGGCACCGGACACCGATCCGCAGAAAATCCGCGGCATGTATGTGGAGGGCGAGAACCCGGCAATGTCCGATCCGGATCTCGCGCACGCACGCGAGGCCATGGCGGGTCTGGAATTCCTGCTGGTTCAGGACATTTTCATGACCGAGACCGCCTACCTTGCTGACGTGGTATTGCCCGCGTCCGCCTGGCCCGAGAAAACCGGTACGGTAACCAACACGGACCGCATGGTGCAAATGGGGCGGCGTGCGATCGATGCGCCGGGAGAGGCGAAGCAGGATCTGTGGATCATTCAGCAAATTGCCAAACAGCTGGGCTTGAACTGGAATTACCAGGGCCCGGAGAGCGGAGTCGCACAAGTCTTTGACGAGATGCGGCGTGCCATGCCGTCCATCGCGGGCATTACCTGGGAACGGCTGGAAGCCGAGTCCTCGGTGACGTATCCGTGCGAGAACGAGGGGGACCCCGGCACCCCGGTTGTCTTCATCGAGGATTTTCCGCGCGAAACCGGGCGCGCCAAGCTGGTACCGGCCGACATCATTCACGCCGCCGAGCGACCCGATCGCCAGTTTCCCTACGTTCTGATCACGGGGCGGCAGCTCGAGCACTGGCACACAGGTTCGATGACGCGCCGTGCTACCGTGCTCGATCGGATCGAACCGCACGCAACCGCTGCGCTCAATCCGGCTGATCTGGCCGAACTCAAGGTCAAGGCAGGTGACGTGGTGACGGTTCAATCGCGTCGTGGCAAGGTCTCGCTGACGGTGCGTGCGGACGAAAGCACGCCGCGCGGCGCGGTGTTCATCCCGTTCGCCTACTACGAGGCGGCCGCCAACCTGTTGACCAATCCTGCACTGGATCCGTTTGGCAAGATTCCCGAGTTCAAGTATTGTGCGGTGCGGGTCACCAAGGGCGGGAAACTGACCGAACTGACCAGTTATGGTGGGGGCAAGAGCGCGCTGCCGCAGTTTTGAGCGGCGCCCGCAAGGTGCACGCGAGAGCTTTGTATACACGCTGGAGAGCGGCTCCCACCAACGGTTTCTGACGCATCCGTGGTTTTATAATTGACACGTGTCAAGAATGGCGTAACGTGATGGCGGATCGTGCGTTGCTCTTGACATCAATCAAGGTTGCTGCACTGCGCGAAACACTACATTCCCATGCCGTGCATGGGTCCTTCGCCTCATCACACAACAGGACGTGAACGCGATGCCGAAGTCGGATATCGAGATTGCCCAGGCTGCCACCATGCAGCGTATCGCGCAGGTCGCGCGCGAGAAACTGGGCATCAGCGATGAGCATTTGGTGCCCTACGGGCATTACAAGGCCAAGCTGTCGCTCGACTTTATCGACACGCTCAAGGACAGGCCCAACGGCAAGCTGATTCTGGTGACCGCGATCAACCCCACTCCGGCAGGCGAAGGCAAGACCACCACGACGGTCGGCCTGGGCGACGCGCTCAACCACCTGGGTAAAAAAGCCATCATCGCGCTGCGCGAGCCTTCACTCGGGCCGGTGTTTGGTGTCAAGGGCGGTGCCGCTGGCGGTGGTTATGCCCAGGTGGTGCCGATGGAAGACATCAACCTGCATTTCACCGGCGACTTCTCGGCCATTGCGCTTGCCAACAATCTGCTGGCGGCGGCGATCGACAACCATATCAGCCACGGCAACGAGCTTGGCATCGACATTCGCCGCATCCAGTGGAAGCGTGTGGTCGACATGAACGACCGTGCCTTGCGCGATATCACCATCGGCTTGGGTGGCACGGCGAACGGTTATCCGCGTCAGGATGGTTTCGATATTGTGGTGGCCTCAGAGGTCATGGCCATCTTCTGCCTGGCAACTTCGCTGAAAGACCTGAAAAAGCGTCTGGGCAGCATTGTCGTGGCCTATACCAAGGACCAAAAGCCGATTCGCGCATCCGACCTCAAGGTGCACGGGGCGATGACGGTTCTGCTGAAGGATGCACTTGCACCCAACCTGGTGCAGACGCTGGAGAACAACCCGGCCTTCATCCATGGTGGCCCGTTCGCCAACATCGCGCACGGCTGCAATTCGGTGATTGCCACGCAGACGGCGCTCAAGCTGGCTGACTACGTCGTGACCGAAGCGGGCTTCGGTGCCGATCTGGGCGCCGAGAAGTTCATCGACATCAAGTGCCGCAAAACCGGCTTGCGTCCGTCGGCGGTCGTGGTGGTGGCGACCGTGCGCGCTCTCAAATACCACGGTGGTGCCGACCCGAAAGGCCTCAACACCGAGAACCTTGAAGCGCTCGAAAAAGGCATTGCCAACCTCGAGCGCCATGTCCATAACGTCACCAAGAACTACGGCATGCCGTGCGTGGTGTCGGTCAACCACTTCATCCACGACACCGAGAAGGAACATGCGCTGCTGCGTGACAAGCTTGCCAGGCTCGGTGCGCCGGTCATCCTGGCCCGGCACTGGGCCGATGGTGGCAAGGGCGCGGCAGAAGTGGCGCAGAAAGTCATCGAGCTGTGCGAAGGCCCGAACAACTTCTCCTTCGTGTACGAGGACGCCGATCCTCTCTGGGAGAAGATGAAGAAGATCGCTACCAGGATCTACGGGGCGGCCGACATCTCTGCCGACACCAAGGTGCGTGCCCAGATCAAGAAGCTGCAGGATGATGGCTATGGCCACTACCCGGTCTGCGTGGCCAAGACCCAGATGTCGTTCTCGACCGATGCCTCCTTGCGCGGCGCGCCGTCGGGACACATGGTCAATGTGCGCGAGGTGCGTCTTGCGGCGGGTGCCGAGTTCGTGGTGATGGTTTGTGGCGACATCATGACCATGCCCGGACTGCCCAAGGTGCCGTCCGCCGAGGTGATCGATTTGAATGAAGATGGCAAGGTGGTCGGGCTGTTTTGATCATTGCTGTGTTGTGGTTTGCGTTACCCCTTTACCGTTTCGTTTTGCTACACCCTTAAAACAGGAGACAACATGAAGTCACAGAAGCTGAAAATTGCGATGAAGGTGCTGGCCGGAGCCGTAATGGTTGCTGCCAGTGCGATGTCTACCACCGTCATGGCGGCGTGGGAGCCGACCAAGGCAGTCGAGTTCGTCGTGCCGGCAGGTACCGGCGGCGGCGCCGACCAGATGGCGCGGTTCATGCAGGGTGTGGTGACCAAACACAAACTGATGAAACAGCCGATGATTGTGGTCAACAAGGGTGGTGGTGCGGGCGCAGAGGGGTTCCTTGAGGTCCAGGGTGCCAAGGGCGATCCGCACAAGATCATCATTACCCTGTCGAACCTGTTCACCACGCCCATGGCAACTGGTGTTCCGGTGAGCTGGAAGAACCTGACCCCGGTTTCGATGATGGCTCTCGACCAGTTCGTGTTGTGGGTCAACGCCGACACGCCTTACAAGACCGCCAAGGAGTTCGTCGAGGCTGCCAAGAAAGCCGGCCCGGGCAAATTCAAGATGGGCGGTACCGGCTCCAAGCAGGAAGACCAGATCATCACGGTCGCCCTGGAGAAGCAGACTGGCGCCAAATTTACCTACATTCCGTTCCGTGGCGGCGGTGACGTGGCGGTTCAACTGGTGGGCAAGCACATTGACGCCTCGGTGAACAACCCGATCGAAGCAGTGGCCCAGTGGCGCGGCGGCAAACTGCGCCCGCTCTGTGTGTTTGATGACGAGCGCATGCCCTATCGGGAGAAAGTCACCGACAACATGTCCTGGTATGACATTCCTCCCTGCAAGCAGGCCGGTGTGGATGTGGACTATGTGATGCTGCGCGGAATTTTCATGCCCCCGGGTGTGACGGACGAGCAGCGCTTCTACTACGTGGACCTGATGAAGAAGATTCGCGCCACGCCGGACTGGAAGGAGTTCATGGAGAAAGGTGCGTTCAACACCACCGCCCTGATCGGCGATGACTACCGTGCGTGGGTGGGCAAGGAAGAACAGCGCCACTACAACCTCATGAAGGAGGCGGGATTCCTGGCTCCTGGCCGCTAAGCAGCGCGTATTGACGCTGTGATCCCGCAGCGCCTGCCTCGCGGCAGGCGCGCCTTACAACCTGACGGAACCTTTCCATGAATGAACCAGCCGGCCGACCAGCGGCCTCCAATCGCACCATCGAAATCGTTGTGGCGCTCCTGCTGCTCGTGGCAGGTGCTGTCGTGATCTACGACAGCATCCGCCTGGGCTATCAGTGGGCGCCGGATGGGCCCCAGCCGGGCTACTTCCCCTTTTACATTGGCCTGGTTCTGTGCCTGTCAGCCGCTTACACCCTGATTCAAGCGATCATGAAGGGGTCGCGCGACGCTTTCGTCACGGTGCCCCAGCTGCGTCTGGTGCTGCTGGTGCTCGTGCCGACGATCGTCTACACCTTGTTGATCGACTGGCTGGGGATTTATGTGGCCTCGGTCTTGTTTATCGCCATCTTCATGTGGCGCCTCGGACATTACTCGATCAAGATGATCCTTCCGGTTTCGCTGGGCGTCATGATCACGTTCTTCCTGATGTTCGAGATCTGGTTCAAGGTGCCACTGCCGAAAGGGCCGCTCGAAGCGGCTCTGGGCCTGGTCTAGGAGAGCGATATGGATGAAATCAACTCCCTGATGCACGGGTTTTCGGTGGCCATGTCGCCGTTTAACCTGGCCCTGATGTTCATTGGCGTGATCCTTGGTGTGATCATTGGCGTGCTGCCTGGCCTGGGTGGTGCGAACGGCGTCGCCATTTTGTTGCCGCTCACCTTTGGCATGGCGCAGTCACCTGGCGGCACGACCTCGGCCATCATTCTGCTGTCATGCATCTACTGGGGCGCGCTGTTCGGTGGTGCCATTACCTCGATCCTGTTCAACATCCCCGGAGAACCCTGGTCCGTGGCGACCACGTTTGACGGCTATCCGCTGGCACAGAAAGGCCGGGCGGGCGCAGCACTGACGGCAGCGTTCACCTCTTCCTTCATTGGCGCGCTGGTGGCGGTGGTCCTGATCACCTTCCTGTCGCCTTTCGTGGCGAAGTTCGCACTGCAGTTCGGACCGCCAGAGTTCTTTGCCGTGTATCTGCTGACCTTCTGCGCCTTCATCGGGATGAGCAAGGGCAATCCGATGAAGACGGTGGCTGCGATGATGTTGGGCTTTGCGCTGGCGGCGGTGGGCCTCGACAAGATGACCGGCCAGTTGCGGCTGACGTTCGGGCATACCGAGTTGCTCAAGGGCTTTGACTTCCTGATCGCCGTGATCGGCTTGTTCGGCATCGGCGAGATTCTGAAAACGCTGGAAGAAGGGCTTGAGTTCCGGGGCACCAAGGCCAAGATTGATTCGCGCATCGTTCTCGAAACCTGGAAGGAACTGCCGAAGTATTGGCTGACCTCGGTGCGCTCAAGTGCCATTGGCTGCTTCATGGGCATTGTGCCCGGCGGTGCCACGCCAGCCTCGTTCATGAGTTATGGCGTTGCCCAGCGCATGAGCAAGAATGGCGCCGACTTTGGCAGCGCCAACAACCCGCAGGTCGAAGGCGTGGTGGCGCCGGAGACCGCGGCGCATGCAGCCGGTACCAGTGCGCTGCTGCCGATGCTCACCTTGGGTGTGCCAGGTTCACCGACTGCGGCAGTGCTCCTCGGCGGACTGCTGATCTGGGGCTTGCAGCCCGGACCGCTGCTGTTTACCGAGCAGAAGGATTTCGTCTGGGGCTTGATCGCCTCGATGTATCTGGGCAACATCGCCGGCCTGATCGTGGTGCTGACCTGCGTACCGCTGTTCGCCTCCATCCTGCGCATTCCATTTGCGATCATCGCCCCGGTGATTCTGGTGATCTGTGCAGTTGGTGCCTACACCGTGGCAGGCTCGATGTTCGACGTCTACATGATGGTCGTATTCGGCGTGATCGGCTATGTCTTCTCCAAGCTCAATTACCCGCTTGCACCCCTGGTGCTGGCGATCGTGTTGGGCGATCGCGCGGAAGAATCTTTCCGCCAGGCGATGCTGGTATCACAAGGCGAATTGAGCATCTTCTTCAGCAACGGGCTGGTCGGCGGCATTACCGTACTGGCACTCGGGTTGCTGGTCTGGCCGATCGTTTCTTCACTGCTCGCCAGGGCCAAAGGCAAGACTGCCTGAGCGCTGCAGCAAGACTCGTTTCCCACAGGGCATCCCGCTTGGGATGCCCTATTTTTTTGGCTTGACGCGGCTCAACGTTTCCGGCGTGATATTGAGATACGCAGCCAGTTCCTTCTTGGGAATGCGATCGACAAGATTGGCGTGCTTCCTGCTGAAGCGCGCCAGCCGGCCGGGCGCATCGAGCAGGTGCAGGGTGATGGTATGCGCCATCACTTCCGACATGAGCTGCATGATTTCGTACTCGAATGCGTTCTTCATCTCGGGGTGGGTCTGCAGGAACTCCACCCAGGCTTCCATCGGGATCTTCGCGACGCGTGCATTGGTGAGCGCAACGATACTGTACGGTGTGGGCGTACCCAGGCGCCAGGCGGCGTAACTGGTATCCATGTCGGTTTCGGCGGCAAGACGGAGGATCATTTCCTTGCCTTCCGAGTTGCCGACGACGCGTTTCAGAATGCCTTCCAGGATGAAGAACTGCTCCATCTCCTCCGAACCCTGGGTCACCAGCATGGAGCCTTTGGCATAATCAACGACTTCCAGCTTTGGTTCAAGCTCGTCCCAATATTTGGCCTCGAGCTGCTTGAGCACGCGGTTCTGGCGCAACTGAATCCGGATGGTATTGCGCTGCGCGTGTGCCGCGATGCTGGTCATGGAACCTTGTGGTGGCGGGAAAACGGCGCAATTATATGCGCGCTGCCACCACCGTCTGCGTCACGGTAAAATGTCGCATTGCAGCAAAACTCAACGTCACGATCAGGAACTCAGCATGGAAGCACTCAAAGGCGTACGGATTCTCGACATGACCCATGTGCAGGCGGGGCCTACCTGCTCGCAGCTGCTGGCCTGGATGGGAGCCGACGTGATCAAGTTTGAGCCGCCCCATGGTGATGCCACCCGCGGCCAGCTGCGGGATGTGCCGGGTGCAGACAGCCTGTACTTCACCATGCTCAACTGCAACAAGCGGTCGATCACGGTCAACATGAAATCGGCGGAAGGGAAATCGGTATTTGTCGACCTCGTCAAGAAGTGCGACATTGTGATGGAGAATTTTGGCCCCGGCGTGCTCGATCGGCTCGGGTTTACCTGGGAAAAGATCCACGAGATCAACCCGAAGATCGTGATGGGCTCGATCAAGGGCTTCGGTTCCTCCGGGCCGTATGCCGAATTCAAGGCTTATGAGAACGTGGCCCAGGCCATGGGGGGCTCGATGAGCACGACCGGCGTGCCTGACGGGCCGCCTTTCGTCACCGGTGCCCAGATCGGTGATTCCGGCACGGGCCTGCATCTGGCCATCGGCCTCTTGGGCGCATTGCATCAGGCCAATCGCACCGGCATCGGGCAGTATGTTGAAGTGGCCATGATGGACGGTGTCATGAATCTGTGCCGCGTGAAGTTTCGTGACCATCAGCGTCTGACGCACGGGGCGTTACCGGAGTATTCGGTACCGACCTACAAGGCGATGCATGAAGTGCCGCGCGCCGGCAATGATTCCGGCGGCGGCCAACTCGGCAATGCCATCCATTGCAGGCCGCATGGTGCCAATGACTGGATCTATGTCGTGGTCCAGGAAGCCGTGTGGCCGGAGCTGGCCAAGCGCATCGGCCCGGACGTCGGCATTCCCGACCTGGATACCGACCCGCAGTTTTCCTCCATTGGTGAACGGCGCAAAAATCAGCAGTTGATGTGGACCTTGATCAACAAGTTTGCCGAGAACTACACCAAGCGCGAGTTCATGACCATCCTCAATGCGCTGGATGTGCCTTGCGGCCCGATCATGTCGACGCAGGATCTGGCTACCGACGAGCATGTGCGAGGCCGTGACATGTATGTCGAGCTGGATCATCCCCAGCGCGGCAAGTGGTGGAACGTGGGCATGCCGATCAAGCTCTCCGCCTCGCCGGCAAGGATTGAACGTTCGCCCCTGCTGGGAGAGCACACGGACGAAGTGCTGACCGAGGTGCTGGGGTACGATGCGGCCAAAGTGGCTGCGCTGAAAAGTGCGGGAGCGTTTACCAATCCACCCAAGAAGACGGCCTAGCAAGTTCTGCTGCATGGGTCGCCACAGGAGACGGCATGAGAGTTGCCATCATTGGCCAGCAAGACTTTGGCAAGGCGGTACTGGAGAGACTTCTGGCGCGCGGCGATGAGGTGGCTGCCGTATTCTGTGCGCCGGAGAAGGAAGGCGCCCGCCCGGATGCACTTCGGGTTGCTGCCCAGGAGAAAGGGCTGACGGTGCATCAGTTCAAATCGCTCAAGGCGCCCGAGGCGGTCGAGGCGATGAAGGCTGCCAATGCCGACATCGGCATCATGGCCTACGTGCTGCAGTTTGCCCCCCAGGAGTTCGTCAATATTCCGAAGAAGGGCACGATCCAGTATCACCCTTCGTTGCTGCCCAAGTATCGCGGTCCGTCATCGATTTCCTGGCCGATCATTTGCGGAGAGAAAGAGACCGGGCTTACGATATTTCGTCCCACGGACGGTCTCGACGAAGGCGCCATCATCCTGCAAAAGAAAACCCCGATCGGGCCGGACGACACGCTGGGCTCCGTCTACTTCGACCGTCTGTTTCCGATGGGCGTCGACGCCATGCTCGAAGCGGCTGATCTGGTCATGGCCGGCAAGCATACCGAGACCGCGCAAGATGAGTCCGAGGCCACCTACGAAGGCTGGTGCCGTGATGCCGAATCGAAGATCAATTGGGCCAACCACGCGACCCTCGTCTACAACCTGATCCGCGGCTGCAGCCCGGCACCTGGCGCGTGGACCACGTTCAACGGCACCAAATTGTGGATCTACGAGGCACGCCTGGAGAAGGTCGCAACCTTTGGTGCTGTCAAGGGCAAGATCGGTGAAGTGGTTCAGGTCGGTGATGGCAAGATCGTGATCAGCTCGCAAAGCGGCCGCATCCATGTCTCGAAGGCCAGGCTGGGTGATGGCAAGAAAGTCAATGGCGATGCACTGGGCATTCCCGTGGGGGCGTTGCTGGGCAATTGACTGTGGGACCCGGCTGAACAGCGGGGTACTCGGAAAGAGCACGGAAAGAGGGCCGCGTTTGCGGCCCTCCGGCATTTACGGCACGATACGTTCCCGCCGGAACTGGCGCAGCAGGTCGATCAGCATCTGCTCCGAATCGACTACTTCCTGGAAGCCGTGCAGCCGGCATTTGGTGACGTCCGACATGACGTCCCAGGTCGTATTGAACACGTAATCACCAAACGGCCACGCCGCGATTTCGTCAAAGCGATAGGGGGCAAGTTGGTACTTGCTGACCATGGCATCCCAGAGGGGCGTCTTGTCCGCCATGAACTCCGTCAGGGACACTGGCTGCGGCTCGCCGGTCGGCATGTCAAACACTTCCGCCAGGCGCGGCCATACGTTGCACCAGCGAAAGTAGTCGCCGTTGGTGATGTTGTAGGCCTGGTTCGCGCAGCGGGGGGCGGTGGCGGCCCACAGCGCCGCGTTGGCGAAATGGGCCGAGCCGGTCACCTGGTAGATCGTTTGCCCAGAGCCGGGCTTTCCAGGCCATGCGAATGGCCGCCCCAACTCTTTCATCATGGCTGCGTACACGGCAATCACCGGCACGATGCTCATCGCCGTGCCGGGTGCAAATCCGCACAGAGTCTGGGGCCGCAATTCAGTCCACGTCCACGCCTTGCCCTTCTGATAGGCCGTCAGCCAGTCGATCTGGTCAAAGTAATAGTTGCTGCCCGAGTGACGTGCATCGGATTCCTTGGCCGGAGTACGGTAAGGTCCCAGGTGGGTACCGTAATACTTGGTGCCGGTGATCAGGACCACGCGCTCCAGCGAAGGGGAGGTGGAGGCCACACCGGATACAGAATGGATCAGCATGTCGCGGTTGGGAGCGATATTGGTCGCGTAGTCGGCGGCCTTGCCCGCGCTGGCCTGGAAGGCCGCATAAAAGATGTGGGTGGCGTCGTCGAAATCCGGCACGTAAGGATGGAGCAGGTCGACCGATACATAGCGCACGTTTGGTCGATCTTCACCCTTGCGACGCGACAGGCCGACCACTTCCCATTCCGGCAATGCGGCCAGTTTGTCGACGATATAGCGCCCCATCACGCCGAGCGCGCCCACGACGACTGCCTTCTTTTTCCGCAACGTGTTCATGCGTCGGCCACCTTCAACACCAGCTTGCCAAAGTTCTTGCCTTCAAACAGCATGTTGAGCGTCTCCGGGAAGGTGGCGAGGCCCTCGACAACGTCTTCGCGCGACTTGAACTTGCCTTCCTTCATCCATTGTGCGATCTGTTTGACGGCTTCACCGTATCGATCGGCCCAATCAAACACCACAATCCCTTCCATGCGTGCCCGATTGACCAGCAGCGACAGGTAGTTCGAAGGGCCCTTTACGGGCGTGGTGTTGTTGTACTGCGAGATCGCGCCGCAAATCACGATGCGCGCCTTGCGGTTGATACGTGTCAGCACTGTATCGAGAATGTCGCCGCCGACGTTGTCGAAATAGACGTCCACGCCGTTGGGGCAGTGTTGCTTGAGGCCATCGCGCACACTGCCGGCCTTGTAATCGATGCAGGCATCGAAGCCCAGTTCCTTGACGACGAAGTCGCACTTGTCCGGCCCGCCGGCGATGCCGACCACGCGGCAGCCCTTGATCTTGGCGACCTGGCCGACGGTTTGCCCAACCGCACCGGCAGCACCGGACACCACCACGGTTTCGCCTGCCTTGGGTTGCCCGGTTTCAAGCAGGCCAAAGTAGGCTGTCATACCGGGCATGCCGAGGGCATTGAGCCACTGCGACAGGCTGCCCATGCGCAAATCGATTTTGGCAAGGCCGACGCGCTTCAACTGCGCTTCTTCGACAAGGCAATACTCCTGTACGCCAAACCCGCCAGCCACATAGTCGCCAACGGCAAATCCGGCGTGGTTCGAAGCGATCACCTTGCCCACACCGCCGGCGCGCATCACCTCGCCAATGCCGACGGGCGGGATGTAGCTCTTGCCTTCGTTCATCCAGCCACGCATCGCCGGGTCAAGCGACAGTTGCAGCACCTTGACCAGCACACCGCCGGGGCCGGGATCTCCCGCTGCTTCTTCGGTGAAGCTCCAGTCAGACCGTTTGGGATTGCCCAGCGGGCGGGCAGCGAGGCGAATCTGATGATTGGTCAAAGCCATGTGGTTCCTTCAAGCGGTCGAAAGGCAAAAGTCTAACCGCGAACGGGTTGGCGCGTCTGGCTCGGTGCTCGGCGGTTTTCCGCACGACCCTGAAAATGCGGCAGCTATACTCCGGACATGAAACCGGAAGCGGACTACCTGGAGCGTTTGGCGCGGTTCGTCGGCGAAACCGCTTACGACGACATCCCTGCGCCGGTATTGGCCAGTGCCAAGGACATCCTGATCGACTCCTTGCCGGTGTACGCGATCGGAATGCGCGCTCCGGAGCTTGTGGCCCTCACATCCAGACAACTTGACACCGCTGCGCCGGGGAGGGCTTGGGTGATCGGCAGCGGTCGCACCTGCAACCCGCTGGACGCGGCCATGCTGAACGGCATCGCCGGTGCCTGGTTCGATTTTGACGAAGGCAACTTTCTGGCGAATGGCCATCCTGGCATGCAGGTGATCCCGGCTGCCCTTGCCGTTGCCCAGGAGCGGCGTGTGTCGGGACGGGAGTTGCTCGCCACCGTCGCGCTGTCCTACGAGGTGGTGGCCCGGATCGGCATGGCGACCAAGGTCAAGCTGATCATCAACCCGCACGGCACCTTCGGCGTGGTGGGGGCTGCGCTGGCGACGGCGCGGCTGACCGGGATGGCGCCGGATAAACTGCGCAACCTCGCGAGCCTGGCAGCATCGACCTGCGTGGCCACCAATCGCCACACCATGCTCGATGGCGCAACCGTACGCAACTGGTACGCTGGCCACAGCGGATTCATGGGGCAAATGGCCGTGCGGTTGGCGCAAGCAGGCTTCAGCGGGCCTGCCGATGGCGTGAACACCACCTTCAGCCTGGTCCTGGGCGATGGCTTCGACCGGCAGTTGGCGATTGCCGGCCTGGGTGAACGTTGGCTCCTGCGCGAGGGTTACCTCAAGCTTTATCCGACTGCACGCTACGTGCACTCGGCCATCGATGCGCTCTTCGACGCATTGGGCACCGTGCAGGATGAAATCGTCCAGCCTGCTGACGTGGTGCGTATTGATGTCCGTGCCTACCGCCTGGCCGCTTTTCTGTCCAACAAGTCACCAAAGGACTGGTTTGGCACGCGCTTCTCGATTCCGTTTGCGCTGGCGACCCTGCTGGTCGGCGGGCGTTCGGGTTTGGCGGCATTTGGCGACGAGGCAGTGGCCGATCCGGTGGTGATGGACCTGGCGCAAAAGGTCGAGGTGACCGAAGACGAGGCCTTTACGCAAGCGTATCCCGCGGCGCAGCGAGTCGAGTTGACGTTGCACCTTAAAGATGGCCGCACACTGAAGGGGCATTGCGAGATTACCAGCGGTGAACCGGGCCGTCCGCATCCCCCCGAACTGCTGGCGCGCAAGTACAGCGAACTGGCAGAACCGATTTGGGGCGTCGAACGTGCTGCTGCGCTCCGGCATGCGCTGATGAATATAGAATCGTGTGACGACGTGAGCCTGCTGACCGACTTCACGCTTTGACCATCATCGGTTGGCGCGAGGCGACCCCCCGGAAATCGTTGTATCCATGGAGAGCAAGATGATCAAGATGTTCAGATTCGTGTTGTTGGGGGTCTGCATGGGCGTTGCGCCTGCGACGTTGCTGGCGCAGTCCTGGCCCTCGCAGCCGATCAAGTTCATCGTTTCGCAATCGGCCGGTGGCAGCATTGATATTGCAGCGCGCCTGATCGGGCAAAAGCTCTCTGACGCCCTGGGAAAGCAGGTTGTCGTCGATAACCGGGCCGGAGCCAACGGGATGATCGCAGGGGAGGCCGCAGCCCGTGCTTTGCCTGACGGCCATACCTTCCTGATGACGTCGCCGAGTACGCTGACCATCAACCAGCATGTCTACAAGAAGGTTCCTTACGATGCGTTGAAGGACTTTGTGCCGGTGACGCAAACCACCTCGATTGTGTTTGTGCTGGTGGTCAATGCCGCCTCACCGTACCGCAGCGTGGCCGATCTGGTCGCCGCAGCCAAGGCGAAGCCGGAGGCAGTACGGTACGCCTCAGCAGGCATCGGGAACCAATCCCATTTGGCAGCCGAACTGTTTGCCGGCGCCATCGGTGCGCAGATGCTGCACGTTGCCTATAAGGGCGAAGCGCCTGCCATCACGGACTTGCTGGGCGGCCAGGTTGACATGATCTTCGGTACAGCGCCGGCGTTGCTGGGGCATGTCAGAGGGGGCAAGATGCGTGCGCTGGCCGTCGGTCAGGCGCGCCGCGCCGCTTCGATACCAGATGTACCGTCGATTGCCGAAGCCGGCTATCCCTCTGTTTCGGTGACCGGCTGGACCGGGTTGGTGGCACCGGCCGGCACACCGCCGGCCATCATCAAGCGCATGCATGAGGAGATCGGCAAGATTCTGGCCATGCCCGATGTGCGGGAGACCCTCGCCAAGGCCGGTGCGGAACCGGTCGGGAGCACGCCAGAGCAGTTTGGCGAATTCATTCGGACGGAGACGCAGAAGTGGGGCGCCGCGGTCAAGCGGGCCGGCATCGTGCCCGAGTAACTTCGGGCAGGCGCTGTTGAGTCCATCCGGGCGGTCAAGTCTTGTCGCATAGTATGGCCCGTGCTGCATTGAATCCCGGGGCGCCCGTCACGCCGCCGCCCGGATGCGCACCTGATCCGCAGAGGTAGAGCCGCTTGATCGGGGTGCGATAGTCTGCGTAACCGAGCATCGGCCGGCTCGTAAACAGTTGCTCCAGCGAGAGCCGCCCATGGAAGATGTCGCCATCGATGAGGCCGAAGGTGCGCTCCAGATCAAGTGGCGTCAACACCTGACGTGCAATCACCGCTTGTTTGAAGTTCGGCGCAAAGCGGTTGACCGTGTCGATGACCAGGTCGGCCGCCGCGTCGCGCCGGGCATCCCAGGAGACACCGTCTGGCAGAACGGGCGCAAAGCTCTGGCAAAACAGGCTGGCAACGTGCTGCCCCGGCGGTGCGAGCGAGTCGTCCAGCGTGCTCGGAATCAGCACCTCCACCACAGGCGCCTGTGACATTCCGGTCCGCCTGGCATCTTCGTACGCCTGATGCATGTAGTCGAGTGTCGGGGCCAAGATGATGCCGGCGCCATGGTGAGGCTGTTGTCTGGTACCCAGGCTACAGAAGTTCGGCAGTTCGGCAAGTGCGACGTTCATGCGCAGTACGCCCGAGCCGCCCTTGAAGCGTTGCATGCGGGTGCGGAACGCTTCGGGCAAGTCCTTTGATTCGACCAGTTGGTTAAAGAGGAGCTTCGGGCCGACGTTGGAGACGACCCGGCGAGCCAACAGTTCTTCGCCGTCGTCCAGTACAACGCCGGTGGCGCGACCGTCCGCGACAAGCAGGCGCGCCACCTTGGCGTTCAGGCGAATCGACACGCCCAGGCGTGCGCACTCTTTCGCCATGGCCTGGGTGATGGCGCCCATGCCGCCAATGGCATGGCCCCAGGCACCTTTCTTTCCATTGACCTCGCCAAAGCAGTGGTGCAACTGGACGTAGGCCGAGCCGGGGGAATAGGGCGAGGCATAGGCACCGACGATCGAGTCAAATCCGAGGGCAGCCTTGAGCGCGTCGGTCTCGAACCAGTCATCGAGCATCTCGCCGGCACTGCGACCGAACAGCTCGATCAGGTCACGCTGGGCTTCCAGTGGCAATCCGCGCACGGCGATGCCGGCTTTGAGGGTGTCGATGATGCCGCCAATACCGCTATTCGGGTCCGGTGGTGCCTTGAGTATCCATTTGCGCAGTTCGTCGGCCAAAAGATCGAGCATGGCGTAATAGCGCGGCAAGGCGCGGGCGTCCTTTTCCGAGAAGCGTGCAACCTCCCGAACCGTATCCTCGACGTTCGGGCCGACGCGCAGCGCATCGCCATTTTCCAGCGGCAGGAAATTCGACATCGGGCGGTGCACGATCCTGAGCCCATGCTCGGCCAGGTGCAGGTCGGCAATCACCTGAGGATGGAGCAGGCTCACGGTATAGCTGGCCACCGAATTGCGATAGCCAGGATGAAACGCTTCGGTGACGGCCGCGCCACCGACCAGATGGCGCTGCTCGAGCACCATGACTTTCCACCCCTTGCGGGCGAGGTAGCAGGCGCAAGTGAGGCCGTTGTGGCCAGCGCCGACAATCAGGGCATCGTATGACATGCCCGCTATGGTAGCGGGAACCTAACTCGGCGAACTGGCCGGGCGGGCTTCCAGCGTGAAATAAAACGTCGCTCCGACACCCACCTGTGCCACTGCCCACACCTTGCCATGATGATGTTCGATTGCACGCTTGACTGAAGCCAAGCCGATACCGCTTCCGGAAAATGCCTCGGGAGGGTGCAGGCGCTGAAATGTCTTGAAGAGCTTGTCCGTAAACTGCATGTCGAAGCCAACGCCGTTATCGCGCACGAAATAGGTGGTCCTGCTTTCCGTTTGAACCGCACCGAATTCGATGAGGGCTTCTTGGGAATGCCTGGTGTACTTCCAGGCATTGCCGATCAGGTTCTCCAGCACATCGCGAATTAGGCCGGCGTCGGCCCAGGCCACCACGCCGGCTTCAATCTTCACGTCGACCTGACGGGCGGGCTCTGATGCCTGCAGTTCTTCAACAACCTCCCTGGCGCTTTGGCTCAGGTCCACATTCGTGAAGACCGTTTCGGCACGGCTCAAATGAGACAGCTTGAGAAGTCCTTCGAGCAGATTGCTCATGGTCCCCACGCTGTTGAGCACGCGCCCAAGAAAGCGCCGACCTTCCGCATCAAGTCGGTCTCCCTGTGTTTCGAGTGTCAGGTTCACAAACCCGTTGATGCCGCGCAGGGGCGCGCGCAAATCATGGGCGATGGTGTACGAAAAAGCTTCAAGATCCGCGTTGGCACGTTCGAGCTTCACGGTGCGATCATGGACCCGTTGTTCAAGCTCCGCGTTCATCTGCTGCAGCGCGCGCCGCGCCGCATTGCGCTCGGTAATGTCGTGCACGATATCGAGCGCCGCCGGTTTGCCCTGATAAACGACTGGCAAGGTGGTGACTTCAACCTCGATTTCACTCCCGTCGCTGCGGATGCTCTTGCGCTCTTCGAGCGGCTGGGCGCGTCGTTCGTCAATGACCTCCTTCAGACGCGCGCGCGCACTCTCGACATAGTCGGGATGGACGTAGTCAAATACCGATTTGCCCGACTCGAGCGCATCGTCCGGCAGACCGAGCAGGCGAAACCCTGCTCGGTTCATCAGCACAATGCGTTCTTCGCAGACCACGCGCATTGCATCCGGAGACGACTGGAACAACAGCTGGTACTGTGATTCCGTGGTTTCAAGCTGACGTTCCGTCGCTGTCAGCTTGTCGAGCATCGTATTGAATCCGGTAGCGACTTCGATCACCTCACGCGGGCCTGTGAGCGGAGCACGAAGACCGATTTCACCCGCACCGACGCGCTGCGCCGCGCTGCGCAGATCAAGCATGGGCAGTGCAATCCTGCGATGAATGAACAGTGCCAGAAAAAGTGCGAGCAGCAATACGCCTGTGCCCATCAGGCCGTTTTCGATGGCGTTTTTTCGCGCTTGGGCATAAATGCGGTCGGTCGGTACCCCGACGACGCTGAACCAGCCGCGGTTTGTGATCGGCAGAAAGGCATAAAAGCGCTCGACGCCGTCTGCCCCGGTGGATACCTCGGTTCCGCGTTTTCGTTCAAGAATGGCGTTGTTGATGCCGATTCCGCGCACATTCTTGCCCACCATCTCTTCCGGCCGAAACGAACGCGCAACCACGGTGCCTTCCCGGTTGAGGATGCCGGCGACTCCTCCTTCGGGCAACGCAGTGCTCACCACAAGCGGAAGAAAATTGAGCAGATCCAGGACAACATAGGCAGCACCTGCGGGGCGACCCTGGGCGTCGCGTATCGGCTGCGCGAGAACGAGAATGGGTTTCCCGGAAAACACACCGCGTTGGGGTGCGCCCACCACGAACGCGTTGGTGCGCTCGACCTCCACCAGCCAGGGTAAACGGCCCAACTTGGGGAGTTGGCTTTCCCCGGAGGACATCGCCGTGCAGACGATCTGCCCCTGCAAGTCCACCGTGCCGACATTGGCCAATATCGGGTAGGTACGCTTCAGTTCGCCGATCCTGCTGTCGCAGCGATCGGGCGCGAGCTCGCGGATGAACGGGCGCTGGGCCAGCACACCCAGGGCGCCCTCGAGATTGCCGATTGTCTGCTCGATGTCTGCTGCGGTGATCTCGGACAGATGTCGTACAAACTGGTTGGCCTGGGCAATTTCGGCCGCGGCAGTGGCGCGCACCTGATATGCGATCAGAGCCAGGAACGGCAAGGCTACTGCGAGCGTCAATAGAGCGAGCAGGGTCCGTACCGAGTAGCCGGACAGCGAAAGAACGGGGGCGCGGCCGTTGGCCGGTGGTCTGCTGAACTTGTACACACCCAGCAGAGCAAGCAGGCTGGCACCCAGCCACAACCATGGTTCTCGCGTGCCCCCGGGACCGAAGACGCTCTCCCATCCGGTCGCATGCGTTCCGTCTCCGGTATTCGATGCAATCTGCCAGGGTGAATCCAGGCTTCCAAGCATCGCTCCGATGAACAGGAGGCCAAACCCGAGCCGTAGTGCGTTTCTGCGGTGGATCAACATCCGGAGAACTCCTTTCAGAACCGCCAAGGGTATGGCTCAAATTCATGCTATCCCACTTCGTATGACAATGGCAATCAAGTAAACTTAATCTCTTATAACCCTACAACCGAACTAGGAAATCGCCATGGATAGCGTTGATCTCGACGTCCTGAAATCCGTTCTCGCCTGGCGCAGGGCAGGGCAGACGGTAAACCTGGTGACCGTGGTCGAAACCTGGGGCAGCGCGCCGCGGCCCCCGGGTGCGTTGCTGGCGATTCGTAGCGACGGCCAGATTGTGGGCAGCGTCTCCGGAGGCTGTGTCGAAGATGATTTGATCGAACGTTGCCGCAATGCGCCTCTGCTCGACAAACCGCAGATGGTCTCCTACGGTGTGACGACCGAAGAGGCGGCGCGCTTCGGCCTGCCCTGCGGTGGCGCACTCAAACTGGTGCAGGAACCGGTGTCTGATACC
Source organism: uncultured Burkholderiales bacterium (assembly GCA_964443245.1). Classification (GTDB taxonomy): domain Bacteria; phylum Pseudomonadota; class Gammaproteobacteria; order Burkholderiales; family JAEUOS01; genus CANJDH01. Next base: position 6,029 of record CAYUEG010000023.1, on the reverse strand, counting down.
GGCTGGGTGGAAGACATTCTCGCGCGTGCCGACCGACATGAGCTCGCGCTGCGCACCATCAATTTGGAAACCGGCGCTGTCTCGATTTCCGGGGCTTCGCGGGCGGACAAAACGGCTTTTGACGGCACCACGCTCAAGGTGATTTACGGCCCCTTGTGGCGCATGCTGATTATCGGAGCGGGGCAGTTGTCGCGCTATCTTGCCGAGATGGCGCAGGCACTTGACTACCAGGTGATTGTCTGCGATCCGCGCGAGGAATATCGCGCGGACTGGAATGTCGCCAATGTCGAACTGGTGACCGGCATGCCGGATGACGTGGTGGTGGCATTGAACCTGGACGCACATAGCGCCGTGGTGGCCGTCACCCACGATCCCAAGCTGGACGACATGGCCCTCATGGAGGCGCTCAAGTCACCGGCTTTCTACGTCGGGGCCTTGGGCAGCCGCGTGAATACGGCCAAGCGCAAGGAACGCCTGAAGGAATTTGACCTCTCGGAAGCGGAGATCAATCGTCTGCATGGGCCGATCGGTTTGCGCATCGGCAGCCGCACGCCGCCCGAGATTGCGATCTCCATTCTTGCGGAAGTGACAGCGGTCAAGAACCGGTTTCCGCTGGAGAAAGTGTCCGACAAGGCAACCGGGAACTTCGAAGCCTGCACCGTCCAGTAGATGGGGTCTGACCCCATTTTCGGCATCCTGCTGGCTGCAGGTTCCTCCACGCGGTTTGGTGGCTTCAAGCTGATGCACCCGATCGACGGGATGCCGATGTGCGAGAAGAGTGCCCTGGCCATGAAAGCCGCTCTGGGAGCGGTTCTTGTGGCAGTCAGGCCAGGAAGCCCTTGTGTACCAACGCTCTCCGGGCAGTCCGGGATCCAGGTTCTGGAATGCGGACGCGCTGCCGAGGGGATGGGGGGCACCCTCGCCGACGCCCTTGCCGCGCTGCCCACGCCGGCTGGCGGGTATGTGGTGGCCCTGGCCGACATGCCGTTCATGCAACCTGACTCGATCCGTCTTGTAGCAGCAGCCTTGCGTGGTGGCGCCAGCCTGGTGGCGCCGGTCTACCGCGGCCAGCGCGGTCACCCGGTGGGTCTGGCGGCTGCGCACCGCGCCGAATTGCTGGCTCTCACCGGGGACAGCGGGGCACGTGCCATTCTGAAGCGCGAGGAAGCGCGCATCACGTTGATCGAGGTCGATGACCCCGGGGTGGTGCGCGATATCGATACCCCGGCTGATCTCATTAACCTGGCCTAGGCGCTGATCGATCTGCTCAGGCGCAGGCAGGAATGGCAGGCCGGCGTTTCAGTGTGGATAGGTCCGGTCGGGACGCGGAGCACCGCCGGCGCTGGCCTGGATGTGGCTGCGGCGGAGGGTTGCAGCCACGAACTGCCGCACCTGCGTGACGTAGTCCTGCGGCGCTGCCCAGGCGATACCGCTGTGGCTCGCGCCCTCGAACTTGACCAGCCTTTTCGGCTCGCTGGCCAACTTGTACAGATCATCGCTCATGGTATGCGGGATGACGTTGTCAGCGGTGCCGTGCATGAAGAGCTTGGGTAGCTGCACCTTGCCGATCTTCTCGAACGAAGCGAAGCGCTGGCTGATCAGGAATCCCACCGGAATCCAGCCGTACTGGGATGCGGAGACCACGTCCGGCACGGAAGTAAATGTTGATTCGGTGATCAGGCCTGCAGCGTCCCCGGCGGGCAGGCGCGCAGCCAGGTCAATGGCGACTGCGCCGCCGAGGGAGTGGCCGTAGAGATAGCGCTGGCCGGCGTCGGGCACCTTCTGCTTGAGCCAGGCCCAGGCCACTGTCGCGTCTTCGTAGGCTGTTGCTTCGGTCGGCAACTCGCCCGACGACTGGCCGAATCCGCGGTAGTCGATCGCCAGCACGGAGAACCCCATCTCCCGCCAGCGCTGGATGCGAAACGTCGAACCTGAGAGGTTCCAGCGCGAGCCATGCAGGTAGAGCAGGGCGGGTGCGTGGGGATCATCCTGCGGCATCCACCACGCATGCACCTTGTGGTCGGCTTTGGCATCGATCTGCAACCAGACATCCTGCGCCCCTTCGGGCAAGCCCGAGAAGCCGCGCCAGTTTTCCTTGACCGGCCGGAAAATCCATTCACTCTGCTTCGATTCCAGGACCGCGCATCCGGCCAGCAAGGAGGCGGAAAGGAAAAACAACAGCAGGCGGTGCGAGCGTTTCACGTGGGCGCTTCAGCTGGAATAGGGCGGGAAGCCGGACGATTTCTGCTCGGCCTCAAGCAAGCGCAGCATCGCATGCCATTCCAGCACGCCATAAGGGCGCCGTGTTCCGGGCTGGTAGAGGTCGGCTGTCCTGGCCAGCACCTCGTCGGTCGGTATTTTCAGCTCGGTCCTCGCCGCCATCACATCGACCTGGGCGCGACAGGCCAGTTCCAGGTTGTACATCAGGTTGAAGGCTTCCCCGGCAGAAGGGCCGCAGGTCAGCAGCCCATGGTTGTCGAGGATCAGCGCATTGTGCTTGCCGAGGTCGCGCACCAGGCGCTCCCGTTCCGCCAGGTCGATGGCCGGCCCTTCGTAGGCGTGGTAGCCGAGATGGCCAACAAAGCGCATGCCGGTCTGGGTCAGGGGCAACAGGCCGCACTGCATCGAGGCGACGGCCATGCCGGCGCGGGTGTGGGTGTGGATGATGCATTGGACATCCGCACGCGCCTTGTGGATTGCGCCGTGGATCACGTAGCCCGACTTGTTGATGCCATAGCTGGTCTCCGGCTTCCAGAGGATGTTGCCCTCGACATCGATCTTCACCAGGCTCGAAGCCGTAATCTCCTTGTAGAGCAGCCCGTACAGATTGATCAGCAAGTGCTCGGTGCCGGGAATGCGCAGCGTGATGTGGTTGTAGATCAGGTCTGTCATGCCGTAGGCATCGACGAGACGGTAACAGGCGGCCAGATCCAGGCGGGCCTGCCACTCCTCCGGCGACACGTCGTCGCGGACGCAGCGAAAGGCGGTGTCGAAGCGGGGCACAGGAGCGTTCATGGGCAGAATCGGGTGGGAACCAACGGGTAACGAACTAGCGCATGCGCGCATCGTGCGGGCGAGGTGGCGTATCTTGCGTGTGGCCTATTGCATGTGGCCTATACTGCCGTCCAGTCTGCCACAAATTCATGCACCGGTCGCGTCCAGGTCATCCCGGCGGCATTCGCCGCAATGGCGTCGATGCGCGCGAACGACATTGCCCTTCATGAAATACGTTGCCGCCGAATTCGTCCGCGCCCAGATCGTTTCCATACTCACGGCCTGGGGAATGGATCCACAGCTGGTCCAGACCAGCGCCACCGTGATGGTGGAGACCGATTTGTCCGGCGTGGATTCGCATGGCGTCTCCATGTTGATGGACTACGAGGCTTCCCGCAACAAGGGCAAGCTGAATCTGAAGGCCCGGCCGCGCATCGTGCGCGAGAACGCCGTCACCGCATTGGTGGACGCCGATGCCGGTCTGGGGCATCCGGCCGCAGCAATGGGCATGGAACTGGCGATCAGCAAGGCGCAGGCGCTCGGGGTGGGGGTGGTCACGGTGCGCAATTCACATCACTTTGGCGCTGCCGGGTACTACGCGGCCATGGCGTCGCGGCAGGGTCTGATCGGCATGGTCACCAGCGCGACACGCAGCATCAACACGGTTCCTACGCGCGGCACGATCCCGGTGCTCGGCACCAATCCCATTGCATTCGCGGCACCGGCGCGCCGCAATCGCCCCTTTCTGCTCGATATGGCCACCGCCAGTGTGGCCGCCAACAAGGTGCGCGTGTACGAATTGAAAGGCAAGGACGTGCCGTCGGGCTGGGTGCTGGACGAGAAGGGGACGCCGGTGACGAACGCCGCCCTGGCCACGGACTATCTGTTCAACCGCAATCGCGGCGGGCTGACCCCGCTGGGCGGAACCGAACAGATGTCCAGCTACAAAGGCTATGGATTGTCGATGATGGCGCATATCCTCGGCGGCACGTTGTCCGGCTCGTCGTTCTCGCCCATTCGGGTGAAGACGCAGAAGCCGGAAGATCCCGACAATCTGGGCCATTTCTTCATGGCGATGGACCCGAAGGCATTTCGCGCCGAAGGCGAGTTCGAGGAAGACCTGGACGAGGCCATTGACGTGCTCCATGCGGTGCCGCCGGTGGATCCGGGCGCACCCGTGCTGGTTGCGGGCGAGCCGGAGGCGCTGGAGCGCGAGAAGCGTTTGCGTGATGGCATTCCGATTCCGGACAGCCTGGCGACGCAGATTCGCCAGATGTGTGAACGCTGCAATGTGCCTTGCCTGTTTTAAGGCAATCCATCGGGTGACGAGATGAAAAATACCATCGTTGCCGTCACGCTGTTGCTATTGTGCGTGCTGTTCCCGACACCCACCTTCGCGGCGGATCCCTATCCTTCGCGGCCGATCCGCCTGATCATTCCGTTCCCGCCGGGCGGTAGCAACGATGTGGTGGGGCGCCTGATTGCGCAACAATTGTCGACGCGCCTCGGGCAACAGGTCGTGCCCGACAATCGAGCCGGCGCCGGCGGCATGATCGGCACGGACGCGGTGGCCAAGGCCGATCCCGATGGTTACACGATCCTGTTTGCTTCTTCCGCGTTTGCCGCCAACAGCGCGCTGTACAAGTTGCCCTACGATCCGGTGAAGGCGTTTTCCCCCGTTGCGATGATTGCCGCGGGCCCCAATGTGCTGGCGGTCTCGACCACCTTGCCGGTCAATTCCGTCCGCGACCTGATCGCACTGGCGCGTGCCAAACCGGGCACGCTCAACTACGCTTCGGCGGGGATCGGCAGTTTTCAGCATTTGGGCGGCGCGCTGTTTGTCAGCATGGCCAAGGCCGACATCGTGCATGTGCCATTCAAGGGCGGCGGGCCGGCCATGGTGGATGTGGTGGCCGGCAACACGCAGCTGATGCTGTCGTCACTGGTGCAAACCCTGCCGCTGATCAAGGCGGGCAAGCTCAAGGCGCTGGGCGTGGGCGGTTCACGCCGCAGTTCCACCTTGCCTGATGTTCCCACCATTGCCGAGGCAGGGTTGCCGGGCTACGAGGCGGTCAACTGGTGGGGCCTGATCGCGCCGGCAGGGACGCCGCCTGAGGTGGTGGCGCGCCTGCACCGCGAGATTACGGCGATTCAGCGCGCGCCGGAAGTGGTGCGCCGTTTCGAATCCGAAGCGGTGGACGCGATCCAGATGAGCACAGCCGAGTTCTCCGCCTACATCCAGGAGGAAACGGTGAAGTGGGCGCGGGTGGTGAGAGAGGCCGGCATCAAGGCGCAATGAGGCCGGCGCAGCAAGTCAGACGCAATAAGTCAGACGCAACAAGGCCCCGCCTTAGCGCAGCACCTGCACCAGGTTGTGAAAATCGTCGGTCCAGGGTTTCAAGCCTTTCTTCTCAGGCAAGGCCTGGGCACCATCGGCGATGCGGGGATGGGCGAGTGCGTTTTTGTCCTTGGACAGGAGAATCCAGTCGCTGACCGAGGCGCCGGTTTCGTAAACGATCACGCCGTGAAAGCCGTGCTTGTCCGCCAGTGCCTTGATGGCGGGGGCAAGATCGATGAATCGGTTGGAGACGTGAATCGCCAGGATGCCGTCCGGCTTCAGGTGCCGTTCGTAGGCAGTAAACGCTTCGCTGGTAATCAGGTGCGCCGGCACCGAGTCGCTCGAAAACGCGTCCATTGCCAGAAGGTCATAGCCTTGCGGGGCTTCCCGCTCGATCGCGAGGCGTCCATCGCCCAGGACGACATCAATCTTGGCCGGTGAATCGGCCAGATAGGTGAAGTCGCGCCGCGCGATGTCGAGCACCATCGGATTGATTTCATACATGCGCCAATGGTCGCTCTTGCGGGCGTAGACGGAGACGGCGCCGGCCCCGAGACCAAGAATGCCGACCTTGGCGGCCGGCTTGTCGTATTTGGAGATCAGGGCGCGGCCGATGCCCGCATCATTGCTGTAGTAGCGGGTGGCACTGCGACGATACTTCGGTGAGAGAAACTGCTCGCCATGGTTGATGACGCCG
>CAYUEG010000022.1:34792-37796 GCA_964443245.1 uncultured Burkholderiales bacterium | reverse complement strand
TGATCTCCACCAGTTCCACCTTCGGCATTTCACCGGCGCTCTACAAGCCTTCGCCGATTGATCCCTTGCGGGACTTTCAGCCGGTTTCCCTGATGGGCACGGTCAATTTCTTCCTGATTGCCGCCAACAGCTTTCCAGCCAAGAATTTCACTGAAATGGTCGCCCTGATCAAGGCCAATCCGGGCAAGTTCAATTACGCCTCGGTCGGCAATGGCAGCGCGCATCATCTTTTCATGGAAGATCTGAAGCGCCGGCTCGGACTCGACATCCAGCACATCCCCTACAAGGGCACGCCGGGCGCGCTGGTCGATCTGATTCCGGGCAAGGTGCATATCATGTTTGCCGATGCGACGGCGGCGGTACCGAACATCCAGGCTGGCAAGGTGCAGGCCTTTGGTACCTCGGCGCTCAAGCAGAATTCGCTGATTGCGTCCGTGCCGCCGGTGGCGCAATTCGTGCCCGGCTTTGACTGGCAGGCCTGGCAGGGCGTATCGGTCCCTGCCGCGACGCCGCCTGCGATCGTGGCGCGGCTCTCTGCCGAGATGCAGAAGTTCCAGCACACCGCGGATTTTCGCGAGCAACTGGTCAAGTTCGGCATGGAACCCTGGCCGCCGATCACGCCTGCCGAATTCGCCGCCTATGTGAAGAGCGAGATTCCACGCTGGGCCGAAGCAGTGCGCCTGTCCGGCGCCAAGGTCGATTGATGCACGTGGCCAACCATTCGCGGAGCATTTCCCCATGAGCATTGAAATCATCCCGATCAACGGTTTCATTGGCGCCGAGGTGCGCGGTGTCGATCTGTCGCAACTGAACGACCTCACCTTCAAGGTGCTGCATGACGCGTTCGTCCAGTATGAAGTGCTGGTGCTGCGCGACCAGCAGAAGATGACGCTGGAGGACCAGATGGCGTTCGGGGCGCGCTTCGGCCCGCTCTCGATCCACCCGTTCTCGCCGAACATGGAAGACAAGCCGGAGGTGATCGTGCTCGATTACTCGGCCGACCATCCGGCGGCGCGCACCGATATCTGGCATGCCGACGAAACCTTCCGGCCCAACCCGCCGATCGTGACGATGTTGCGCGCGCGCATCGTGCCGGACCGCGGCGGGGATACCTGTTTCTCCAGCATGACGGCGGCCTACCGTGGCCTGTCCGAGCGCATGAAGCAATATATCCATGGCCTGGAGTGCCAGCATGACTTCAAGCCCTTCCGTTCGCTGTTCAACGATTCGCCTGAACACAAGCGCAAGCTGCGCGAGCTGGAGGATGCGTTCCCCAATCCCTGGCATCCGGTGGTACGTGTGCATCCGGTCACCGGCCGGCGGACGATTTATGTGAATCCGCAGTTCTCGATCCGCATTCGCGACATGAAGGACGACGAAAGCCAGTCGCTCCTGCAGTTCCTGTTTGCGCAGGCGCATACGCCGGAATACCAGCTGCGCGTCAAATGGCAGCCGGATACCGTGGTGCTGTGGGACAACCGCTCGGTGCAGCACTACGCACCGCACGACTACTATCCGCAGCGGCGCAGCATGGAGCGCGTCACCATCACCGGGGACGTGCCGGTCGGCGTCACCGGTCCCTATACGCCGGAGACGGTTGCCGGGAATGGCATGGTCAATCCCAAGGGGCCGCCGAAGAAGGCACCGGTGCGCCAGTTCGAGCGCACCCGTTAGAAGAAGGACAACATGAGAGTCTGCATTTACGGCGCCGGTGCCATCGGCGGCACGATCGGCGCGCGTCTCGCCATGGCCGGGCACGAGGTGAGCCTGGTGGCACGCGGCGCGCATCTGGAGGCGATTCGCGCCAACGGCCTCACTTTGGTGCAGGGTGCGCTGCAGGACGGCAAGCGCGACGTGGTGCGGGTACCTGCCAGCGCCAACGCGGCTGACCTCGGGCCGCAGGACGTCGTGATCATCGGCCTGAAGAGCCACACCCTGGCACCGGCGATTGCAGGCCTCGCGCCGCTTCTCGGCAAGGACACCACCATCCTCACCGCCATGAACGGGGTGCCCTGGTGGTTCTTCAACAACTGGGGCGGGGCGCTGGCGGGAAGCCGGATACAGGCCTGTGACCCGGACGGCAGCCTCGGTGCGGCGATTGCGCCGGAGCGTGTGGTCGGCGGGGTGGTGTTCATTGCAGCCAATGTGCCGCAACCCGGTGTGGTGCACTGGAGCTCCGGCGCGCGCTTCATTTTCGGCGAGCCTTCGCATCAGCCGTCGACGCGCGTGGCGAGCCTGGCCGCCGCGTTTGCAGGATCCGGCATCGAGGCGGTGCCCACGGACAGCATTCGCCGCGAAATCTGGATGAAGCTGTTGGGCAACCTGTGCTTCAACCCGGTATCGGTATTGACCGGTGCTTCCACCGACCTGATGCTGAATGACCGCCATTTGTGGGAGCTGTTCACGCGCATGATGAACGAGGCGATTGGCGTGGCCAACGCCCTCGGCCTGGACATCACCATCAAGCCGGAGGCGCGCATGGCCCAGACTCGCACGCTCGGGGCGATCAAGTCCTCGATGCTGCAGGATGTGGAGGCCGGCCGGCCGATCGAACTTGATTCGATCGTCGGCAGCGTGGTCGAGATCGCCGAGCGGCTGGGCATTGCCACCCCCTTCATCAACGCGGTGTACGGTGCCGTCCGGGTACGTGCCGCGGGCCTGGGGCTCTATCCGAAGCCATGAAGACCCGCATTACCGCATTGCTCGGCATCCGCTATCCGCTGGTGCAGGCGGGCATGAGCTGGGCCTCGTCCCATTCCGCGTTGCCGCTGGCCGTCTCGCAGGCAGGGGGTCTTGGCGTCATCGCCGCCGGGCCGATGTATCCGGATGCCCTGCGCGCTGCGATTCGCGAGGTCAAGGCGGGTACCGATGCGCCGTTCGCCGTAAATGTGCCGCTGTACAACAAGAACGCGGCGACCTACCTGGACATCCTGGAAGAAGAAGGTGTCAAGGTCATCATCGCTTCCCAGGGCGGGCCGAAGGCTCACCTCAAACGTTTCCATGA
>CAYUEG010000022.1:32940-34692 GCA_964443245.1 uncultured Burkholderiales bacterium | reverse complement strand
AGGTCATCATCGCTTCCCAGGGCGGGCCGAAGGCTCACCTCAAACGTTTCCATGATCGCGGCGTCAAGTGGCTGCACGTGGTCACCTCGCCCGAGCATGCTGCCAAGGCAGCGGAAGCGGGTGTGGATGGTCTGGTGGTGGTGGGTGCAGAGGCCGGCGGCCATCCGCCGGCACACGAGGTCGGGATTCTCATCGTGCTGCGCGCGGTGGCACGTGCGACGCAACTGCCGCTGATCGCTGGTGGCGGCGCAGCCGATGGTTACGGCATCGCCGCGCTGCTGGCAGCGGGTGCCGACGCGGTGCAACTGGGCACGCGCTTCTTGATGACGCCGGAAGCCAATGTCCATGCCCACTACAAGGCAGCGGTGCTTGAGGCGGGGATTGCCGACACCATGATGGTGGGCAAGGCGAGCCTGCCAATCCGCATGCTCAAAAATGCCTTTGCGGGTGAATATGAAGCGGCCTACAAATCCGGCCAGCCGGTTGATGCACTCAACGCACTGTTCGCCACACGCACGCTCAAGGACGCGGCGCTGGATGGCAATGTCGAATGGGGCAAGACCGAAGCCGGGCAAAGCGCCGGCCTGATTGATGACATCGTGCCGGCCGCGGAATTGGTTGAACGCCTGATGCAGGAACTGCGCACCGCCCAATCTGAACTCAACCGGAAACTCGCATGAGTGACACCCTCGTCATCAAGGACCGCAACGGCGTCCGCCTGATCATCATGAACCGGCCGGACAAGCGCAATGCGCTCAACACCGACCTCACGCGGGATCTGCTCAATGCGCTCGAAAACGCCGATGACGACGATGCCGTCGGCAGCATCGTGCTCACCGGCGCCGGGCAGGGCTTTTGCGCCGGGGCCGACCTCTCCGAATTCAAGGACCTCACGCCCGACCGCGCCCACCTCGTCGAAGCGCGCGCGCGCCTGACGGCCAACCTGCATGGCATTTTCCGTCTCATGAAAAAGCCGGTCGTCACTGCCATCAATGGTGCAGCGATGGGCGGCGGCGCCGGCCTCGCCGTGGCGGGCGACATGGCGGTAATGGCCGAAACCGCCAAGCTCGGCTACCCTGAAGTGCAGCACGGCATCGTTGCTGCCATCGTCATGACCAATCTTACGCGTCAGGTCGGGCGCAAGGCCGCCTTCGAGCTGGTGGGCCTGGGGAAACCGATCATCAGCCTGCGTGCACTGGAGCTGGGCATGGTCAATCGCGTCGTGCCGAACGAAGACGTCGTCAAGGAAGCCATGGCGATTGCCGAACAGCTTGCCGCCGTGCCGCGCCAGGCCATGACCATGACCAAGCAGTTGTTCCACGAAGTGGCGGAACTGCCGTTTGCCGAAGCGCTCGAAAAGGGGCGTGAAGCCAATGAGCGCATGCGCGGCTTTCGCAAACCAGCCTGAGGTGTCGCCATGCGTCCGCTCGAAAACGTCACGATCCTCGACCTGTCGCGCGTACTTGCCTGCCCGTTCGCCAGCATGATCCTGGCCGAACTGGGCGCCAACGTCATCAAGGTCGAGCAGCCCGGCGAGGGGGATGAAACGCGCACCTTCGAGCCCTTCGTCGAGAAGGGCGAGACGGCCACCAGTGCCTATTACATGGCCTTCAATCGCAGCAAGCGCTCGATCACCGTCAACCTGCGCTCGCCCGAAGGCCAGCAGATCATTCGTGATCTGGCCGCCAGGGCAGATGTATTCGTCGAGAACTTTCCCGTGGGTACCTTCAAGCGCTACGGGCTGGACTACGC
>CAYUEG010000022.1:3246-32840 GCA_964443245.1 uncultured Burkholderiales bacterium | reverse complement strand
TGCCAGATCGATTTCTCCATGCTCGATGGCCAGGTCGGCTTGCTGTCATTGGCCGCCGCGCGCTACTTTGCGCTGGGCGAAGTGCCACCGCGCCTGGGTACCGAACATCCGGGCCGCGTGCCCTCAGCGACGTTCAAATGCGCCGACGGCAAGTGGCTGCACATCACCTGCAGCGACCAGCACTGGATGCCGCTGATGAAGGTGCTGAAGCTCGAAGCCTGGGGGAGCGAAGCGGCCCTGCAGGACAACTCGGTGCGTGTAGCGCGCCGCGAAGAGGTGATGGCCAGGCTCACCGAGGCGATCTCCACCTGGAACCGCGACGAACTGGGCAAGGCGTTTGACGACGCGCAGGTGCCTGCCGGGCCGATCAACCACGTCGACGAAGTGTTCGCCGACCCGCACGTGCTGGCGCGTGGCATGCGGTCCAGTTTCGACCACCCGGAAGCGGGCACATTCGATTGCGTGCCGCTACCCTACAAGTTCGACGGCTGGGACAACCCGTCTCTGGCGCGCCCGCCCTTGCTGGGCGAGCATACCGAATCCATCCTCCAGGACTTGCTGGGCAAGAGCGCGGAAGAGATCGCCGCACTGCGCACGGCGAAAGCGATATGACATGAGCCAGACCGTCGTCTCTCCCACCGTATTGATCGACCACCAGGACGGTGTTGCCACGCTGACCTTGAACCGCCCGGAGGCACGCAACGCCCTCAACAACGCCATGTGCGAAGAACTGCTCGCCGCCGTCACGGCCCTGGCCAAAGACGAATCGGTGCGCGTGGTGTTCATCCGCGCCAACGGGCCAGTGTTCTGTGCCGGTGCTGACCTGAAGGAGCGCCAGGGCATGGACGAAGAGGCCGTGCGGGCGCGGCGCATGAAGGCGTTTGCGGCCTACGCCGCGATTGAAGCGCTGCCCATGCCCTGCATCGCCGTGGTGGAAGGCCCGGCCGTCGGCTCAGGCTGCGAGATTTCCGGTGCCTGTGATTTCATTGTGGCAACGCCGAAGGCCAGTTTCAAGACGCCCGAGGCCTTATGGGGCACCGTCGGTGCGACACAGCGCCTGCCGCGTATTCTCGGCAAGCGTCTCGCCAAGGACATGATGTTTACCGGCCGGGTGTTGACGGCCGAAGAAGCACTGGCCCACGGCCTGGTGACGAGAATTGCCACGGAAGCGGCTCTGGGAGCCATTCTTGGCGAGATCGCTGCGACCATCGTCAAGGCACCACCGGCATCCTTGGCCCTGGCCAAGCGCTGCGTCGATACCGGCATCGAGCAGGACCCGAAGGGCGCACTTGCCACCGAGATTGCTGCGATCGAAGAAAACCTTGCCCGCAACAACTGGAAGGCGGGCATCGCCGGATTTGGCGACAAGCCCGGGGTGACAGCATGACGCACGCAACGCAATGGCAGCCAACAGTGCTGCGTGAGGTGCTGGAACGCACGGCTGCCGCACGCGGTGCCCACGATGGCCTCGTCACCGACCGCATGCGCCTTTCCTGGAGCGATGTGCACGCCAAATCGCTCCAGATGGCCGAGGCCATGCACGCGCTCGGCATCCGCAAGGGCGACCACATCGGCATCCTGATGGGCAACAACGCGGCCTGGGTCACGCTGTTCTTTGGTGCGGCGATGATCGGCGCGGTCACGGTGCCGGTGAACACGCGCTTCAAGGCCTCCGAACTGGCGTTTTGCCTGAAACAGGCGGACGTCAAGGCCTTGTTCCTCGCTGACCGTTTTCTGAACATCGACTTTGTTTCCTTCCTGCGCGAGGCCGAGCCTGGCGTTGATTCCCGGCTGCCGGGTACCGCGCTGCCCCTGTTGCGGCATGTCATCGTGATGGGCGAGGATGTGCCGAACGGCGCGCTGGCCTGGAAAGCTTTTCGTGCCCTGGCTGAAAGCGTTGACCACCAAGGGTTTCAGGCCGATTGCCTTCTGGTGAAGACAGACGATCCGCTGCTGATGCAGTTCACTTCCGGTACAACCGCCTACCCGAAAGGCGTGCTGCTGACCCACCACAACATGCTGCGCAATGCGCTGGCCGTGGGAGTGCGCATGGGGGTGACGTCCGAAGATCGCTACTTCAACTGCCGGCCGTTCTACCACGTGGCCGGCACCACACTTTCGCTGCTGGTGGCGCTGACTTTTGGCGCGACGCTGGTGACACAACCCACCTTTGAAGCCGGCGGCGCATTGAAGTTGCTGGAGGAAGAGCGCTGCACCCTCACCAGCGGCAACGACACCTTATTCCAGATGATGATGAGCCACGCCAGTTTTGATCCGGCGAAACTCCATCTGCGCGGCGGCTGGTCCGCTGCCGGCCCGCAGACCATGCGCCGCATCATTGACGAGATGGGCATGAAGGGCGTGTGTATTGCCTACGGCCTCTCGGAGGCCTCGCCCAACGTGGTGTTCAGCTTCCACGACGAGCCGGAGGAATGTCGTGTCAACGGCCGGGCGCTGCCGCATGCGGGCGTCGAGGTACGCATCGCCGATCCTGTTTCCAACGTGGCACAGGCAGCAAACGTGCAGGGCGAAATCCAGGTGCGTGGCTGGAATGTGATGAAGGGCTACTACAAGAATGACGAAGCCAACGCCAAGGTGTTCACGCCCGATGGCTGGCTGCGTACCGGTGATCTGGGGGTGCTGGGTGAAGATGGCCGGCTCTCGATGGTCGGCAGGCTGAAGGACGTGTTCCGCGTGGGCGGCGAGAACGTCGCACCCGCTGAAGTGGAAGAAGTGTTGCTGGCGCATGGCGCGGTGGCAACAGCCCAGGTGGTGGGTGTGCCCGATGTGCGCCTCGGTGAAGTGCCGGCCGCCTATGTCACCCTGAAGGCGGGCGCGGATGGCAAACCCGCTGCGACAGCGGACGAACTGATCGCCTGGTGCAAGGCACGCTGTGCCAATTTCCGCGTGCCGCGCTACGTGACGATCGTGGCCGATTTCGAGGCCATTGGCATGACCGGCAGCGGCAAGGTGCAGAAGAACAAGTTGCGCGAGCATGCCATCCGCGAACTGAAGCTGGAGCAGGTAGCGTGAGTGCCGAAGTCACCATCTGCGAGTGTTTCGCGCGCGACGGCCTGCAGCACGAACCCGATTTCATCGCTACCGACTTGAAGCGTCAACTGATCGAGCGTTTCGCTGCGCTGGGTTTTTCCCGCATTGAGGCCACCTCGTATTCGAACCCCAAGGTGGTGCCGCAGTTCGCCGATGCCAGCGAACTGCTCAAGGTGCTGCCGCGCAAGGAGGGCGTGTTCTACAAGGCCACCTGCGCCAACGTGCGCGCAGTGGAGCGTGCCCTGGCGGATGCCGATGCCGGCTTCGGCGCCAACGAGATCAGCTTCCTGGTGTCGGCCACCGAAGCGCACACCCAGAAGAACCTCAAGCGTTCGCGCGAGGAGCAGTGGCAGAACGTGCGCGAGATGGCGCAGGCGGCGGGCCAGCGTTTCCGCATCATCGGTACGGTGTCGGTGGCATTCGGCTGCCCGTTCGAAGGCCGGGTCGACCCTGCCGTGGTGTTGGCTGATGCCCTGCGCTTCGCCGCACTGGGGGTGACCCACGTTGCCATTGGTGACACCACTGGCATGGCGACACCGCTTTCCGTCAAAGCCCTGTTCGGCCAGCTGGCCCGTGAGGTGCCCGGCATCACAACGGTGGCGCATTTTCACGATACCCGCGGCACTGGCCTGGCCAATTACGTGGCTGCCTACGAGGCAGGGGCGCGATTCTTCGATGCCTCGTTCGGCGGGGTCGGCGGCCATCCGGCCAAGGTCAAGTATGGCGGCGGCTTTACCGGTAATGTCTGCACGGAGGATCTCGTCGACCTGTTTGAATCGATGGGCATCCGCACCGGCATCAACCTGGAGGGCCTGATCGACACGGCGCGTCTTTGCGAGGAAGCGTTGGGGCGGGAACTCCATGGTCGCGTGACCCGCAGTGGCCTCAACCCGCTGCATGGGCAAGGTGTGGCGGCGTAATGGTCAGGCTGGCGCGATGGTCGCTGCATTTCTACACGCTGTCCTACCGGCGCGAGATCGTCTGGGCCAATGCAGTCGAGAAGGAAGGTCTCTACGCCTTGCTGTTGCTGGAAGGGGATAACGGCACGCGCGGCGTGGCGGAAGGCACCATCAAGGCCACGTGGTCAGGCGTTTCGGCCAACTCGCTCAAGGCCAGCTTCGACGACGTCCTGATGCCGCGCCTGGCGGGTGTCGATGTGTCCGATCCGGGTCTCGTGGCCAAGGCGCTCGCAGGCATTCCCGAGAATCGCCTCGCCAAAGGCATGCTCGATTCGGCGGCATGGACACTGCACGCGGCCACGATCGGCCAGCCGCTCTGGCAGCTTTGGGGTGGCAAGGGCGACGTGGAATTGACCTGGGCGATCACGCGGCAGCCGCCGGCGGTGATGGCGCGCGAAGCGGGCGAGGTTTGTGAACAGTACGGCTTTCGCACCCTCAAGGTCAAAGGCGGTCAGGGCCTGCAGACGGATCTGGCTGCCATGCGCGAGATTCGCGCGGCAGTCGGGGACGGCGTAACGCTCTACGTGGATGCCAACAGTGCCTATGGACGCGACGAAGCGCAAGCCTATGTGCACGCGATTGCCGGCGCCGGCGCTACCGTGGCCGAGGATCCCTGTGCGTTGTGGCCCGACGAGGCGTTCAGTGCGCTTGCGGCCGTATCGCCCATTCCGCTTCTGGTGGACCGCAACTGCACCTCGGTCCTGGACGCGCAGGCATTTCTCGGCCAAGGGGATGCGGGCAGGGTGGCCCTGTCGACCAAGCCGGGGCGCATCGGTCTTTCGGAGGCGCGCGCGATCAACGATCTGGCGGCCACCCGCGGTGCCAAGGTCGCAGTGGGGCTGTACGCCGAGAGTGCACTGGGCTCGCTGATCAGCCTGCAGCAGGCTGCGGCACTCGCACCCGCCCAGACGCTGGTGGCGGCAGAGCAGACCTTCTTTCTCGAATTGCAGGAGCAGGTGCTTGCGTCGATGCCCGTGATGCGTGACGGCCGGGTGTCCTTGCCGGTCGAGGCCGAGCTGGCTGCGCTGATCGACTGGGAGCGGGTGCAGCGCGGAGCGCCAGCGTGATGCCCCGATGGCGCCGCAGACACCCCGGCGGTGCCCCCATTTCTGTTGAATAGACCGAGGAGAACACCATGCTGCACCCCCAGGCACGTGCCCTGCTGGACCTGATCGAGAAGTCGGGTCTGCCCCCCACGCATACCCTGCCGCCGATGGAGGCGCGCAAGATGTATCGCGACCGCCGCAGCTTCTCGCAACCGGCTGCACCGGAGGTGGGCTCGGTGCGCGATACCGTCGCCCCGGGGCCGCACGGTGACATTCCATTGCGTGTGTATCGCCCCGCCGGATCGGCGCCGCAGGCCGTGCTGCCGGTGCTGGTGTTCTTTCACGGCGGCGGCTGGACCATCGGCGACCTTGATACCCACGACACGCTGTGCCGCGAACTGTGCAACGGCTCCCATGCCTGCGTCATCGCCGTTGATTACCGCATGGGCCCCGAGCACCGGTTTCCGGCGGCGGTGGATGACAGCCTGGCGGCGACCTACTGGGTACGGCGCGAAGCGGCCGCACTCAAGGTCGATGCGGCACGCCTCGCGGTAGGGGGCGACAGTGCCGGGGGCAACCTGGCTGCCGTGGTGGCGATTGCGGCGCGCGATGCCGGCGACCTGCCGATCTGTTACCAGCTGCTGATCTACCCGGCCACTGACATGCGCCGCACCGCGCCCTCCCACACGACCAATGGCAAGGGTTATCTGCTGACGCAGGACACCATGCAGTACTTCCACGACCACTACATCGAGGATGGGAAGGCTGATACCGACTGGCGGGCCTCACCCCTGCTGGCGGCCAGCCTTGCCGGGCTGCCGCCGGCGCTGGTGATCACGGCGGGTTTTGATCCGTTGCGCGATGAAGGCCTGCAGTACGCAGTGCGGCTCACCGAATCGGGTGGCCGCGCAGTACACATCTGTTTTGAGCGTCAGATCCACGGCTTCATCACCATGGGCCGGGTGTTCGATGATGCCAACACCGCCGTCAGGCTGTGTGCTGCCGAACTGGCACGGGCCTTCAGTTCACCCTGAACGGCTCGGCGCGCATGCCGGCGGCGCGCCGAGTGCCGCCGTTACCACGTGCCGTTGACCAGATACATGGCAATGCCCGGCATGGCCACCACCAGAGCCAGGCCAATCAGCAAAATGCCAATGAAGGGCAGTGCGGCGCGACACAACAGCCCGAAGGGCTGTTTGAAGGTTGACATGGCCACCAGCAGGTTCAGCCCGACCGGTGGTGTGAGGAAACCGATCTCGAGATTCAGGATCATCACCAGGCCGAACACCACCTTGTCATAGCCGTAGGCGGCGGCCACCGGCGCCAGCAGCGGCGCCAGCACCAGGATGGCTTCGTTGGTGGTCATCAGGCAGCCGACAATCAGGAGCAGGATGTTGACCATCAGCATGAAGCCCAACGGCGTGCTGATGTAGCTTTGCACCAGTTCCACCATCATCGAAGGGACGCGGTGCTCGATCAGCACGATGTTCAGGCTGAGCGCCACGGCCAAAACCGGAAACAGCGAACCGCCCAGCTTCGAGGTTTCCAGCACCACATCGTAAAACTGGCGCAGCTTGAACTCCTTGTGGATCACGATCTCCACAATCAGGGCATACACGAGGGCCACGGCCGCCGCCTCGGTGGCGGTGAAAATGCCTGTATAGATGCCGCCCAGCAGAATCACCGGCATCATCGCCGCCCAAATGCCCTCGCGCGCGGCGGTCTTCAGCTCGCCAAGTTCGAACTGTTCGCGCGGCATATGGCGGTTGTGCCACATCGCGTAGATCGCCAGCAGCACTGTCAGGAGGATGCCGGGGCCGATGCCGGCCGTAAACAGCGCCGTCACCGAGGTTTCCGTCACCAGGCCATAGACGATCATCGGGATCGAGGGCGGGATGATGATGCCCAGCGTGCCACCGGCCATCACGGCGCCAAGCGAGAACTTGTTGTCGTAGTTGGCCGCGCGCATGGCCGGGTACATCACCGAGCCTACCGCCAGCATGGTGACGATCGACGAACCGGAGATCGCTGCGAACACCGCGCAGCTCAGCACGCATGCCACCCCCAGGCCGCCCGGCAAGGGGCGCGTCAGTGCGGCCATGATGCGGATCAGCCGTTTGGCGGTGGACCCCTTGGTCATCACGCTGCCGCACAGGATGAACAGGGGAATCGAAAGGATCAGTTCCTTGTCCAGGCCGACCCACATGTCCTCGACGATGTAGTCGAGCTGGCCACGGCCCCAGATCAGCTGCACCGCACCGGCAATCACCAGCAGGATCACCAGCAGGGGCTGGCGCAGCACCAGCAGTGCCAGTACCAGGGCGATAAGCAGGATTGCGGTCACCGGCTATTCCTGGAATTCCGGCGGCGGCGCCTTGCAATCCGGCCAGATGGCGTAAGCGAAGTTGCGCACGGCAGCTGAAACAAAGCCCAGGGGAATGGCCAGCTGGAACGGCCACACTTCCCAGTTGAGCACCGGCGCACGCATGCTCATGCCCTTGGAGGCCATCACGAACACGAAGCCGTAGTACGCGATCGCGACCAGGACGATGCCTGTCACCACATCGGCAATGCGATTCATGGTGTCCGACCAGGCGGCCGGAATCCAGTTGAATGCCACGCGCGGCACCAGATGCGAATTGGTGGCGGTGGCAATGCCGAGCCCCGCATAGGCTCCCACCACCAGGGCAAAGACGGACAGCTTCTGGGCGCCGGGCAAGCCGGTGGCGCCGGCGATGCCCAGCCACTTGAACAGCGGGCCGACAAACTCCCGGCCCAGCACATCAATCATCAGGAGCAGTGCGATCAGTCCGAACGCGGCCACCGCCACCAGGCACTCGACCTGATGCCAGCGCGCCAGAAAGCGTGCCGGCCGGGTGCGCGTTTCAGCCTGCATCAGGGCGTTCGATGAGCTTTCGGGCCCGAGGTCGCAGGGCGGCTTACCTGGCCGGGCAGGTCTTGCGTGCGGCCTCCGCTACCTGAAACAGCTTTTCGCCTTCAGCGCCGAACTCTTTGGCCATTTGCGGCCACACTGGCGCCAGCACCTTGCGCCACTCTTCGCGTTGCTCCGGCGTGACCTCGACGATCGTGCCGCCGCCTTTCTGGTGGGCGCCGCGCAAGGCGACGTCCATGGCACGAATTTCACCGCGCAGCTTCGCTGCCGGGTCCATGGCGACGGCGCGCTTGACGGCGGCCTGCTGGTCACGCGAGAGCTTGTCGAAGACGGCCTTGTTGACCAGCAAAAAACCGGGGCTGTCCCACAACTCCAGGCGGGTGACGACCGGCGCGACCTTGTTCAGCCCGGAAGGCACGTAGAGCGCCATCGGTGCACCCACTGCGTCCACCAGCCCGGTTTGCAGGGAAGAGGACCAGTCCGGCACGCCGACAAATGAGGAATTGGCACCAACTGCTGCCCACATCATGCCCTGGATCTTCGAGTACGCGACGGCCTTGATGCCCGCCGCGTCCTTCGGGGTGGCGTAGGCCTTCTTGCCGATCACGTCAATGTTGCCGACCGATCCGAAGCCGAGGAACTCCACGCCCTTCTTCGACAACAGGTCGCCGAAGGGCTTGCCCAGATGGTTGTCGAGCACACAGTCGGCCTGCATCTGGCTGGCAAAGTACATCGGCAGGATCGAGATTTGCGCTTCCGGCAGCAGCAACCCCACTGCGCCGGCGGCAAAGTAGCCCATGTCAATGCGGCCGCGCGCCACCTGCTGGATGGTGTCCTGCTCGTTGCCCAACTGGCCGCCAAAGAAGGGCTCAAGCTTCACCGACCCTTTGGTTTCGGTTTCGACGTTCTTGGCCAGCCGGTTGATCTGCGTCGCCCAGGGCGAGGTGGGCGGGGCATTTGAGGCCAGCCGCAGGCTGACCGGTTTGTCCTGCGCCACTGCATGACCGGACTGGCATGCGATGGCGATCACGCAGACCATACCGGCGCGCGAGAATGGCAACTTCATGTTTGTCTCCTCTATGGGGGGGCGGGTGGTGTGCCAAGCTTGCGCTTTATCACCAGCTCCGGGGCAATTTACCATGGCCTGTTTTGTCTGTGTACATGCCCGCATGGCACATCGCCGTCAATCCGGTTTGGCCGGGTCGGCATAGAATGTCGCCCGAGGCCGCTGTGCGCGCCGCTGTACGCCAAAGGGTGGCGCGGCGGCTGTTGATGCGCCCGCAACATTCTGAACCTGACAGGAAACCGACCCTTGAAGACACCGCTGGAAGACATTCGCGTTCTTGACCTTTCGCACGCACTGGCCGGGCCGTATTGTTCGACCATGCTGGCGGACTATGGCGCCGACGTCATCAAGATCGAGCCGCCCGAAACCGGCGATATCGCGCGCGCGTGGGGGGCGCCGCTGCCCGGTGGCGAGACCGCCTATTTCGTCAGCCTGCATCGCAACAAGCGCGGCATCGTGCTTGATCTCAAGAACCCCGAAGGCCGTGAAACGTTCCTGCGCATGGCCGAGAAGGCCGACGTGGTGCTGGAGAACTACCGCATCGGTGTGCTCAAACGCCTGGGTCTTGGCTATGAAGAGGTGAAAGCACGCAACCCCGGCATCGTCTATTGCTCGATCTCCGGCTTCGGGCAGGACGGCCCGTATCGTGACCGCGCCGCGCTGGATCTCATCGTGCAGGCCGAAAGCGGCATGATCAGCGTGACTGGCGAACCCGGCGGCCGCGGTGCGCGTGCCGGCGTGTCGATCGCCGACATGTGCGCCGGCATGAACGCCGCCTACGGCATCATGATGGCCCTGCGCGTGAAGGAGAAAACCGGAGTCGGCCAGTACATCGACATCTCCATGCTCGAAGGCCAGCTCTCCCTGCTCACCACCATGCTGGCGAGCTATGTCACCGACCATGAAATCCCCCAGCCCATGGGCACGGCCTACAAGGCGCTGCTGCCGTATCAGACCTTCCGCACCAAAACACGGGACCTTGCGCTGGCCATCGGCAGCCAGAAACTGTGGCTGCTGTTCTGCCCGCTGATGGGCCTGCCCGAGATGGCCACCGACCCGCGCTACGACACCAACCGCAATCGTGACATCCATCGCGCCAGCCTGATTGAAACGCTCGAGCGCGTGTTCCTGACACGCAGCTATGAAGAATGGGAAGCGCTGTTCCTGGCGAACGGCATTCCGGTCGGTGCGATCAACGATCTCTCCGAAGTGGTCAACCATCCGCAGGTGAAGGCGCGCGGTGCAATGGTGGAGACGCACCATCCTGCCGCCGGCACGGTGCCGGTGATGGGCCCGGCGATCCGCATGGGCAGCACGCCCGGCGGGGTGCACAGCCCGTCGCCGCGCCTGGGGGAGCACACCGAGGCGGTGCTGCGCGATGTGCTGGGACTGTCGGCTGCAGACATTGCCGCCCTCGGCAAGGCCGGTGCATTGGGAGCGCGATCCGGCAACTGAATCTGCCACAATCCCTGCACGCGCTTACAACCGGAGACCAGCATGCGATATGGAAAACTGATTGCCGTCATGGCCCTGACTGCTGCCTTCCTTGGCTTCACCGGGGCGGCCGCCGCAGCAACCCGGGAAGAGATTGACGCCAAGGTCAGTGAGGCGGTGGAGAACTTCTACAAGCAGACCAGTGCCGGCAAGGCCCTGGCCCAGAAGGCGGCGGGGATGCTGGTGTTCCCCGAAGTGATCAAGGCCGGCATCGGTGTGGGCGGGGAGTATGGTGAAGGTGCGCTGGTCATCAAGGGCAAGAACGTGGCCTACTACAATACGGCGGCCGCTTCGATCGGCTTTCAGCTCGGTGCACAGGTCAAATCCCAGGTGATCCTGTTCATGACGCCACAGGCGCTGGCCAGCTTCCGCAAGAGCCAGGGATGGAAAGCGGGTGTCGATGGCAGTGTGGCGCTGGCCACGCTGGGTGCCGGCGGCGAGATCGACACCAACACGATTCAGAAGCCGATCATCGGGTTTATTTTTTCCAACAAGGGCCTGATGTACAACCTGACGTTTGAAGGCTCGAAGATCACCAGGATCGATCCGTGAGGAGGAGCGCGTGATGATGCATCGCCGGCAGTTTGTGCAAGGCCTGGCCGCGACGGCAGGCGCTGTGGCTTTCCCGTCCGTCTTGCGCGCGCAGGCCTGGCCCCCCGGGCGCGTGAACATCGTGGTGCCGTTTCCAGCTGGCGCCGCGACCGACATTACCGGGCGTGTGGTGGCCGAGCGGCTCTCCCAGATGTGGGGGCAGCCGGCCACGATTGACAACCGCGGCGGCGGCAATGGCCTGCCGGCGGCCGAGTATGTGGCCCGTGCCCGTCCCGACGGTCTCACGCTGTTCCTCACTTCCGCGATGACGCATGCCGTCAATCCCTGGCTGTACGACAAGCTGCCCTACCATCCGCTCAACGATTTTGAACCGGTCACGCAATTTGGCCGCCTGCCTTTCGTCGTGCTGGTGCCCGCCGATTCGAAGCTCAAGACCCTGGCTGACCTGACGGCGTTGCTCAAGGCCGAACCGGGCAAACACAATTTCGGTGCCGGCTCCCTGCCGGCGCGGGTGGCATCCGAGTTGTACAAGCAGCTGGCCGGCGTGGAGGCCGTCCATGTTGGTTACAAGAGCAACCCCCAGGCGTTCCCGGATCTGCTCTCGGGGCGGCTGACGTTCATGACCATCGACACCACCAATGGCCGCATTCAGGTCGATGGTGGCAAGATGCGCGGCCTCGCCGTCACGCTGCCGCAGCGCGACCCCCGGCTGGCCCAGGTGCCCAGTGCGGTGGAAGCCGGCCTGCCGGACTTCCAGATCACCACCTGGACCGGCTTTTACGCGCCCAAGGGCACGCCGCGCGAGCTGGTGCAACGGATCAACCGCGACATCGTCGCCGCCTGCAACGATCCGCAATTGCTGGCACGGTTCGAAGGGCTGGGCGGGCGCCCGGTGACCAGCACGCCGGAAGAATTTGCCGCGTTCACCCGTGCCGAGATCGAGCGCTTCGGCAAGATCATCCGCACCGCCAATATCAAGCTGGACTGATATTGAATCGATTCCCCATAAAGCTCAACCGGACGTCATCATCACACCATGGAATCTTCCCAACTGAAGGGCAACAAGGGCCCGCGCTACCGTCATGTCACTGACGAAAGTGCGCCGTACACCACCATCAACGTCGACAAGCTGACGCCGATCATCGGTGCCGAGATCGACGGCATTGATCTCTCCCAACCGCTTTCCGATGCGCAGTTCAACGAAGTGCAGCGCGCGCTGGCGGAGAACCTGGTGATCTTCTTTCGGGATCAGCAGCTGACCCAGCAGCAGCACATGGCGTTTGGCCGCCTGTTTGGCGATCTGCACGTGCATCCGGCTGCGCCCCACGAGCCGGGCTTGCCGGGGCTGATGAAAATCTACGCGGACAAGGATTCACCGCGCGCCAACGGCGAAGGCTGGCACACGGACGTCAGTTGCGAACCTGAACCGCCAATGGGGTCGATCCTCTACATCCGCGTGTGCCCGCCGAAGGGCGGCGATACGCTGTTTGCCAGCATGTATGCGGCTTACGATGCCTTGTCCGACCGCATGAAGGCCTACCTGGAGGGCCTGACGGCGTTTCATGACAGCGAGCACGTCTATCGCGGTACCTACGCCAATTTCGGCGTGGCCGACAAGCCGGTGTATCCCAGTGCCCACCATCCGGTGGTGCGGACCCACCCGGTGACCGGCCGCAAATCGCTCTATGTCAACCGCGGCTTTACCCGGCATATCGACGGCATTCCGCTCGACGAGAGCGACGGCATCCTGCGCTATCTGTTCCAGCACATCGAGAACCCGATTTTCCAGTGCCGCTTTCGCTGGCGCGCCAACTCGATCGCGTTCTGGGACAACCGCTGTGCCCAGCACCGTGCCATGTGGGATTACTGGCCGCACACCCGCAGCGGCAATCGCGTCACGATCGCCGGGGACAAGCCTTACTGAGGCGGCGGGTTGGAGCCGGGGCTGCCGGTGTCCCCGAGCAGCCTCGTCAGCCCTCCACCAGACGCGCGGCAGGCAGGGCAAAGTAGAACGTTGCCCCCTGGTTCGGCTGGCTCTCCGCCCACACCCGCCCGCCGTGGCGCTCGACGATGCGCCGCACGATGGCCAGGCCGACCCCAGTGCCTTCAAATTGCTCCTGGCTGTGCAGGCGCTGGAACACGCCGAACAGCCGGTCGGCGTAAGCCGGGTCGAAGCCTGCGCCGTTGTCGCGGACGTAAAACCAGCACTCGGTGTCGGTACGGGTAAGGCCAACCTCCACACGCGGGTCCGGGCGTTTCGCGCTGTACTTGATCGCGTTGGAGAGGAGATTGGTCCAGACCTGGCGCATGCTGGCAACGTCGCACTGGATGGTCGGCAGATCGCCCACCTCCAGCTGCACCGTATCCGGCGGTGACAGCAGGGCGAGGACTTCCCGCACCAGCTGATTGCTGTCCACGCTGGTCTCGGTCAGCGCACCGTGGGTGACGCGCGCCACCGCCAGCAGGCCGTCGATCAGTTCGTTCATGCGCGCGGCGCCATCGCTGACCCGCTTGGCATGGGACGGAATCTGGTCGAGCGCCCCTTCTTCGAGGTCCATCTCCATCAGTTTGGAAAACCCGATCATGCTGCGCAGAGGCGCGCGCAGATCGTGCGCCACGGAATACGAGAAGGATTCCAGATCGCGATTGGCTGCCGCCAGCTCGTGGTTGGCCTGGGAGAGCTGGTTGGTCCGTTCCTCCACCTTCGCTTCCAGTGTCTCGGCGAATACCTTCAGTTCGGCCAGGGCCCTGCGCTCGATGGTGACATCGCGCAATTCCAGCTGGATCATGAGCTCATCCTCGACCTTGATGGAGTTGGCCGTTGCCTGCGCTTCGATCAGCCTGCCGTCAAGCCGTTGCAGACGCAGCAGTCGCGGTTGCTGGGTACCGCCGGCCTGCTGCATCAGGCGTGTGATCGCGCGCCGTACCGCCTCGACGTGTTCCGGTGCCGTCAGGGTGTAGACGCTGAGGCCGGTCAATTCCACCGCATCCTTGAACCCGAGAATGTGGGCGATGGCCGGGTTGGCGTAGACCACCACATCGTGACGTAGCAGCATCACGCCATTGAGGGAGGTCTCGACCAGGCTGCGGTAGCGGCGTTCGGTTTCAGCCAGCGCGCGCTGGTTGGCGAGCTTGGCCGTGACATCGCGCATGATCACGGTGTACAGACGCTTGCCCCCGACTTCGGTGTGGGAGATCGATGCTTCCACCGGAAACTCGCTGCCGTCGCTGCGCAGGGCCGATACCTGCGCCAGCCGGCCCATGGCACGCGAGGTGACCGGCTGGTTGCCAAACGAGGCCATCCAGCGCGGATGGTCGGCGTGAAAGCGTTCCGGAATCAGCCGGTTGAGCGATTGGCCGATGGCATCGGCTTCGGACATCCGGAACATGCGCTGGGCGGCGTCGTTGAACACGAGCATCCGCAGCGTTTCATCACAGGTGACGATGGCATCCATCGCCGAATCAATAATCGCACCCATGCGGGCGTCGGCCTCGCGCTGCGCCTGCTCGCTGGCCAACTTGGCCCGGGCGAATGCCAGGCTGTCGGCAATTTCCTCAAGCAAGTCGGCAGTCTGGTCGTCAAACGCGTCAGGATGACCGGCAAACACCGTCACGGTGCCGATGGGCTCGCCGCCCACGCGCAGCGGGAACGCCGCCACCGCCAGGATGCCGCTGGCCTGCAAATCCTGGAGCGCAGGCCGGGTGTGAGGATGTTCGTCCACGTTGGTCACCACCACGCGGCGCCCATGGCGGAACGCCAGCACCGCCAGACCATGCGGATCGTTGACCGGCATCGACTGTCGGCTCAATGAACCGGTACGCGGGCCATGGGCCGCCACTTCCACCAGTGCCTGGGTTTCCGGATGGTAAAGCCGAATCACCGCGGAAATCAGCCTGCCGTCTTCCACAACGATGCGGCAGACTTCTGCGGACAATGCCTCGTAGCTTTCCGAGCGCACCACCGCTTCGTTGGTTTTGCTCAGTGCGCTGTAAAGCCGAGACAGACGCTCGATGCGCTCACGTGCAATCACATCGTCCGTTACATCCTGAATCGTGCCGACCCGGCGCAGGGGCGTGCCGTCCGCAGCGCATTCGGTGCTGACCCTGGCCATCAGCCAGCGGGCCTGGCCGTCGTTAAGCCGGCGGAAGGCATACAGCGAGTTGGTGGCCGCGCCGGAGGCGATGTTTGCCCGCATGGTGGCGTATGCGGTGTCATTCGCGTCCGTCTGGAACAGTGCCTTCCACTGCGCGATATCGTGGGGCCCGGTGGTGGCAAGGCCCAGAATTTCGGCGCCGACTTCGGAGACCGTCCACGAGTCGGTGCGCAGGTCGTGCTGCATACTGCCGACCCGGCCCATGCGCTGCGCCAGCAACAGATCGCGCTGGCTGGCGACCATGCGCGCGTCGGCATCGAGCTTGGCGCGTGCAAAGGCCAGGCTGTCGGCGATTTCACCAATCAGGTCCGCCATCTGATCATCGAAGGCCTCGGGATGACCGGCAAACACCGTCATGGTGCCAATGGGCTCGCCGCCCACGCGCAACGGGAACGCCGCGCCCGCCACGATGCCGCTGGCATGCGAATCATGGTGCGCATGCCGGGTGGAAGGATGTTCATCCACGTTGGTTACCACCACGCGGCGGCCGTGACGGAAGGCCAGTACCGCCAGGCCACGCGGATCGTCGACCGGCACCGAGTGGCGACCCAATGCGCCGGTGCGCGGGCCATGGGCGGCCACTTCCACCAGTGTCTGGGCTTCCGGATCGTAAAGCCGAATCACCGCAGAAATCAGCTGGCCTTCTTCCACGACGATGCGGCAGACTTCTGCCGACAATGCCTCGTAGCTTTCCGAGCGCACCACAGCCGCGTTGGTTTTGCTGAGGGCGGCATACAGGCGGGAAAGATTCGCGATGCGCGTCGCGGCCTGATGCTCCTCGGTAATGTCCTGGATCGTGCCAATGCGCCGGGGCGTGGTGCCGTCCTGCCCGGTGTCGGTAAACATGCTGGTGCGCACGCGGCATGCCCGGCCGTCGCTCAAGCGTTCGATGTTGTATTCCAGCTTGCGTGGCACACCCGAGTGGGCGGCTTCCCGAATCAGGGCCGCTGTCTGTTTTCGTTCGGCGGCGGGGAGCAGGCGCGCAAACAGGTTCACCTCGTGCGGGCCGGTCGAGGGCAGGCCCAGAATGTCGGACGCCACGTCGGAAACGGTCCACAGGCCGCTGGGGATGTCATAGCTGATGCTGCCGACGCGTCCAGCGCGCTGTGCCATCTGCAGATCGCGCTCGCTGGCGGCGAGGCGCGCGTCGGCATCGAGCTTGGCGCGTGCGAACGAGAGCGCTTCGGCAATTTCACTCAACAGGGCGGAAAGCTCTTCGTCAAGCCAGCTGCCGTCAATTGCCCACAGGCTGAGCACACCCGCTACCTCGCCCCGCACCATGATCGGAAATGCGGCTGCGGCGGCCGAGCCGGTATTGATGGCTTCCTTTGCCAGATGTGCCGTGCGCGGATCCGCTTCGACATGGCGGACGATGCCCGGCTTCTTTTCACGAAAGGCGATGGCGACCAGGCCGGGCCCATCAAAGGCGATTTCGGTCAGCCCCAGCACGCCGCGCCGCGGACCCCAACGCGCAATTTCCACCAGGGCCTTCTTGCCAAAATCCGGAACGCGTATCGCCGCCGCGACCAGACCGCCGCGCTCCACGATCGTCCGGCATACGGCGTTGGAGACGGCCGCGAAATCCCTCTCACGCACGATGGCGGCGTTGGTTTCGCTCAACGCTGCATAGAGCCGGGAGAGGTGTGTGGCACGTCGTGCGTTCAGATACTCACGGGTGACATCCTGCACCGTGCCGATGCGACGGAACACCTCGCCGTTCTGGTCACGCTCACCGGCGAGGATCAGACGAATCCAGCGGGATTTCTTGTCTTGCTGATGTTCGATCTCGTAGACTTCGTCACTTCGCTCGGCCGCATCCTTGCGATCACGGTTCAGCTTGGCCGCCCGCTTGCGCGAATCGGGCTTCAGCATCTGCATAAAGGTGCTCAGCGGCCGGGGCTCGCTACCAGACACGCCGAGTATCTGGTAGCCTACTTCAGAGCAGGTCCAGGTGCCAGCCTTCACGTCATGGATCACGCTGCCGATGCGCCCGGCGATCTGCGCCAGCTCAAGATCGCGGCGGCTGGTGGCGAGCGCAGCATCGGCCTGATACTTGGTCCAGGCGAATGACAGGGCGGTGGCGATTTCCTGCAACAGACTGGCCGTCTCGCTGTCAAACGCCTGGACGTGGGAGGCAAATACGGTGAAGGTGCCGATGCTCTGATCGCCCGCATCGTGGAGCGGATAACTCACTGCCGCCGTCAGCCCCGCTGCCGCGGCTTCCCGGCCCAGCGGCGAAGGCACCTGGTTGAGGTCACTGGCCTGCACCGGGTGCCCGTGGTGGAATGCATCCACCGCCAGGCCATCGTGCGGCTCCATGGGTAAGGACTCGCCCCCGATCGAACCAAAATTGAGGCCGGCGTGCGCGATGCGCCGCAGTACATGGGCCGCCTTGTCGTGCAGGCGCACGGCGGCCGTTGCCATCCCGCCTTCCTCGACCGCTATCTTGCAGACATGTTGCGCCACGGATTCAAAATGGCTGCCGCGGCCGATCGCTTCGTTGGTCTTGCTCAAGGCGGCATAGAGCCGGCTGGTGCGCTCGATCTTTTGTCGCGCCAGATGTTCCTCTGTCACGTCCTGGATCGTGCCAATGCGGCGCACCGCTTTGCCGGCCTGGTCAAACTCGCTGTCGGTGACCACCCGCAACCAGCGGCGAGCGCCATCGGCGGGGCGAATGACTTCGTAGTCCTGCCGTCCCGACTTGCCGGAGGCAACGTTGGCGCGCATGATGGTCATTGCCCGGGCGCGCGATTCCGGGGCCATCATGGCTTCGAAAGTGGCCAGCGGATACCAGTCGGCCGGTGGCAGCCCGAGCACGGCGAAGCCGACTGCGGAGGTGGTCCATTTCCCTGCCTTGAGGTCGGTGATTACGCTGCCGATGCGGCCGACCTCCTGTGACAGTTCCACGTCGCGGCGGCTTGACTTGAGCGAAGCGTCCGTCAGCAGCTTGTCGTGGCCGAACGAAATGGCGTCGGTGATCTTTTGCAGCAGGCTGACGGTCTCGTCATCGAAGGTCTGGCCGTCGGCAGCGAACACCGTGAAAATCCCGAACACCCGGCCGTTGTAGCTCAGCGGGTAACCGGCTCCAGCGGTGATGCCCAGCGCTTTCGCGTCTGCGCTCAGCGGAGAGATGGGCGGGTTGTGGCCGTCGACGAGGACGAGGTGCCCGAGGCGGAATGCGTCCACCGAGAGCCCGGCCGGTTCATCCACCGACAGGCGCTCGATCCCAACGCGTCCATTCGTGGCGCCGAAGTAGGCGAGGCGATCCAGGGTACGCGTATCGGCGTTGTACTGGCGGATGACAGCAGTGCGCATGCCGCCGTCTTCGACAGCAATGCGGCAGGCAATCGCAGCGAGCGTGGCGAAATTGGTTGCACGCACCACCGCCTCACTGGTTTTGCTGAGGGCGTTGTAGAGTCGCTTGGCGTATTCAATCCGCTGGTTCGCCACGTGTTCTTCGGTCACGTCCTGGAGCGTGCCGATGCGGCGCACCGCTTTCCCGGTCTGGTCAAACTCGCTGTCGGTAATCACCCGCAACCAGCGGCGGGCGCCATCGGCAGGGCGGATGATTTCGTAGTCCTGCCGGCTCGCCTTGCCCGAGGCAATGTTGGCGCGCATGACGGCCATCTCCTGCGCGCGCCGTTCCGGTGCCAGCATGGCTTCGAAGGTCGGCAGGGGATACCAGTCTGCCGGCGCCAATCCCAGTACCTCGAAGCCGACCCTGGACGTGGTCCATTTTCCCGCCGCAAGGTCGATGATCACGCTGCCGATGTTGCCGGCTTGCTGCGCCAGTTCCATGTCGCGCGTACGCGCCATCACTGCGGCATCGGCCGTCAGCTTTGAATGGGCAAAGGCCACCGCATCGACCATCTGCTTCAGCAGATCCAGATGCTGTGGGCCGATATAGTCGGCATCGCGGCCCCATACCGTCATGGTGCCGAACGCCACCTCACCCATCATCAACGGGAAGGAAGCACCGGTTTTGACGCCAAGCCGCTGGCCATTGGCGGCGGCGTGCGCGGTAACCGGGTCGGTCGCGACGTCGTGGACGATGATCGGCTGGCGTTGCTGAAACGCCCGGATCGAAATGCCGCGGCTCTCCGTCACCCGGATCGAGCCGATGCCGCCGAGAAAGCCTTCAGTCGCGCCACCCGTGGCGACCAGGGTGAGTTCTTCTGCAGCCGCATCGAATTTGCGGATGATGGCCGACACGAAGCCGACTTCCTCCACGACGATGTTGCACGCCTCGTGGGCCAGCTTGCCAAAGTCCGTCACCCGCGCCACGGCGGCGTTGATCTTGCCAAGCGCGGCATTGAGGCGGCTTAACTGCCGGATACGGCGTTCCCGCTCCTTGCGTTCCGTCAGATCAATCGTCGTCCCGACCATGCGCTCGGCCTTGCCCTGTGCATCGCGCAGGATGGTGGCGCGGACCTGCACCCACTTGACGGTGCCGTCCTTGCAGACGAAGCGCTGCTCGTAGTCCGTGGCGGCGACCCCGGATTCCCATTGCTTCGGGAGCAAGGCGCGGGTCTTCTCGCGATCGTCCGGATGCACCAGTTGCAGGAGGGTATCGAGCGTACCCTCGAGCTCGTGCGGGGCATAGCCGAACATGCGGCAATACTCGTCGGAGAGGAAGGCCTTGCCGGTCACAAGGTCCCAATCCCACACGCCGGATTGCGAGGCATTCATGGCCAGACGCAAGCGTTCTTCGCTTTGGCGAACAGCCTGTTCGGCGCTGCGCTGCGCCGTCAGATCCTGCACATACGCCAGCACGGCCGGGCGGCCATCGAACGTGAACGGCCTTGCGGTGACTTCCACAGGATAGTAGTGGCCATCCCGATGGCGGTTGAGATACTCCCTGGTATAGCTGGCGATCTTGCCAGTCAGCAGATCCTGGATCAGGCCCTGGGCGACGGACAGTTGGTCCGGATGAATCAGCGAACTCAGTTCCTGCGAACCCATCTCCTCCAAAGAGGCATAGCCGGCCTGATTGAGGCCAGCCTGATTGATCATGACGATGCGGCCATCCTGAATGATGCGGATGGCCATGGGGGACAGCGCCACCATTTCCCGATTGCGACGCTCCACTTCCGCCCGGGAAGATTCGGCTTGCAACTTTTCGTAGGCGAAACCCAGAACGGCTGCGGTTTGCTCAAGCAAGCTGGTGAGCGTGTCGTCAAAGAAGCCCTTGCCGACAGCAAACATGGCAAATGTGCCGACCGGCTTGCCGTGCGACAAAAGGGGGAAGGCCGCGGCGGATCCGATGTCGAACTGCGCTGCCAGGTCTGCCGCGGCATGATTGGTGACGGCCGATGCGCGTACATCATCGACCACCACTTTCTGTGCGGTCTGGAAGGCAACTGCAGAGGCGCCATTGCCTGCGTGGGCGGGGAGATCATGACGGCCGATCAGGCCGGTATGCGGGCCGTTGAATGCCACCGGCAGCAGCATATCGGTGGCGGGGTCGTACAGCCTGACGAGGACGCAGGCGATGCCGCCTTCTTCCACACCGATGCGGCACACCTGCTCGCACAAGGCGGTGAAGTCGGTGGCGCGCGCCACCGCATCATTGATCAGGCTCTGGGCACGATAGAGTTCGCTGATGCGCCGGGCCGGCTGCGCCCGGCCTGTGCGCGAAGCCCCGGGCGTCTTGCCCCGGGCCGAGCTGCCGGCACTGCTGTCTTTGCTGGAACGCATGGAGAACGGTTAGGCGCGGCAGGAGTAGGGGTTTTCGCGGAAAGTGGCGTCCTTCGGGCCCCGGACTCTGACAGCCGACAGACTATTTGAGGGGATCATACCCTCGTCGGTACGGCCGGTGGGCCGGAATTGGCGGCGGTTTGGGGCCTTGTTGATTCGATGCGTTTTCGGACGCCCGCCGGCACCGCCGCGCCGGGCTGGCCTACCAGCCGGAGAACCGCTCCCAGAGCGCTTCTGCGGACTTTTCCCCGGTGGCCACCACGTGGTAGCGCGGGTGCTGCGCCCCGGTGGCGCAGGCGTGGTTGGGGAGGATGCGCAAGCGCGTGCCGACCGGCAGCATCGGCGTGGCGCCGGGCTGGCCCGAACGGTGCGCCACGATGCCGTGCTCCTGGTTGGCATCGGACATGATCAGGCCGTCGATGGGAATGCCGGCCTCGTCACACACGATGCCGTACCCTTGATCCACCTTCTGTTTGGCCGTGCCGCGATCGCGCGACATTGCCATCCAGCCGGCGTCGGTGAGGAGCCAGCCTTTCTCGCGCTGGTGGCCGATCACGGTGGCCAGCACCGAAAGCGCAATGTCATCGACCCGGCATACCGCGATGCCGGCCATGACGAGGTCAAAGAATACAAACACACCGGCGCGTACTTCGGTGACACCGGCAAAGGAGGCGCCGTAGGTGGCGGTGGGGGTGGAGCCCACACTGACAATGGGGCAGGGGAGGCCCGCCTCACGCAGGCGCTCTGCGGCGCGCACGGTGCGGGCACGTTCCTGCTCGGCCATGGCGCGGATCGCGTCGATCGATGTGCAGTTGTAGGATTCGCCCGCGTGGGTCATCACGCCGGCCAGTGATGCGGCAGCGGCCAGCACGCGGCCGATCTCGATCAGTTCAGCCGCCTCGGGCTTGACGCCGGCACGGTGGTCGTCCGAGTCGATCTCGATCAGCGTGGGCAGCGGTTGGCCGATCTGTCGGGCGAACGCGGCAACCACCTGTGCGGTGTCGAGATTGTCCAGCACGATCTTCAGATCGCAGCCGCGCGCGCGCAGGTCCGCCACATGCTTCAACTTGTTTTGCGCAATGCCCACCGCGTACAGAATGTCGGTAAAGCCGTGGCCGAAAAAGTAGTCGGCTTCCTTCAGGGTAGACACGGTCACCGGCCCGGTGCCGGCGGCAAAGTGGCGGCGCGCCACGTCGATCGACTTGCAGGTCTTCAGGTGCGGGCGAAAGGTCACGCCCAGGCTGGCCAGCCTGGCCGACATGCGCGCAATGTTGCGGTCCATCTTCGCGGCATCGAGCAGCAGGGCGGGGGTTTCCAGCTCGGCAAAGGGAATGGCGGTGGGCATGGCGGGTTTAGGTCAACAAGGTGAGTACGTCTTCAAAGCGGGCCGATTCGAGAATCGGTGCGGGCGCACCGGCCGGTGCCGTAAGGCCCACATGGTTGTGCCAGAACGTGTCCATGCCCACTTTGGAGGTGCCGAACAGATCGTAGGCGGACCCGGCGACGAACAGCACCCGCTCTGCTGGCACTGCCAATGCGTCGAGCGCCATCTGGTAGGGGCGCGGGTCCGGCTTGTAGAAGCCGGCACGCTCGGAGGTGATGACGACATCAAACGGCACGGCCACCCGTGCGGCGGCGGCCTTGCCAAGCGGTTCCGAACAGTTGGTGACAATGCCGAGGCGATGCGTTTTCCTGAGCGCTTGCAAGGTGGCATTCACGCCCGGCCAGGGTTGCAGGTGGGGCCACGCGGCTTCGAGGCGCCCGGCACTGTCGGGCGGCAGCCCGACCATCGCAGCAGCCTCCGCCACCAGGGTGTCATAGGGGCGATAGGCGCCGCACCCGTAAGTCAGCTTGAGGTATTCGGCACGCCAGGCGCGGCCCATGGCTTCGCTTCCTGCCGCCTGGTTCCAGACGGTCCATGAATCGAGCAGCGCCGTCAGCAGGTCGAACAGGATGGCGTCGTAGCGTTGTCCCATGGCGTGTCAGTCTGGCAGGCGGGGGAGAGGTGCAGTGTGGTGCGGCGTGGTGCCACGACGGGTGCCGGGTCTTGCGTCTGGCCGTGCGCTCCGTCGTGCGCTCCGTGGTGCGCTCAGTCGTGTGCTCAGTCGTGTGCTTTGGCCGGTGCATCCTCGTGCGGAATCTGCATGGCCTCGAGAAAGCGCGAGACCAGGTTGTAGCCGCCAATGGTGGCCGTCAGCTCGACCATTTCCCGATCGTCAAAGTGCTTGCGCACGGCGGCGAACACGGCGTCGGGCACGTGGATTTCACGCGTCATCGAATCGGTGTAGGCCAGCACGGCGCGCATTTTCGGGGTGTAGAGGTCGCTCAAGGTCCAGGCCGGCAGGGCGTCGATCTGCGCCTGCGTCATGCCTTCGCGCAGGGCAAACGGCACATGCTGGGCAAACTCGTAGTCGGCGCCGTTCACTACCGCCACGCGCATGATGGCCAGTTCGCGCGACAGGCCATCGAGCTTGGATTTTTGCCGCAATTCGGTGAACAGATGCAGCCAGCCTTCGCACACGCCCGGGCTGTGGGCCAGCGTCCGGTAGAGATTGAGGAAGCGGCCACCGCGCTCTTTTTTGATCTTTGCAATCAGGGGGGCGAGTTCGGGGCGGTCTTGTTCCTGGATCAGGGGAAAGCGGGACATGGCGAAGGTTCGAGTGGAAGGAAGCCGCGATTTTCGCATGGCATGGTCGGCTGGCGTGGGTCTGCCTACCCATCGATGCGAAACGCGCTACGATGTCACTGCAGGCAAAACAACACTTCGGAGACAAAACCATGCATACACGACCTTGGGCTGCTTTATGTTTGCTGCTGGCCGGTCTGGTTGGCGCACCGGCTGCGCTGGCCCAGGCCTATCCCAACAAGCCGATCCGCGTGTTCGTCGGCTATGCGCCCGGCGGGTCGGCGGATGCCGGCATCCGGCCCCTGGCGCGGGCCCTGGAGCCACTGCTCGGGCAGCCGATCATCATCGAATACAAGCCGGGCAATGCCGGGGGCGTGGCAATGGAGCAGATCGCGAAAATGCCGCCGGATGGCTACACGCTCTATTACTTTGACAGCGGGCCGCTGACGGTGGCGCCACACATCAGCAAGGTGGGCTACAACATCCTCACTTCGTTCACCCAGCTTGGCCACGTGTGCGGGAGCGGCAGCATGCTGGCCGTGCACCCGTCGACCCCCTTCAAGAGCATGAATGATGTGATCGCCATGTCCAAGGCCGAGCCATCCAAGTGGAGCTACGGCACATCGGGTGTGGGCGGGCCGCACCATTTGTCCGGCGAGTATTTCAAGAGCGTGACCGGTGCACAACTCCTGCACATTCCCTACAAGGGCGGCGGCCCTGCCATGACCGACCTGATGGGGGGGCAGGTGCCGATGCTGTTCACCTCCCTCGGGCCGGCGGTCGGTGCCGTCAAGGCCGGCAAGATCCGTGCACTCGGTGTGACCTCGCTCAAGCGCTCGGCCGCGTTCCCCGATGTGCCGACCTTCGACGAACTCGGCCTGAAGGGGTTTGACTCGAACGCCTGGTATGGCCTGATCGGCCCGGCAGGTTTGCCGCAGGAGGTGGTGACGCGCATTTCGGCCGCCCTCATGAAAGCCGGGCAGGACAAGGCACTGGTCGATCAGATCAATGCCACGGGCTGCGACACCGAGATTCTCACGCCGGCACAAACCGTCGAGAAGATCAAGACCGATGCGGCCAAGTGGGGCAAAGTGGTCAAGGATGCCAACATGAAGGCCGAGTAACCATGATGAAAACCCGAGCGGAGAAGACCATGTTCATGCGCACCATCGCCTGCGTCACCACCACTGTCGTTCTGGCGGCACTGTCTGCAGCGCCAGTGCTGGCGCAACCGTATCCCAACAAGCCGATCCGCGTGTTCCTCGGCTACACCTCTGGGGGCGCGTCCGATGGCGCAATGCGCCCGCTGGCCAAGGTGCTCGAAGGCATCCTCGGCCAGGCGATCGTGATCGAGCCCAAGCCGGGCGCCGCCGGTGGAGTGGCGGCAGATCAGGTGTCGAAGGCCGCAGCCGATGGCTACACACTGTACTTTGCCGACAGCGGGCCGCTGACGGTAGGCCCGCACCTGAACAAGGTGGCCTATAACCCGTTAAGCTCGTTCACGCACCTGGGTTCGGTATGTGTGCTGCCCAGCATTCTGGTGGCGCATCCTTCGGTGCCGGCGCAGACCGTCGCGGAACTGGTGGCGCTCTCGAAACGCGAGCCCACCAAGTGGAGCTACGGTACCTCCGGCATTGCCGGGCCGCACCACATGTCGGGCGAATACTTCAAGAGCTTTACCGGCGCCAGCCTGCTGCACATCCCGTACAAGGGCGGCGCACCGGCGATGACAGATCTGATGGGCGGTCAGGTACCGCTGATGTTTTCCTCGCTCGGGCCGGCGGTGGGGCCGGTCAAGAATGGCAAGATTCGCGCCCTGGCGGTGACGTCAGCGAAACGCTCGGGGGCGTTTCCCGATGTGCCGACACTGGATGAAGCCGGCCTGAAGGGCTTTGAGTCCTCGGCCTGGTTTGGCCTGGTCGGACCGGCCAATATGCCGCCGGAGGTGGTGCAGCGTCTCTCGCAGGCCTTGCAAAAAGCGAGCGAGGACAAGGCGTTGCAGGACAACCTGCGCCAGCAGGGCTGCGATCCGGATTTTCGCAATCCGGCTGCCACACTGGAGCTGGTGAAAGCGGATTTCGCCAAATGGGGCAAGGTCATCAAGGACGCCAACATCAAGGTTGACTGAAAGGGCGGTGTTGTGGATTTTTCGTTCAACCAGGATCAGCAGGCCATCGTCGAGGCGGTGACGCGCCTGTGCGCCGATTTTGGCGATGCCTACTGGCTCAAGCACGACCGCGAAGGCGGCTTTCCCCATGAATTCCACCGTGCCATGGCCAGCGGCGGCTGGCTGGGTATTGCCATGCCGGAAGCCTATGGCGGGGCGGGCAAGGGCATTCTGGAAGCGGCGCTGGTGATGAATGCGGTGGCGGCGTCCGGCGCGGGCTTCTCCGGCGCTTCCGCCGTACACATGAATATCTTCGGCCTGCATCCGGTGGTGGTCCTGGGGACTGCCGAGCAGAAGGCGCGCTGGCTGCCGCCGCTGATCAGCGGTCAGGACAAGGCCTGCTTTGCGGTGACCGAGCCGACCACGGGGCTCAATACCCTCAAACTGAAAACGACGGCCCGGCGCGAAGGCGACAAATACATCGTCAACGGCCAGAAGGTCTGGATTTCCACTGCGCAGGTGGCCAACAAGGTATTGCTGCTGGCGCGCACCGCGCCGGCGGAAACGTCAAAAGGCGGAGAAGGCCTGTCGCTCTTTTATACCGATCTCGACCGTACCAGGGTGACGGTGCGGGAAATCGAAAAGATGGGCCGCAAGGCCGTCGATTCGAACGAGCTCTTCATCGATGGCCTCGAGGTGCCGGTGGCAGATCGCATCGGCGAGGAAGGCCAGGGCTTCAAGTACATCCTGCACGGCATGAACCCGGAGCGCATTCTGATCGCCGCCGAAGCGGTCGGGTTGGGGGAGGCAGCGCTCAAGCGCGCGGTGAAGTACGCCGGTGAACGCATCGTGTTTGACCGGCCGATTGGCCAGAATCAGGGTGTACAGCACCCGCTGGCCGAGCGCTGGATCGAACTGGAAGCGGCCGAACTGCTGGTCTATCGCGCCGCGTGGAAGTACGACCAGGGCGAGCCCTGCGGGGCGGAAGCCAATTCAGCCAAGTACTTTGCGGCCGAAGCCGGCTATCGCGCCTGCGAGACCGCCGTGCTGACCCACGGCGGCATGGGCTACGCCAAGGACTTTCACGTCGAGCGCTACCTGCGTGAAAGCATGATTGCGCGCATCGCGCCGGTGAGCCCGCAGCTGGTGCTCAATTTCGTGGCGGAAAAAGTGCTGGGCCTGCCCCGGTCTTACTGAGCTCAGGGTTGGGCGCTGGCGGTATCCAGTGCCGCAATCTCGGCCGGGGTGAGCGCGATGTACGTCGCCTCGATCAGATCGTGCAGCTGCGCCAGCGTGGTGGCGCTGGCAATCGGCGCGGTGATGCCGGGCCGGGCCATCAGCCAGGCCAGTGCGATGCGCGTCGGATTGGTGTGGTGCGCGGCGGCCACCGCGTCCAAGGCCGCCAGGATGCGCAAGCCCCGTTCGTTGAGGTAGCTGGCGGCCTTGGCTGCGCGCGGGCTGGTGCCGGTGGCATGGCCCGGGCGATACTTGCCGGACAAAAAACCGCTTGCCAGCGAGTAGTAGCCGATGACGCCAACGTTCTCGCGCCGGCACAGGGGTTCCAGCTCAGCCTCATATGCCGTGCGATGCACCAGGCTGTATTCCGGCTGCAGGCTGACATAGGCGGGCAGCTTGTGTGCCCGGCTGATACGCAGTGATTCGGCCAGGCGCGCCGCGCTGAAGTTGGAAGCGCCGATGAAGCGCACCTTGCCTTTCTTGATCAGGCGGGCGTAGGTGTCGAGCGTCTCTTCAATGGGCGTTGACGCGTCGTCGGCGTGGGATTGGTAGAGATCGACATAATCGGTTTGCAGGCGCTTGAGCGACGCATCGATCGAGCGCTCGATGTGGGCCCGGGACAGGCCGACGCCGACGCCGGGCATTTCCATGCCCACCTTGGTAGCGATGACAAGCTGGTCGCGCCGGCCACGCCGTTTGAGCCACTTGCCCAGAATGGTTTCCGATTCGCCGCCACGGTTACCCTCTACCCATTTCGAGTACACGTCGGCGGTGTCGATGAAGTTGGCGCCGGCTTCGGTGAAGGCGTCGAGCAGTTTGAACGAGGTGGCTTCGTCCGCCGTCCAGCCGAATACGTTGCCGCCAAAGCAGATGGGAGAAACCTGGAGGGTGGATTTGCCGAGGGTGCGCTTGTGCATGGTGGGTGGGTAAAGTTGTGTAAAGGCAGGTTGGGGATGGTAACCGAGGTACCGCTGCGTGGTAAGGTGAGCGTCGCCCGAGTTACGCCCTGTTACCTGATGCCGGAGAGATTGCATGCCCCGCCCGATTCTTGACGAAGCCCACATCCATCCCGCGATTCGCGACACGGTGGCCAACCATGAGGCCGGCATTGTGCGCGAAGTGCAGGCGGCGCTTGCCGCCCATCCGGTGGTGGTGGTCGGCATGAAGCAGAACCCGTTTCCCAAGCAGGCACGCAAGGCACTCACTGAAGCCGGGGTAGCCTTCCAGTACCTGGAATATGGCAGCTACCTGGGCGAGTGGCGGCGCCGCAATGCCCTGAAAATGTGGACCGGCTGGCCGACATTCCCGATGGTGTTCGTCAAGGGCACGCTGGTTGGTGGCGCCAATGATCTGAAACGCCTGATCAAGAGTGGCGAACTGAAAACGCTGCTGGGTTGATCGCGTGATGAGTCAAGCTGATCAGAACGGAGAAGCACGCGAGCCGGGGCGTGACCCCGCCACCCAGGACCCACGCCTGTGGCGCGATGACGGCTGGACCGCGCGCGTGATCAAGAACATCGATGATGACGGCTGGGCCGTCGAAATGATCAAGGATGGCGAGCGCGAGCCGGCGCTCACCGGGCCCTGGACCATGGGCCGCGACAAGAAAAACCCCAAGCCGCTCGATGCCACGGCGTTTGCCACCCTGGTCAAGACCGCATCAGAGGTGATCGCGCGCCACGAGCAGCACCTGCATGCCATGCTGCACAAGAGCGTGACGGTATCGGCTGCAGAGGGCCAGATCACCGTCTCGCTGGATATTGAACCGGACGAAGACGATCCTTCCGCGCAGCTGAGCGCTTGCACTGAAGCAGGGGAGGAGTTGGCGCGGGTAAAGGTGGCACCCAACTTCAAGCTCACGCGTGCCAGTGCCACGCAGTGGATCGACAACGGTTTTCGCCCGCCGCGCCAGGCGTAGTGCAGCCCGGCGGGAATCGGCCAAGAGCCGCTCCCACCAAGGGTTTCAGCCGATCTGACCGGTTGGGAAACAGCTTTCTCGCGGCTACAGCATGCGCTTGGCAATCTCTTCGAGCATCACTTCGGTGGCGCCACCGCCGATCGACTGCACCCTGGCATCACGCGTCATGCGCTCAATGGCGCTTTCGCGGATGTAGCCGAAGCCGCCGTGGAACTGCAGGCACTCGTACATGGTTTCGTTGACCAGTTCACCGGCCAGCGCCTTGATCATCGAGACTTCCTTGGTCACCGATTGGCCTTGGGCGTCGCGCCAGGCGGTGTTGGCAATCAGCGCCTTGGCCGCTTCGATGCGGGCGCTCAGCATCGCCAGGCGGTGGCGGATGGTTTGCTTGTCCCATAGCGTTGCGCCGAAGGCTTTGCGCTGAGTGACCCACTCCAGGGTCAGTTCGACGGCGCGCGACGCTTCCCCCATCGATTGCGCGCCCAGCACGATGCGCTCGTTCTGCAGGTTTTTCATCAGGGCGTAGAAGCCCTTGTGTTCCTCGCCCAGCAGGTTTTCGGCCGGGATGCGGCAGTTGTCAAAGACCAGCTCCGCCGTATCACTGGAGAGCCAGCCGTGCTTTTTCAGCGGCCGCGCCACACTGAAGCCGGGCGTGCCCTTCTCGACGATGAACATGCTCACCTGGTGGTTGCGGGTGGCTGGATCACCCGTCTTGGCAGCCACGAAGTAAATGTCACCGTGCACACCGTTGGTGATGTACATCTTGCTGCCGTTCAGTACCCAGTGGTCGCCCTC
>CAYUEG010000022.1:2001-3146 GCA_964443245.1 uncultured Burkholderiales bacterium | reverse complement strand
TCCGAGCCGGCGTCCGGTTCGGTCATGGCGACGGCGGCGATCTTCTTGCCAGCGATGATGTCCGGGAGGTACTTCGCTTTCTGCGCCGGGGTGCCGGCGTGGTGCAGGTGCGGCGAGGCCATGTCGGTGTGCACCAGCACGGTGACGGCAAAGCCACCGTAGGTGCTGCGCCCCAGTTCTTCGGCCAGCACCACGGTGGAAAGAGTGTCGAGCGCCGAGCCGCCGTATTCCTCCGCATAGCGAATCCCGAAGAAGCCCAGTGAGCCCATTTCACGCAGGATCTCGCGCGGCACGAAACCGGCTTCCTCCCATTGGTCGGCTTGCGGCAAGACCCGCTCGGCGATGAAACGCCGCAGGGAGGCGCGCAGCATCTCGTGGTCTGCGTGAAAGAGCGGATTGGCGCGGGTGTCGAGCGCAGTGTCAGGAGCGTTCATGTCGGATGCGGGCTTCAGATAAAAGGGTTCAGCGAGGGTGGGGGAGAGGGTTACTCTGCCTTGGGTGAGAGGCCGGGCGCTCAGTTGGGGCCGAAGCCCCACGAAAACAGCGGTCGGCTATGTTGTGCGCCGATGTGCACGATTTCTTCCAGCCACCAGCGGGTGCTTTCTCCGCCGGGCACCAGCAGGTGCAGCGGCACCACCATGCCGGCTTCGAGCATCCAGTCGCCATTGGGTTTGCCATCGGCGGTGCGGGTGGGCAGGTCCATATGCGACAGGCCCAGGCCATGGAAAAAGGCAATCGTGTGGTCGGCATCGTGAACGCCACACTTGCGATAGGTGTCGCGCGCCAGCCGCTGCAAGCTGCTCACACGCACCCCGGGCCGCATGGCGGCAATCATGGTTTCAGCGACCTTGGCGGTGGCGTCGGCATGCAGCTTGGCTGATCCTTCCGGCTGGCCATCCACCACCCAGGTCTTGCCGCCATCCCAGCAGTACGAATCGATGATGCCGTGGCAATCGAACATGACGTTGGTGCCGCGCCGTACCGCTTCCATCTCGAGCCCGGTCTGCAGTTGAATGGCCGCATCGGTTCCGGCGGGATGCCCCCACACCATGCCGCCGGGGTCGTGCACGAACCCGCCCAGGTCAATGACGGCTTTGGCATAGGTGTGGCCCAGATCGCGCCAGGTGCAGCCGGGTTGCCACGCG
>CAYUEG010000022.1:0-1901 GCA_964443245.1 uncultured Burkholderiales bacterium | reverse complement strand
ATCATGTTCGGTGTCTCCCAATGCGGGTAAAAAGCCCGGACTGAGAATATACTTGGCGGACGCTAAAATTACCCATTCTCCTTGGAACGTTGCCATGAACCAGCCCATCGCCACCAAATACCTGCGCCGCGAATTTCCCGCTCCGCTGCTTGACGAGCTCAAGGCGGTTCTGGGTCCAGAGCGCGTCTCCACCGCTGCTGCCGTGCGCGAGCACCACGGCCACGATGAATCGCATTTCCCGGATGCGCTGCCTGATGCGGTGGTGTTCCCCGAAACCACGGAAGAGGTGGCAGCCGTCGTCAAGGCCTGCGCCAAACACAAATTCCCGGTGATTCCTTACGGCACCGGCACCTCGCTCGAAGGCCATATCCTGGCGATCCACGGCGGCGTATCGCTGGATCTGTCACGCATGAACCGGGTGCTCGAAGTGCATGCCGACGACCTTGATGCCGTGGTGCAGGCCGGCGTGACGCGCAAGGCGCTGAACGCCCACATCAAGGATACGGGCTTGTTCTTCCCGATCGACCCGGGTGCGGATGCGTCGATCGGCGGCATGAGTGCCACGCGTGCTTCGGGCACGGCAGCAGTGCGCTACGGCACGATGAAAGAGAATGTGCTGGCCCTCACCGTGGTGCTGGCTGACGGCCGTATCGTCAAGACCGGGCGCCGCACCAAGAAGTCGTCCGCCGGCTATGACCTGACGCGCCTCTTTGTGGGCAGTGAAGGCACGCTGGGCGTGATCACCGAAGTCACCGTCAAGCTCTATCCGCAACCGGAGGCCTTGTCTGCAGCGGTATGCTGCTTCCCCAACATGGTAGCGGCGGCCAATACCGTGATCCAGGCGATCCAGATGGGTGTGCCGGTCGCGCGCTGCGATTTTGTTGATCCCTTGTGCATCAAGGCGATCAACCATCACAGCAAGACCACGTTCCAGGAAAAGCCCACGGTGTTTTTCGAGTTTCACGGCAGCGAGAGCAGCGTCAAGGAGCAGGCCGAGACGGTGCAGGCCATTGCTGCCGAACAGGGGGCGGAAGAGTTTCAGTGGGCTACCAAACCGGAAGAGCGCAGCAAGCTCTGGCAGGCGCGCCACGATGCTTACCTCGCCTGCCTGCAATTGCAACCCGGTTCGCGCATCATTTCGACCGACGTGTGCGTGCCGATCTCGCGCCTGGCCGAGTGCCTGGCGGAAACCGAGAAGGACATCAACGCCTCGGGCCGCATGGTGCCGGTGCTGGGTCATATCGGCGACGGCAATTTCCACCTGTGCATCATCGTCGATCCGAATAATCCAGATGACATTCTGGTGGGCGAGCAGATGAACCACCGGCTCGTGGAACGCGCGATCGCCATGGAAGGCACCTGCACTGGCGAGCACGGCATCGGCTGCGGCAAGATGGAGTTCATGGATGCCGAACACGGCGACGGCGTGGATGTGATGCGCATGATCAAGCGCTCGATGGATCCGGACAACATCCTGAACCCCGGGAAAGTGATTTCGCTCTGAACGCGCCCGTCAGCAACTCCCTGATCGACGTATTGCGCCAGACCCGCGTGGTCGCGGCGTTGCGCGCCTTCATGCCCGAGGCGCAGGTGTTGTTCGACGCCGAAGATACGCGGCCTTATGAGTGCGACGGCCTCTCCGCCTATCGGCAGGTGCCGATGGTGGTGGCGTTACCCAATACCGAAGAGCAGGTGGCGCGCATCCTCAAGACCTGCCATGACCTTGATGTGCCGGTGGTGCCGCGCGGCGCCGGCACCGGCCTCTCGGGGGGGGCCCTGCCGATGGGCAATGGCGTGCTGCTCTCGCTCGCCAAGTTCAACAAGATTTTGTCAGTCGATGCACTGGCACGCACGGCGCGCGTGCAGCCGGGTGTGCGCAATGCGGCGATTTCCGAAGCGGT
>CAYUEG010000021.1:0-39635 GCA_964443245.1 uncultured Burkholderiales bacterium | reverse complement strand
GGGTGGCTACGTCGGCGTTGACGGTCTCCTTGGCAAGGTCCGCACGTGCGCTACCGGTGATCGGCAACTTGACCGTCTTCTGCGGAATTTTCGGATCCGTGATGGTCACATCCGCATTGATCCTGGCCAACTCGAATACCTTCGCTTCCAGATTGGCCGTCAAGGCCGTGGTCAGTAATGCCGCCAGGGTTCGCTCGCCTTCCTTCTGGTTCGCATCCAGCTTGATCTCCCCGATCGACAGGGACTTGCCCGACCCTTTGACGCCGGACAAACTGAATTTGGCATCCAGGCTTTGCTT
The DNA here is from genome assembly GCA_964443245.1 of uncultured Burkholderiales bacterium. Taxonomy (GTDB): domain Bacteria; phylum Pseudomonadota; class Gammaproteobacteria; order Burkholderiales; family JAEUOS01; genus CANJDH01. Next base: position 39,337 of record CAYUEG010000021.1, on the reverse strand, counting down.
GCCGGTCAGCTTGACCGAACCGGTCACGGCCTCGCCCGATGCAGCCTCCTTGCTGACATTGAGTTTGGGCGCGTCCACCTTGACATCGAACCCCTCCTCGCCGCGCTTGCCGCTGGCGGCCAGTCCAACGCCATCCACCACGATCTGTCCAGCATCCAGATTGACAGCCAACTTTGGCGCGCGCGCCTTGAAATCGTTGATCAGCAATCCGGGCATGGCCCCGCTCCCGCCCGCCACCAGGCCTTCAACGGAAAGCTTGTGACCAGCCATGTCCGCCGCAATTTTTGCAGCCTCCAGCTTGACGCTGCCCGACTGTTGTCCATGTCGGGCTTTCGCTTCGAGGACCAGCTTTTCGGTAGCCACTGCCATCGTCTTGGCATTCAGGTCCAGCTTGGGAGCGGACAACTTGACATCAAACGGCTCCTTGTCGAACGACCCTTTCGCCTCCAGCGCAAGCTTTTCCGCAACCAGCGCCATTGCTGTCTGGTCAAACTTGAGCGCGGACGCCGAAATCTTCGATTCCAGGCCGGCGATGTCAAAGCCCGGAACGCTGCCGCTCGACACCTTCTGCGCGGCCTGACGTGCACTTCCGGAAAACTGCGCATCGAGTGCGGCAAACGAGTAGGACTTCTTTTCCAAATCGAACAACAACTCTCCGGCCACAGAAGCCTTGAGGTTGGCCACCGGCTTGACGCTTTCCACAACCGCCGCGAGGTTGACCTTGACCGGCACCTTGTCGGCAACGCGGCCGGTCGTCAGGTTGAGCTGCGAAACCTTGACCGTGTTGCCGGCCAGATCATCCCTGAAACTCAACCCGGCGTTGGCAATACGGACTGAAGAAATGTCAAACTTGACCTGCGAAGGCGACTTTTCGTCCTTCGACAGCAGGTCGTCAAAATTGAATTTGCCGTCCTTGCTGCGCACGATGGCCGCGTTGAGCCCGTCCACTTCAATCTTGTCGACCGAGATTTCCTTGCGCAACAAGGGCATCAACTCAAGGTAGACCTTGGCGCCACCCAGTTTGAGAAAATCCTGCTGGGAGTTGAACTCGGAGAGCGTCAGCGCCCCCACCTCGACACCAAGCTTGGGAAACACTGCAAGCTTGAGATTGCCGGGAATCGTCAGCGTGCGATTCTTCTTCTCCTTCACCGTCCTGGTGATCTCGTCCTTGTACTTGTTGGGATCAAATGTGGCGCTGAGAATGCCAACGCCAATGGCGAGTAATGCCAGCAGACTGCCAATGCCGATGCCAAGCCATTTCAGAATTTTCATGGTTCGCTCGCAAAAAATATTGATGGGAAAGGCGGCCCGATGTTTCCGCCGCGTCAGTCCCATGTGTGTTCTGAGTGTAGCGCACCGCCGTCACCGGCAAACGACCGGATACCCGGCGCCACAAGCATTGACAAACCCTCGCTCACAAGCGGATCACGGGCGGATCAACGGTGGCTCAAAAGCCGGGCAGCGTCGTCAGCTTGATGCGCCCTGCCGCCGCATCATCCATGATGCGGGTTCGTTCATTCCAGCCGCGCAGCTTGCCGGGATTGAGCAGCCCCGCCGGGTCGAAGTGAAGCTTCGTGGCGACCACATCGGGATTGACCTGTCCCTGCTTGCCATCCTCTACCACATATACATGGGGATTGTTGATGTGGACTCCGTGGTCGCGATGGATCTGCATGATCTCGTTCAATCTCGCTTCGCCGGAGTAGCGCACAAGCTGCAGACCGGAACAGGTCATCAGCCCGTCCCGGTTGCGTATGAACTCGACATGCATCGGCACTTCGTCGCCCAGCAAATGGTACAGGGTACGCACCTGCTCGACATGGCGACCAGGCAGGAAATTGCTCTGGATGTAGGTCAGTGCCTTGTCCACCTTGAGCGCATGCAGGGTGGTGTGGTTCCAGGTGTACTCGGCCAGCGTGCGATTGCTCTTCCCGACGTCATCTGCCGTCTTGCGAAACGTCACCTGACCACCTGAACGCGTGACCAGTTGCAGCAGGCCAGGCTCGCTGAACTCCGCTGCCAGCACCAGCACGGCGTGCGCACCCGCCGGCATGGCGCCCTGCAAATAGGATGAGGCGCGCATCAGCATGTCGGCAATCGAAGCGGCAATCAGCGTCACGCTTTTCTTGACGATGCCCGGCGCATGTGCCAGCGCATCTGCAAACTCGAGCGCGCGCCCAAAAGACTCAAAGGAAACGATACACTCCAGCCAGGGATGAGCGGGTGCCAGTCCTACTTCGACTTCGAGCACGATGCCGTTGGTTCCGTAGGCGTGATGCAGCAACAAGGCCTCCGGGGCACGCAACTCGACCACTTTGGGTACTGGCGTCACCGTCATTGCCCGCACGCCCATGACATTCCCTGGGCAAGCCAGCGGGCCGTAGTTGATCGATCCGACCCCGCCGAAGCCCCCGCCATACAATCCGCCGATCGACGCGCTGCGAAAGGTGCTCGGATAACAGCGCAGCTCCCAGCCAGACTCCCGGGCAAAGCGATCCATATCGATCAGCCGCATGCCCGCCTGCGCGCGCCCGATGCCGTCCTTCACCCACAGCGGTTGGTTATAGGCGGACAAATCCAGCAGCACCCCTCCATGCAAGGGGGTGCACTGGCCGTAGTTGCCGGTACCGCTGCCGCGCAGTGTCAGCGGTACTTCTGCAAGGGCACAGGCTGCGGCTACTGCACCAATTTCTTCCTCGGTTCGCGGCCGCGCGACGGCATCAGCGTACTTGCCGTCAAGCTGCCGCTTCAATACCGGGCTGAACCAGTAAAAATCCTGACTCAAGCGCTCGACACGGCTATCGGTGAACCACTCCACCGACGTAATCTGCCGTACCAGGCCCGAAGTACGATTGCGTATGGCCTCACGGTCAGCCGGAAGCACGCTGACGCCCGTTCCGCGCTCCTTCACTTGAGGATGCGCCCGACAAAGGCTGCAGCATCACGCCGCAACGCCTGCATGTCGATGCCCGGAACCTGGCCGTTCTCGACCACAGTCCTTCCTTGCACCAGCAAAGCGCGCAGCGAGGCGTTACCGCCACTGGCCACAGGGCCAATTGCCGGATCATGCAGGCCGAAGTAGCGCGGCTGGTCCAGATCGTATATGGCCAGGTCGGCGGCCTTGCCCACTTCCAGCGTACCTACTCCGCCAAGGCCGAGCAAGCGCGCGCCGCCTGCCGTCCCGATCCGCACAACGTCTTCTACGCTGATGGCGCCCGCATGGCCGCCGGGCTGCACGGTGCGCGCCCCCGCCCTGGGATCTGCGCGATGCAGCAACCAGCAGGCATGTGCCTCGGAAATCATGTCCGCCGCTTCGTTCGAGGCAGCGCCGTCCACGGCCAGACCCACAGGAACACCCATCGCCAGCGCCTCCGGAATGCGTGCAATCCCGGAACCCAACCGTGCGTTGCTCTGCGGGCAGTGGGCGATGCCGGTTCCGGTGGCGGCGCACAGCTTGAGATCGGCATCGTCCAGGTGCACCATGTGTGCGTACCAGACGTCTTCGCCAACCCACTCATGCTGCTCGACAAACTGGATGGGCGTGCAGCCCTTCACTTCGCGCGCCCAGCGCACGTAGTCGTAGCTCTCGGACAAATGGCTGTGCAAACGGATGCCGAGGCGGCGCGCCTCGCGTGCCATCGGTTTCAGTTCTTCCGCCTTGCAACTCCAGTTCGGGGTGGTAATGGCACTGGCCACGCGGCGCATTGCCATCGGCCCCGGATCGTGAAATCGGTTGACGTCACGCTCGATCGAGGCCAGAAAGCCGTCCAGCGTTTCGGGGCTTACCTGAACCGGTGCCTTGGCATCGGTCATGGCCCGTGCCTGGGTTTGACCGCCACGGCACAGCACCAGCCGCACCCCCAGTTTCTCTGCTTCGTCAAATACTGCTGCCGAGGCGTCAAAAGGCATCCCCGGCCAGTAGTGGTACTGATGGTCCGCGATGGTGGTACATCCGGAGAGCATCAACTCGACCAGACCGATGCGGGCCGCCAGACGCAATGATTCCTCCGAGTCAAAGAACGCCCGGTATGCCACCGGCACCGCGGCCAGCCACGGCACGAGCGCAAGGTTGATGCCTGCGGGAATCCCCTTGATCAGACTCTGGAACAAATGATGATGGGTATTGACCCAGCCCGGATAGACCACGCACCCGCTGGCATCAATCACACGTTCGTTGGCTTGCGCCTCGAGTGACCCGATGGCCGTGATCACGCCGTTCCGGATGCGAATGTCACATGCCCCGGGCGACACCCGCATTGCCGCTCCTGGCAGCCCTGTCAATACATGCGCTGCACCACTGATCAGGGTATCAGTCATGGCCTACCTCGCTTTCATGCCAACCCCCAAGGGCCCACTTCGACAGTACCGCCATGACCATGAAAAGCAGCACGCCGGTCAATGTGATCAGGACCAGGGCCGCGAACATCCGCGGTATGTTGAGCTGATAACCCGCCTGCAGGATTTGATAGGCCAGTCCCGTACCGGTGCCGCCGGTTCCGGCCACAAACTCTGCAACGACGGCGCCAATCAAAGCCAGTCCGCTGGAGATGCGCAAGCCACCAAAGAAGTAAGGCAGGGCTGACGGGATGCGCAAGCGCAGCAGCACCTGCAATCGGGTGGCCCGGTTAAGCTGAAAGTAACTCATCAGCCCGGGGTTGACGCTGCGCAATCCCAAAGTGGTATTGGAGATCACCGGAAACAGGGCAACGATGGTGGCGCAAATCACCAGCGACAAGGTGGGATCCTTGAACCAGATGATGATCAGCGGCGCGATGGCGACGATCGGCGTCACCTGCAGCAGCACGGCATAGGGAAAGAGAGCCGTCTCGATCAGGCGGCTCTGAACGAATGTGAACGCGATCAGTACGCCAAGAATAGTGGCGCAAACGAACGCAAACAAGGTGATCTTCAGCGTGGTGAGCAGCGCGCCAAACAGCAGTCCCGCATCGCTCACCATAACCTGCGCCACGCGAACTGGCGACGGCACCAGAAAAACCGGGATGTTCAATGCCGTGACCAAGCCTTGCCACAACCCCAGCAGGATGACGGCAACCAGCATGGGGTAGATGACGCGTTGTGCTTCCGGGCGCTGCAGCAGGGGCGGGCGCTTTCCTGGAGGCGCGGTGTGGACGTTGTCGGTCATGCGAGGGCCGTGTCGTCGTTGGCGGAGCTTGCCCGCAGCAGGCTGTCCTGCAACTGCTTGGCATAACCGCTGAAGGTCGTGGACACGCGAAACGCCGCGTCCCGTGGATAAGGCTCGTCAATCACCAGTTCATCCACCACACGGCCCGGCCGCGCCGCCATCACGACCACGCGGTTGGAAAGATAGACCGCTTCAAAGATGGAGTGGGTGACGAAAATCACGGTCAACTTCTTGCGCTGCCACAGTTCGAGCAGGTCACTATCCAGCCGGTTGCGGGTGATTTCATCGAGCGCGCCAAAGGGTTCATCCATCAGGAGCAGCGTCGGTTCCGTCACCAGGCCGCGTGCAATCGACACCCGCATCTGCATGCCGCCGGACAACTCGCGTGGCAGGCTGCCGGAAAACTTTTCCAGACCCACCAGCTTGAGCGCCTCCGCAACGCGCGCATCAGCGGCATCACGCGGCTGGTTGGCCAGGTCCAGCGGCAGGCGCACATTGGCCTGCACGCGCGCCCAGGGCATCAAGGTCGCTTCCTGAAACACGAAACTCAGGCGGTGACCGGACGCTTCGACCTGATCGACCGGCTTGCGCCACAAGAGGATGCGACCATCCGTCGGGGCAAGTAACCCGGCCACCATTTTCAGAAGCGTGCTCTTGCCACACCCGGAGGGTCCCAGCAGGGTGACGAACTCCCCTTCATGCACCGTCAGGTTGACCGGTTCAAGCGCCTGTGTGCCATTGGGGTAGGTCTTCTCAACCGACAACACTTCGACTGCTGGTTCTCGCATAGTCATGCATTCTTCAAGTTTGACAGGGCCGTTCCTCTGGCACCCAATGGAGTCGGATGGCCGGGAGTCGGAAGGCCGCGGCCACCACACCAGATGACACAGGGGTAACGTGGCCGAGACCGATGGCGCTGCGCCGTCAGGGCATGACCCTGATGTCCTTGACGAACTGGGTCGTGTAGGTCCTCTTCAGATCAACCTTGGCGGGATCCAGGAGCTTCATCGCCACCATCATGTCGTACGTCTTCTTCATGCGCTCGTCGGTAATCACGCCGACACCCAGCCTGGCTGCATCGCCACCAAACACCATGCCGGTTTCATTGAGCAACTTGATGCCATTGGCAATCTTGTCGTCCGTCATGTTGGGATTGTCCTTCTTGATCAGCGCGTTGGCCGGCGACGGATCTCCCTTCAGGTAACTCTTCCAGCCCTCCATGGTCGCCTTGACGAACGCCGCAACCGCCTTGGGACGCTCACGCACGGTCTTCTCCATGCAAACAATGGTGGTGGAATACGGAGGCCAGCCGTGGTCCGACATGAGGAACACATTCGGCTTGATCTTGGCCTCCTTCTCGATGGCGTAGGGTTCGCTGGAAAGGTAACCCTGCTGCACGATGTTTTTGTCGGCCACGAACGGCTGGATGTTGAAGGTATACGGGCGTACCTGGGAATCCGACAGGCCGTAGGTGGTCTTGAGCCACGGCCAGTAGCTGGTGTTGGCAGCAGAAGAAATCAGGATTGTCTTGCCCTTCAGGTCTTCCATCTTGTTGACCACGCCCGGGTGCCCGATCAAAACCTGCGGATCTTTCTGAAAACTGGCCGCCACCGTCATGGAGTTGATGCCGTTTTCCCAGCCCTTCATGGTCTGCACGTCATAGCCCATGAAGCAGTCGGTCTGGCCTGCAGCCAGCAACTGCATCCCGTTTACCTGCGGCCCCCCCATCTTGATGGTGACGTCCAGACCTTCCTTCTTGTACAGGCCGGTCGCGACGGCCTGGTAATACCCGCCATGCTCAGCCTGTGCATACCAGTTGGTGAGGTAGGTAAATTTTTCCTGAGCCTGGCCGACGCCGCTGACAAGCAGTGCCGCAAAAAGAGCCGGTCGAAGCAAACGAGAATGCATGAAAGTCTCCTGATTTGTCTGGAAAAAGGGCAAGAAGCAACGCCCTAACAAGGGGTATTCTGCCTGCCAATGGTCGAACCTCTCAGCCTGAACATTCTAGCTGGAACCGCCGAGAGGCCCACACGCTGGCGCCCTGCTTGCATGCAAGCGGTATGCCAAGGATAGGCATCGTGCGCGGCGCCACCATGCTTGCTCGACCACACGTGCACGTCGGAAATCCGCCCCAAGACAGGGCGGCGCCCAGGTCACACGCCTTCCACATCCCCAATTTGGTGCGCCTGGCCCCAGGTGGCCGCTGCTCGCTCAACCCATTGCAAGGCATGCAACTCGGTGATGCCCTGGGCCCAACTATCTGCCAGGGAGTCCAGAATCTCGCGGCCCTGGGCCAGCGTGGCCTGGGTGGGATCCCCGATCACACCACTCGGACCGAAATCCCGGGCTGTCCACGCCGCCGCCGGACGCCCCTCGGCAGACAGGGTCGGGCACCCGAACTCCGGTGGAAAGTTCGCCGCAGCGCGATCCATGTGTACGGTGTCCGGCGCGAGGGCCATCACGATGGCAGTTTCGGCATGGCCGGCATGCATCGACAAACGTTTTTCCCGTTCCGACAGGAATCGACCAGCCGCATGCGGCACGCGCCAGGCGAAGTGCGGTACCACCACGTAATCGCCATGACGCATGCGCAGTTCGCGGGCCGCCATCTCCATCACTTGTGGCTGGCCGCCGTGCGCATTGACGATCAACAGCTTGCGAAAGCCGGCGCGATAGACCGATTCGCCGACCTGCTCTATGGTCTCCTGAAGGGTCGTGCCGCCAATCGTCAGGGTGCCGGGGAAATGGAGATGCTCGTCGCTCTTGCCGTACGAGATGGGTGGCAACCCGAATGCCGGGACCGAAGCGGGCAGCCGCGCCAAGGCATGCCCTACGACCCCCGCCGCAATGATCGTATCGACTGCACAAGGCAAATGCGGGCCATGCTGCTCGGTCGATCCGGCCGGCAGCACGATCACCGTGTTCTTGCGGTCCGGCAGCGCCGCAATCTCGCTCCACGTCAGATACGGCAGATAGCGGGAAGCGGGCGTGTAACCGTGCAGCATGGGCTTACCTCTTCAAGGGAATGTAGGCCGTCGCCTCGACCTCGATGACGATGTCGTCGGTGGGCAGCATGCGGCTCACTTCCACGACCGTCGATGCGGGTGGCTCACCGGGAAAGAACAGCTTGCGCACCCGGCTGTAGAGCGGGAAGTGATCCAGATGGCGAAAGTACTGCACCAGCTTGATCACGTCCGACATCTGGCCCCCGGCATCCTCCACCGTCGCACGAATCCGGTCAAAAACAAACCAGCTTTGCGCGAGGATGGCGCCTTCGCGCATGTCGGTCGAAAATTCACCGGTTTCGCCGATCAGCTTGCGCGCCTCCGGCGGGATGTCCGCGTAACCCTTGACGATGGTCGCTTTCGCTGGATCAACGGCGATGACGCCGGACAACAGCACCAGATCGCCCGCGCGGCGCCAGGCAGCATAGCGGGCCAGTGGTTTGGCGATGCTCATGGGGTACTTCTCCTGTCAGGTTGGGTGGCAGTGTCGCATGCAATGCATGCGCAAACATCTAGCATACAGGGGTCGCCAATCTTCCATGCGCAGTGCCCGGCAGGCAGTACATCGCCTGGAAGGGCTTCCGCTACGCACCCGACAATACGGGGGAAAGCAGACCACCCGGGATACCGAGTACGCGCTCGTCCCATGCACGGACCTTGCCCGGGTTCATCAGCCCCAGCGGGTCCGCCCGACGCTTGAACGCCAGTTGCGCCTCGTCAACCTGCTTCATCCCGCCATCTTCGAGGACCCACGTATGGGGATCGAAAATCCAGCAACCATCCGCTTCGAAACTGGCCATGAGGCTGCGCAGTTGGGGTTCGTCGAAATAGATCACCAGCGGCAAGGCGAATGCCACCAATTCCCCGGCAGAACGGCTGAACTCGTGGTGCATCAAGACCTCGTCGCCAAATCGCGCCATCTGGCGCGCCACCAGTGCAGGGTCAAGCGGCCCCGGGTACGCGACCTGCAAGTAGGTGACACCCGGGTCGGACTTGAGCGCCTCCAACGTGGTGTGGTTGTAGGCGCATTCGGTGCATGAAGGCAGGCCGCGGCCCAGCATCTCGGCTTCCGTTCCAGATTCCACCACACGCCCGCCAAACTGGCGCGCCAGCCTGTCGTAGGACTCCAGTGACGCGTGGGTCATCTGGGCAAACATCGCATCACGATCTTCGAGCCGATCACGCAAGCCGGCGTAGTAGGGCGTGATGCGACGCTCCACGGCGCTCAACTGGAACAGGTCAAGTTCCGGATCGGGGCGCACCGCCAGACGGCCTGCGGCGAGACCAAACCGCAACACATCGTCGTAATGGTCGAACAAGGCAATCGTATGCTGCCACTCGATCGCCGGCGTCAGAGCCAGTTCCACGCGGGTGATGATGCCGTTGGTCCCATAGGCATGGTGGGCCAGGCGAATCTCGTCCCCACGCAACTCCAGTACTTTCGGCACCGCTTCCACCGTGACCACCTGCAAGGAGAGCACATTGCCCGGATCGGCCAGAATGCCATGCCGCATCGAACCGATGCCGCTGTGCCCGCCGGCGATGAAACCTCCCACGGTAGCGATGCGCGCAGTGCTTGGCCACATCCGCAATTGCCCGCCATAGGCGCGCGCGGCCTGGTCCACATCGTGGAGCAATGCACCGGCTTCCACCAATGCACGCCCCGCATCCACTTCGAGGACCCGCTCCATGCCAGTCATGTCCAGCGACACGCCGCCAAAGAGCGGGACACACTGGCCATAGTTGCCGGTGCCGCCCCCACGCACGGTCAGCGGCACACGATGTTGCGCACAGGCGGCAGCAACAGCCATGACCTGATCCAGATTGTGCGGCCGCACCACCAGGTGCGGACTGCGTCCGGCAAGCTGGCGGTTCAGTACCGGGCTATACCAGAAATAATCGCGACCGGCTCGCTCCAGGCTCCCAGCATCATCAACAGCTTCCAGCCCCGCAAGCCCACGGCGCACCGCATCCACATCGAATTGGTCACCAGGCCGGTAGGCGGTCGCTGACAACCCCATGATGCGGCCGCCCGCTTAGACGTTGAAGCGGAAGTGCATCACATCGCCATCCTTGACGATGTACTCCTTCCCTTCCAGGCGCATCTTGCCCTTGTCCTTGGCGCCCTGCTCGCCGCCGAGCGCAACGTAGTCGTCATAAGCAATGACCTCGGCGCGAATGAAGCCCTTCTCGAAATCGGTGTGGATCACGCCGGCCGCTTGCGGTGCAGTGGCGCCAACCGCGACCGTCCAGGCGCGTACCTCCTTCACGCCCGCCGTGAAGTACGTTTGCAGGCCCAGTAGCGAGAATCCGGCCCGGATGACGCGATTCAAGCCTGGCTCGGTCATGCCCATTTCTTTCAGGAAGTCGAGTTTGTCCGCATCGTCCAGCGCGGAGATCTCCGCCTCAATCGCGCAACTGACCGCAATCACCGCCGCATTCTCTGCTTTCGCGTGTGCCGTCACCTGGTCGAGATAAGGATTGTTGGCAAAGCCGGACTCCGAGACATTGGCCACATACATGGTGGGTTTGGCGGTCAGCAGAAACAGCGGCCGCAGCACCAACTGCTCTTCCTTGGAAAGCTCGACGCCGCGTGCCGGCTTGGCCTCGTTGAGAACCGGCTGGATCTTGTCAAGTACGGCAACAATGCGTGCAGCCTCCTTGTCCCCACCGGATTTGGCCAGCTTGGAATAGCGCGTGTACTGTTTTTCGACTGATGCCAGATCCGCCAGTGCGAGTTCGGTGTTGATGGTTTCAATATCCGCAATCGGATTGACCTTGCCGTTCACATGCACGACATTGCCGTCGTCGAAACAACGCACCACATGCGCGATGGCATCCGTCTCCCGAATGTTGGCCAGGAACTGGTTACCCAGGCCCTCGCCCTTCGATGCACCGGCAACCAGCCCGGCGATATCGACGAACTCCACCACAGCCGGCAGAACCCGCTCGGGATGCACGATCTCGGCAAGCTTGGCTAACCTGCCGTCGGGCACCTCGACGATCCCCACATTGGGTTCGATGGTGCAGAACGGGTAGTTTTCCGCAGCAATACCTGCCTTGGTCAGGGCGTTGAACAGGGTGGATTTGCCTACATTAGGTAAGCCAACGATGCCGCATTTGGTGCTCATGGACACACTTTCCAAAGAATGGAGCGCGTTGAGGGTGTTCGCCCCCGCAGCGCAGGATGGCGCGGAAACCGTTGGTAGACAAGGGTTTCCGCATGATTATAAAGGGATGGCGACAGAAAGATCGGGAGCTTCGAGCCACGCGGCCGCCTCTTCGGCAAATCTTCCGCAATCGCCCACGGCGCGGTTCCAATCGGCGATGCGGCGCTGGTGATCCTGGCCATAACGGTGGAAATCCTGGCGATCAGGCAGTTTGTGATTGGGCAGGGTTCGCAGAAAAGAGGGCGAAGGTGAAATCAGGATCATGTTGGCCAACCAGTCGCGGCCACGGCCGTTGATCCCTTGTCGCCTCCAGGGGGCAAATTTGTCGAGCCAGCCGGGAACGATGTAATCGGTGAAGTGCGGATACAGCACCAGGCCATCCAGTCTGGTGTAGGGATAAAAGAGGTGGTAGTCGATCAGCCCGCCATCCCAGTACCAGCCCGGGTGCGCACCCGGAATCGCCTTGACCGGATCGCACAGGAGCGGAATGGATCCTGACGCCAGCAACGCCGCCTCGGCGTTGAGCGCCGTCAAAGCCGCGTGCTCCGCCCCAAAATGGTCGAAGCCCTGTCCATCGGAGGCCCGCTCCCGCCCAGATACGGCTTTCAGCCCGGACAGCACATCGTCCAGCGGGCTCGCAGGCCCACTGGCAAACACTACGCGGCGCAGATGCCGGGCCAGCCGCGCACGACCCGCCAGGTTATCGACCGACGCACGTGCAAACGCCCGCCGCGAGGCGTTCTCGCTCAGCGCACCGCTGGCTCGCGCGGTGATGACGCGCAGCGCCACGTCTTCGCGCGGCCGCCAGTGACCATCGACAAACATGCTGCGCGCCAGCAGGCGGCATAAGCGTGCCACTTCTGCAGGCGGCGGATTGACTGCGTAAATCTGGTCTTCAATGTAGGTTCGGGATAACGCTGCCAGCGCACGCACGGGGTCGGGTTGCGCTGCTGCCGCCATGCGCCAGGCTCCGATGGAGGCCCCGATCAGGGTCGGCATGTGGTTCACCGCGGCAAACCATTCCCCGAACAGCCACTGGTCCAGAGGAATCAAACCGAGGCCTTTGGGGCCGCCAGCCGCTGCGGGAATGCAGGCAATATCGGAAGGATGCAAGCCCCGGCTTTCAATCTGGCTGCGCGCACGGGCTCCCAGCTTGACGCAGATGGCCGCTTTGTCGGTCCCGCCCATCCCCTACTGATCCAGCTTCTTCTTCGAGTGCAACTTCATCATGGCCACTTCCATGCGGCCGGCGATGGCATCCGGCATCACCGCGAGCGCCTTTTCCATTGATTCATTGATCAACTGCTGATGTTCGCGGCTGGGACGATGCAGGACGAAGTCCACGACCTCCTGCTCGAGCTTGAGCTCGCGTGGATGCCCTACACCGATCCGCAGGCGCCAGAACTCGCCGGTCGACAGGCGCGCCTGAATGTCACGCAGGCCATTGTGCCCTGCGTGGCCCCCACCCATCTTCATCTTGATGCCGCCAGGTGGAAGGTCAAGTTCGTCATGCACCACGAGAATCTCTTCCGGCTGGATCTTGTAAAAGCCCACAACCGCGACAACCGACTGGCCCGACCGGTTCATGTACGTGGAAGGCTTGAGCAGGAACGTCTGCCCCATTTTCGCCAGTGCGCCGTGGAAAGCACGCTCCTGCTTGAATCCCACGGAAGCTGACCGGGCCAGCGCGTCAACGAACCAAAAGCCGGCGTTATGCCGGTTGTCGTCGTGTTCGGCACCGATGTTGCCCAGACCGACAATCAATCTGATAGTCATGAGAAAACCCGCTTTGCCCAGAAACAAAAAAGCCCCAACTCGCGCTGGGGCTCCGCCGGCGAATGCGGCACAACACTGCTGCATTCGCCTTGCGAGACAATCCGACCCATCAGGTCTGGCAGAGCCGGAGGGCCCGCATCACTTCTTCTTGGCGTCTTTCGCAGGCGCCTTGGCGTCCTTGGCGGGTGCCTTGCCATCCTTGCCTGCTGCCTCGGCAGGTGCCTTTTGCGCCGTTGCCGGCACATCGGCTGCCGTGGGCGCATCAGTTGCCACTTCCTCTTCCGCGCCACCGCGCACAATGGCAGCCGCGATGACCGGATTGTCATTGCCGTGGGTCACGGCGCGCACGCCGGTCGGCAACGCCACATCCTTCAAGTGAATCGAATGACCGGCGGCCAGGGCTTTGAGGTCAACCTCGATGAACTCTGGCAGGTCTTTCGGCAAGCACGCGATCTCCAGATCATTGAGCACGTGTGATACCAACGCCCCGGAGAGCTTGACCGCCGGCGAGACTTCGGCGTTGACAAAGTGCAGCGGCACCTTCATGTGAATTTCGCGGCTCGCATCGACACGTTGAAAGTCGATGTGCTGGATCTGCTGGCGGAACGCATGCATCTGGTAATCGCGCAGCAGTACCTGCTGGACGACACCATCAAGCTTCAGATCCAGAATGGAAGCGTGAAAGGCTTCCTTGCGCATGGCATGGAACAGCGGGTTGTGCTCGATCTCGATTTGGGCAACCGGCTTGTCACTGCCATAAACGATCCCCGGAACAAAACCGGACTTGCGCAGACGGCGGCTCGCACCCGTTCCTTGCGCTTTGCGTGTGGTGGCTACAACTTCGATTTTCATGTGCTACTCCCGTGTGGGTAAACAGGCTTCCGCGACCAGACGCCTGTGGGTTGGATTACTCGATAAACAGGCTGCTTACCGAATCCTCGGTGTTGATCCGGCGGATTGTCTCCGCCAGCAATTCGGCCACCGAGAGTTGCCGAATCTTGGGACAGGCCCGCGCATCATCGCGCAGGGCAATGGTATTGGTGACGACCAGTTCGTCTAGCACCGACGCCTCGATCTTTTGCACTGCACCGCCAGAGAGCACGGCGTGCGTGCAGTAAGCCAGTACCTTCTTGGCGCCGCGCTCCTTGAGCACCTCGGCTGCCTTGCACAGGGTACCTGCGGTATCGACCATGTCATCCATGATGACGCAGGTGCGGCCGTCCACTTCGCCGATGATGTTCATGACCTCGGCGACGTTGGCCTTGGGCCGCCGTTTGTCGATGATCGCCAGATCACTTTCGAGGCGCTTGGCAAGCGCACGCGCACGCACCACGCCACCGACGTCCGGCGAGACGACGATCAGGTCCTCGTAGTTGTGCTTCCAGACATCGGACAGCAGAATGGGCGCGGCGTAGATGTTGTCGACCGGAATATCGAAAAAACCCTGGATCTGGTCCGCGTGCAGATCCATCGTCAGCACCCGGCTGACCCCGGACACTTCAAGCATGTTGGCCACGACCTTGGCCGAGATGGCAACCCGGGCCGAACGCGGGCGACGATCCTGGCGGGCATAGCCGAAATAGGGAATCGCAGCAGTGATACGGGCAGCGGACGAACGCTTCAGCGCATCGGCCATCACCAGGATTTCCATCAGGTTGTCGTTCGTCGGATTTGAGGTCGACTGGAGGATGAAGACATCCTTGCCGCGCACATTCTCAAGCAGCTCGATGTTCACTTCCCCATCCGAGAACTTGCCTACCACCGCCCGACCGACTGGAATATTGAGCCGGCGCGCCACTTCCTTGCCCAGGAGCGGGTTCGCGTTGCCGGTGAAAATCATCAGATTCGGGTTGGCCATGGAATCAATGCCTGTCAGGCAGTCCGCGCTTCGTGCACGGCAACTGCGGTTCTCTGTATGAAATGCGCTCTTTCGAACCGAACACTGAGCCCGGCTACTTCCGAAACCCCGTGTCTTCTCAAGCCCTTCATGTCCATCCAAGGCCCCACGGGGAGACCTGACAACCCGTAAGAGGGCTGGGGAGGAAGGATTCGAACCTTCGCATGCCGGAATCAAAATCCGGTGCCTTAACCAGCTTGGCGACTCCCCAACTGTGACTGCCAACTACGCTTGTTTCGATTTGCAACCTGCAGGTCTGTGTTCAACGGACCCGCAAAAGAACCCAAAAATCTGGCACCTACAAATCTGCCAAGCCGGCCAGCGGGTGATGCTGCAACCCGCGCGCCACAAAACCATTCCACCCGTTCGGTCGCTGCGCAAACACGCGCTCCGCTGCGGCCGCGCTGCCAAAACCGGCAAAAACACATGCGCCCGAACCGGTCATCCTCGCACTGACGGAGGCCACTTCAACCGACTCCAAACACTGCTGCTTGAGCCAATCAAGTGCCCCCCCGACCTGCGAATACCTCGCCTGCGCCACTGGTTGCAGATCGTTGCGGAACACGGGTTCCGGAAACGACACTGCGGGTCCAGATAAACCTGCAGAAAAGTCCTCTATTTTGACAGATTTGGTGTTTCTGGTCAATTCTGGTGCCCGGAAGATATCCTCAGTGCGGATGCCGACGTGTGGTTTTATCACCACAAACCACCACTCTGGCAGACGCAGTGCAATCAGCTTCTCACCAATACCGGATGCAAAGGCGTTCTCCCCGAAGATAAAGAAGGGTACATCCGCACCCAATGTCAGACCAATCTCCATCAGCCGTGAACGTGGCAGATCGAGCTGCCAGAGACGATTCAATCCAAGCAACACGGTCGCCGCATCGCTGCTACCCCCTCCCAGCCCGCCCCCCATGGGGATGTGCTTGTCAAGGCGAATGTCCGCCCCGAAGCGCGTGCCGGTTGCCTGCTGCAGCGCCAGCGCTGCGCGCACCGAGAGATCGGTATCGGCAGGCACGCCGGCGATGTCGTTGACACGCCGGACAGCACCGTCGTCGCGCCTGCGCAGGGACACCACATCACTGAAATCGACCAGCTGAAACACACTTTCAAGCAGGTGGTAGCCGTCTTCACGGCGCCCCGTCACGTGCAGAAACAGATTCAGCTTGGCAGGAGCGGGAAGCGCAATCACGTCGAAGCTCCAGCAGGACGCGTCTGGGCAGGCGCAGGCTTGCGTCCCTCAAACACCAGCCACGACAAGGCAACGCCCTGGGCGGCAAACAGAACGAGCCATGCCGTGTAATAGCCGGCCGCGTCGTAATGCCCGCCAATGACCGGCCAGCGATGCAGCACCATGCCGATGCCCCACTGGAGGAAAAAGGCGCTGCCAAAAGCCAACAGGTTCATGCAGGTGTTGACCCGCCCCGTGAGCGCCGGCTCGAAACGGCGGGCCAGCACGGGAAAGGCCAGCACCAGCGCGTTTGCACCAAACGCGTACAGGCCCCAGGCCAGGTGGGGCAACCAGGTTGGGCCGACCATCAGCCAGGCCTGCGCGAACAGGGCCGTGAGGCAATAGAACTTGAGCGCATGCTCGGCCGCGATGCCCCTTCGTTCGAGCGCATCGCCCAGCAAACCCGCCACGACAAATCCGATCGTCATGCCGACGTTGAACGACACCAGGACATTGCCGATGGCGATCGGGTCCCTTACGCCGGCCACATCCCGCATCCAGGCTGCGGCCCACAAGGTCTGGAACGCCAGCATCGTCCCCAGAATCAGCATGACCCCGACCGCAATGGACCAGAACCGTCTTGCGCCATAAATGTGGCCTACTCCGGCAATCAGGGCCCGCAACGATTGACCCGAGGCAGCCGGTTTCACGGCGCCCCGGGTATTCCAGATGAACACCGCGGTGAGCGCGCACAGCACGGCCAGGCCGAAGAACAAATTGCGCCAGCCAAACTGGCCCATCAGCAACTGCGCAGGAGAACTGGCTCCTACCGCACCAATGCCGCCGATGACGGTGATCAGGCTGATCGCCGTCGCCCTTTTTTGCGGCACCACCCACAAATGCACCGCCGACATCGCGGACATCAAGGCCGCGCCAGCGCCCAATCCAATCAGGGCGCGGCCCACCCCAAGCATCGCGGCGCTGTCTGCCAACGCAAAAATCACGGCACCGGTCGCACTTGACAGGATCATCAGGGTGCTGACCCGTGCCGGACCGAAGCGGTCCAGCGCCAGGCCGAGTGGAATCTGCGCTGCGGCAAAGGCAAAAAAATAAGTGCTGGTCAGGAACCCCAGGCCTCCGGGTCCGAGACCAAATTCGGCAACCAGCGCGGGAGCGGCCACCGCGTTGACATTCCGAAAAAAATACGACAAGCCGTAGCCGACCGCAAACGGTAGCAGCAGCCAGAACAAGGCGGAAGGGGACCGGGCCGTGGACTGCATGCTCAACCCGGTGCCGGTTCCCAGCGATCCACCACGATGCGGATTTCGAGCGGCTCTGCGCCCCGCTCGTACTTCATGATCAGCCGGCGCGGCAAGTCGGACCCTGATGATGGATCATATGCATACTCAACCTGCCAGCCAGCCTGGTGCAGCTTCTCGATTCGTCCCCTCGGGTCACGCTGGACCATTTCCGCGACCCCGACGACCATACCCCTGACCCAAAGTGACAGGCCAGCAAGCGGCAGGCGCCAGCCGAGCTGGCGTTCGGTCAGGGTCTCCACATCGGGTGCGGAACTTACCCGCTGCTGGCTGTCGGTCAAGGTCGCCTGGTCTGGCGTACGCAGCAGTTGCGCGACCTGGTTGCCCAGCGGGGTTGCCAGCTCGACTTCATCCCGCGCCGGCAGATGCGCCCAGATAATCTTTCCGGAGAGGTTTTCGGTGCCGTAGCGCACCGAAATCCGTCCTTCCAGACGGAATCCCTCACGTTCAACCGGGAGTTGCCTTGGTGCCGTCAGACTGGTACACGCCACTGCCACGACGCACACTGCGGCCAGCGCCAGGCGCCGAGCCAGACGTTGGAGAAGGGGGCTCAATGCTGCGGCTCAGGGCAAGAAGCGCTTCAGGGTCGCGCGCAGGGTCTCGTTGTCAGGCGACTTGGCAATTGCCTCACGCCAGATGCGCTCAGCCTCGGCACGACGGTCCATCTGCCACAACACTTCGCCAAGATGGGCCGCAATCTCCGGGTCCGGCCGCGCATCGAAGGCCCGCTTGAGCAATTCATAAGCACGCGGCAAATCGCCCAGCCGATACATTACCCAACCCATGCTGTCGATGATGAAGGCATCATCGGGCGCAATCTTGAGCGCCTTTTCAATCAGCTCCTTGGCTTCGTTCAGACGCTGATTGCGGTCAGCCAGTGAATAACCCAGGGCGTTGTAGGCATGTGCGTGGTCCGGCTTGATCTGGATGACCTTCTTCAGGTTCGATTCGAGCAGATCCATGCGCTCGATCTTTTCTGCCGTCATGGCAAATTCATAGAGCAAATCCGGATGATTGGGCAGCTTGTCGAGGGATTTCTCCAGCACGTCGAATGCGTCCTTGTGGCGGTTCGCGTCGCGCAACAGCTGCGCTTCAGCGAGCACCAGCTGAACCCGTTGCTGATTGTTGGTCGCCACGATCGATTGCAGGTGGGCACGTCCGTCTTCCACCCGCCCCTCGCGCGCAAAAGACTGGGCGATTCGGCTTTGTGCCGAAAAATAATGGTCGCCACGCGCAATCTGGCCGTAGAACTCGCGCGCCGCACCGTGCCGCTTGAGTTCATCGAGCACTTGCCCCAGATACAGTTGCACCAGACCGACGTCACGCGGCTGCAGCGCCAATGTCCTGCGCAGGTAGCTCTCCGAGGCAGCATAGTCGCGGTTGTCCAAGGCCAGCAGCCCCAAGGCATACAGGACATCGGGGTTGTTCGGTGCGGCGCTCTCGACGCGTTTGAACTCGGCCAACGCTTCCGGATACTTCTTCTCGGCAATCAGTGTGCGTGCCATGGCGATGCGCACCTCGGTCGCCTGGGGATTGCGCGTCAGGAATGCGGCCAGTTCCGCCGTCGCTTCGGCGGGGCTGCGCTTGGACAGCAACTGTGCTGCCATCAAGACGGGAAACTCCCAATCCGGCTTCAACCTCAGCGCTTCCCGTGATGCACGCAGGGCGATATCTTCTTCCTGCGCGCTCACCGCAGCCTGGGCCACCGCGCCGTGTGCTTCGGCCAGGTTCGGGTACCTTGAAGCCAGGCGTTGAATGATCGATAACGTATTCTTGCGATCAGGGTTGCGCGCCAGCAGACGGTTCAGCTGGGTAAAGCCTTCTTCCAGGTTGGTGCCTTCGGCCGCCAGCAATCGCTCAAGGTGGGGCAAGGCTTCCTCGCCGCGCCCGGCATTGATCAAGAGGCCGCTCAAGGTCTGGCGCGCATCATTGCTCTGGGGATCCAGCTCATGCCAAAGTTGCGCGGCTTCGAGCGCGCGAACCTGGTTACGGTCAAAGAACGCAATCTCGGCCGCCCGTTGGGCGAGCCGCGGGTCGCGCGTACGGCGCGCCAGTTCCAGATACTTTGATTGCGAAACTGCCGCCGCCCCCCTCTGCCCGGCAATTTCCGCAGCAATCAGCTCGTAGAGCAAACCGGGCGTCAGGTCGACATTGGGCAATGGGGCCGCGCGTTTCGTACCATCGGCTTCGCTGAATGCCCCGCGGCGCGGCATGCGCGCGCTCCGCGGAGCGCCCTCCGGCGCGCCGGCAGCAGCAGGCGCCGGCGCCACCTGGGCTGGCGCCGCGCCAGTCGGGCCTGCAGGCGCCTGCGCGCACCCCGCCAGCAGGACACATAGCATTGCCGGCACGGCCCAGGGAAATGCCAAAAATACGCGTTCGCTCGTCATGCAAGTCTCGTCAGGTACGGTCTGGTACGCCAAAGGTATAGTCGCACTTCTTCAGAAGCCCACACTATGCCAGAACTGCCGGAAGTCGAAGTCACCCGCCGGGGCATTGCCCCCCATCTTGAAGGCCTTGCCATCACGGGAGTGGTGGTTCGGCACCGGGGCATGCGCTGGCCGGTTCCCGCCGACCTGGAGGCCACGCTCACGGGCCTTGCGGTAATGCGCGTCGAGCGGCGCGGGAAGTATCTTCTCATCGCCTGCGACAAGGAGCAGGCCAGCAAGGCCGGGGCGACGCCACGCCGGCCTGCCAAGGCGGCTCCTGGTGCAACGCCATTTGGCTGGCTGATCCTGCATCTGGGCATGTCCGGAAGCTTGCGCGTGGTTCCCCACGCCACACCGCCGCGCAAACACGAACACTTCGATCTGGTGACCCGCCGGTCCGTGCTGCGTCTGCACGACCCGCGTCGCTTCGGTGCGGTGCTCTGGCATGCGGCAGAAGCCGGCCCGCTCGATGCGCATCCCCTGCTGGCCAAGCTGGGCGTCGAACCATTCGGCGGTCGCTTCGACGGTGATGTGCTGTTCCACGCAACGCGGAATCGGAAGGCCCCCATCAAGCAGCTTCTGCTGGCCGGGGACATCGTGGTCGGGGTCGGGAACATTTATGCGTCCGAAGCCCTGTTTCGCGCGCGCATCCACCCCAAGACCGCTGCAGGCCGGATCAGCCGCGAGCGGTATCGCCGTCTGGCCGCAGAGATCCTGCTGGTATTGCAGGAGGCGATTCATAAAGGCGGCAGCACCTTGCGTGATTTCACCCGAAGCGATGGCGAGCCTGGCTATTTCCAGCTTGAGTATTTCGTTTACGGACGCGATGGCCAGCCATGCAGGATTTGCGGTCGTCCCATCCGCCTGCTGCGGCAAGGCCAGCGCTCGACCTTTTATTGTGCCCACTGCCAGACATGAGTCTCCCGCCCTTCAAGGCATCCGCCAACCCAAGCCGCCTGCCCACCCCGGACCGACCTCGGGCACAATGGCATGGTTCGGCGAGCCTGCCCTCCGACGAGCATGCCATAATGCCATCAGCATAAATATCAGGCCGTCCGGACGCACCTCCATCCATTTCCAGCAACCATGAACACCGTCAATCTGGTCGAACGGTTTCAGCTCTACAGTTCCTGGCGTTTTGCGCTGGCGCAGAGCGTGGTGCGCTATCGCGACTGGACCATCGAAGCCGGCCTGACCGACCCGCAGACAGCGGCACGCCTGGCAAAGGTGCTGGACCGTTTGTCGGAAGACAAGCTTTCGATCGCGTTCGTCGCCGAATTCTCACGGGGCAAGTCGGAGCTCATCAACGCGATTTTCTTTGCCGATTTCGGCCGCCGCATCCTGCCCTCTTCGGCTGGCCGGACGACCATGTGCCCGACAGAGCTGATGTACAACGAGCACGAACCGCCGGCCCTGCGTCTGTTGCCGATCGAAACCCGCGCCAGAACCCAGGGTTTGAGCGAATACCGGAACCTGCCGGATGAGTGGACTGTACGGCCGCTCGACACCACTTCCGCCGATGCGATGCTGGGCGCAATCAAGCATGTCAGTGCCGTCAAGCGCGTGCCGGCCGCAGTGGCCAAGAGCTACGGCCTGTTTGATGACAACGATCCGGACCAGCGCAACGGCATTGATGCCGCCGGCAATGTCGAAATCCCCGCATGGCGCCACGCCATCATCAACTTTCCCCATCCATTGCTGGCGCAAGGGCTGGTGATCCTCGACACGCCGGGTCTGAACGCAATTGGCGCCGAACCGGAGTTGACCCTCAACCTGATTCCCAGCGCACATGCTGTCCTGTTCCTGCTGGGCGCCGACACTGGCGTCACCAAATCAGACATCCAGGTCTGGCGCGACCACATCGGGCCTGGTGAGGGCGACGGGCGCTCCCGCATGGTCGTGCTCAACAAGATCGACAGCCAGTGGGACGAACTGAAGTCGGCTGCTGAAGTGGATGCCGAAATAGCCCGGCAGGCCCAGCAGGTGGCGACCACGCTGGGCTTGCCGGTAGCACGCGTCTTCCCTCTTTCGGCACAAAAGGGGCTGGTCGCCAAGGTCAACAGCGACGACAGGCTGCTCGCAAAAAGCCGGCTGCCGGCCCTTGAGCAGGCATTGTCACAGGAGCTTATTCCGGCCAAGCAGGACATCATGCGCGCGTTCGTGCGCGGGGAAATGGGGGAACTGGTGCGCGATGCGCAACATCTCGCCGCCACCCGCATCAGCAACGTGCGGGAACAGGTCAAGGAACTCGAAGAGCTCTATGGCAAGAACGAGAATGTCATGGAGAACATGCTCACGCGCGTGGCCGCCGAGAAGAAAGTGTTTGAGCAGAGCCTTGCCCACTTTAGCGCCACCCGTTCGGTGATGACCCAGTTGACCAACGCCCTGTTCAAGCACCTTGGGATGGATGCGTATCAGGCGCAGGTCGCCAAGACCCACGCCGCCCTGCAGGACGCCAAGTTTTCCGCCAGTGTGCTCGACGCGATGCGTGACTTCTTCACCCACAACCGTGAGTTGCTGGAAAAGTCTGACAAGGTGGTCGCCGACATCACCCGCATGATGGACGCGATGTACCAGAAGTTTTCAGACGAATTCGGTCTGCGTCTGATCAAACCGGCCGAGTACTCGATGTCGCGCTACCTGAAGGAAATCGAGCGCGTCGAAGCCAGTTTCAAGAAGCGCTTCAGTGCGCTGTCCATGATCACCAGCTACGAGAAAACGCTGACACGCCAGTTTTTTGCCGTGATCGCGACCCGCATCCAGAAGGCTTTCGAAATCGCCAACCGCGATGCCGAGGGCTGGCTCAAGACCGTAATCCATCCGGTGGAAGCGCAGATCAAGGAGCGCCAGCAGCAATTGCGACGGCGCGTCGACTCGATCAAACGCATTCACCTGGCCGCCGATACGCTCGACACGCGGGTACTCGAATTGCGCGAGACGGAAGCGGCGATGACCCAGCAGATCCTTGAACTGGACGGTTTGCGACGGGAAATCGAAGCGATGCTGGAAGAAGAAAGACCGCCGTCGGAACTGTCGCAGGCGGCGCCGGAAAAGACCGGGCGAATTGCAACCGGAGCGGCCGGCAGGGCAGCAGCGCCGGGCACCGAGCCGCCGTCAGCGTCCGGCTTTGATATCGCACTCTAGCCCACTCGCGCCTGCCCAGAACGTTCTGCAGCGACGCTTGCTTCGCCTCGACCGCCAGCACAGATCCACACTCATCTCCCCAAGAGTGGCTCCCACCAACGGTTTCAAGCGTTCAGCCGGTTGCTAGCCAGGACGGCGGGTCAGCAATCGATACTTGGCGAACAGCGCTTCTCGGCTTTCCGGCCACGCTGGATCATGCGGAATGCAGGCCACCGGGCACACCTCCACGCACTGCGGTTCGTCGTAGTGACCCACGCACTCGGTGCAGCGCTCGGGACGAATTTGATAAATCTCTTCGCCCATGAAGATGGCCTCGTTCGGGCATTCCGGCTCGCACAGATCGCAGTTGATGCAGCGATCGGTAATCTTCAGCGCCATCGAGACCTCCGAGGCCTGTGCGCCGGCAGCGCGCCCGGACCGCTCAAGGTTTGCCCAGGTTCGCAGCCAGCCTGGCATCGAGCCTGCGCTTGACGGAGGGTGAAACAAACTGCGTCACGTCACCGCCGAGGGTGGCAATCTCCCGTACCAGGGTGGAAGAAATGAATTGCACCCCTTCGGAGGGTGTCATGAACACGGTCTCGACATCCGGCGACATGTGACGATTCATGCCGGCCAGCTGCATTTCGTATTCGAAATCCGTGACCGAACGTACGCCGCGGAGAATCACCTGCGCCTGGTGCTGGGCCACGAACTGCACCAGCAGGCCCGTGAAAGGCACGATGCGCACATTGCGGTAAGCGGCAAGCGCCTCGCGCGCAATCTCGATGCGCTCTTCCAGAGAGAACATGGGCTTCTTGCTGCTGCTGCTGGCAATGCCGATCACGATCTCGTCATACAGACGGGCGGCACGGCGAAAAAGGTCCTCATGGCCCCGCGTGATCGGATCGAACGTTCCCGGATATACCGCCTTGACCATAAATGCCTCCCTGATGGATCTTGCGCAACCTCGGCTCAGGAGGACGCGTCACCTGCAACTGCGTGAACCGGTTCGAGCAAGCTGAAGAACACCTGGCCGGCCTTGCCCGACTTGCGCACCGTCCACGGCAAGCCGGTATCGAGCGGCTGGCCACTTTCCGCGTACACCATTCCACGCTCGCTCAGGCGCGCCGGCAGCAGCGGCAGCAACCTTGCGAACCACGCTTCGCGAAACGGCGGATCGCAAAAAATCAGGTCAAACCGCTCGGCCACCGGATGCGTGCCGTCTCGTAAAAATTGTAGCGCATCACCTGCAATAATCTTGAGCCGCCCGGACGGCAACAACGTGTCGTCGAGCGCTTTGGCACTGGCGGACAGGGCCGCGCGCACCTTTGTGTCACTCTCGACCATCACCACCGACTTGGCCCCGCGCGAAAGGGCCTCGAACCCCAGCGCACCGGACCCGGCGAACAGGTCCAGACAGTGATGGCCCGTCAGATCCTGCCCGAGCCAGTTGAAAAGCGTCTCCCGCACACGATCGGCAGTCGGCCGCAAATCCTCCGCTGCAGGAAAGCGCACCACCCGGCTGCGCCAGGCCCCCCCAATGATGCGTACTCGACCATCGGCCAGCTTGTGGCGGGGCGCCGCAGACGGTGCTGCGCGCTGGATCTTGGAGAAACCCCTGGGAAGGCTCAAGGAGCACCGACCACCACGGTGGACAACGCATCGGGTCGCACATGGCGCTTGAACGCCGCACGGATGTCCGCCGCCGTCACGCGTGCCACGTTGGTGGTCCACGTGTCCAGGTAGTTGAGCGGCAGGCCGTAGAACCCAATATTGGCCAGGTTGTCGAGAATCTTGCGGTTGCTGTCGATGCGCAGGGCAAAGCCGCCCACCAGATTATCCTTGGCGGCCTTCAGCTCTCTCTCGGTCGGGCCGCCATTGACGAAGTCGCCAATCACCTTGCGTACCAGCAGCAACGCCTCATTGGCTTGCTCCTTCTTCGTTTGCAGCCCGGCTTGAAACGGACCCTCCTGCACTCGCGGCAAAAAATAGCTGTACGCACTGTAGGCGAGCCCACGCTTCTCGCGCACCTCGGCCATCAGTCGCGAGACAAATCCGCCACCGCCCAGGATGTAGTTGCCGACCGTCAACGCAAAAAAATCCGGATCGCCGCGTTTCAGTACCGCACTGCCGACGAGGATATGGCTCTGGCTGGCCGGGTGCGCGATCCGCTCCTCGGCAGCACGCTGCGCCGGCACTGCAGCAAGAACAGGAGCCGGCATTCCGGCCGGCAGCGCGGCCGTCAGGCGCTCCGCCACCTCTTCCGCTTCAGCGCGCGACAGATCGCCGATCATCGAAATCACCGCGCGCCTGGCACCATAATGCGCGGAATGAAACGCCCGCAGGTCGGCTTCGGTAATCGCCTCCAGAGAGGCGCTGGTCGGACTGCGGCCATAAGGATGCTCACCGTACAGGATCCGATCAAACGCACGGTCTGCAATTGACTCCGGCTTGGTTTCCTCTTCCTTGAGCACTGCAATGCGTCGTGCCCGTTCACGCGCCAGCACCTCCGGGACAAATCGCGGCGCCGACACTACGGTGGCCAAAGTGGTTAGCGCAATCTCGCGTTCGCTTCGTGCAGACAGGGTACGCAGTGAAACACCGGCACGGTCCAGATCAAGGCGACCACCCCGCTGTGCACCGGCATCCGCCATGCGGTCGGCAATCTCCTGTTCCGACAGATTGCCTGCGCCCAGTGCAAGCAAGTCGTGGGTCAAGGCCGCCAGGCCTGCCTTGGCGGGCGGGTCATAGCGCGAGCCGGCGTCAAAATCGATGTTGAGGTCGATCATCGGAATCGAGCGACTCTCGACAAACAACACTTTGGCACCGGTCTTTGTGCTCCACGACTGCACCGGCAACGTTGCGTGGGCGGCCGACACCGACAACATGAGGGCCACCACAAAAGCAAGGAAGCGCGTGCCGATCATCATCAGTGCCTCAAGCCCTTGGGGGCTTCCATCGGTTTCTTGGCCGCAAGCGGCAGCGGTACCAGCGTTGCCACCGTCAGCTTGTCATCAACGAAATACTTGCGCGCGACCTCCTGCACTTGCGCAGCGGTCACCGCCTTGATCTTCTCCAGCACGCGGTCAAGCTGTCGATGCGACAACCCGGCCATCTCCATCACTGCCATCTCCATCGCCTGACCGAAAAGAGAATCGCGCTTGTAGACCTGCTGTGCCACCACTTGTGCCTTGACGCGGGCAAGCTCGGCCTCACTGACCCCGGCGTCTGCCACACGCCGCACTTCTGCGCGCAAGGCGGCTTCCACCTCCTCGGCAGTCTTTCCCTCCGCCGGCGTCCCTTCCAGGGTGAACAACGCCGGACCGCGTGACACCGCGTCAAAACCGGCGCCGGCTTCCACCGCGATGCGGTTACCGCGCACGACATTGGTGGTCAGGCGTGCGCCATCGTGACCGTCCAGTACTCCGGCAAGCACTTCAAGCGCATAGGGCTCCACGTCTTTCTCGATGTCCACCAACCTGGGCGCCTGAAACGCCAGCAGCACATAGGGCAGTTCTGCCGGCGCCTTCACCAGCACGCGCCGCAATCCGGCCTGTTCCGGCTCATCCTGGGGCTTGCGTTCCGGCAGCTTTTTCGGTTTGTGCACGCCGTAGTACTTGCGCGCCATGCGCATCACTTCATCAAACCTCACATCCCCCGTGACGATCAGCACGGCATTGTTCGGTGCATACCAGCGCTGATACCAGTCACGCGCGTCAGCCGCCCGCATGGTTTCCAGATCGCGCATCCAGCCGACCGTCGGAATGCGGTAAGGGTGAGCCTTGAACGCCGTCGCCATCATCTGCTCATAAACCAGGGCGCGCGGCTGGTCATCGGTGCGCCAGCGCCGCTCTTCCATGATGACCTTGATTTCCTTGGCGAACTCGGCGTCGGTCAGCTTGAGATTGGCCATGCGGTCAGCCTCCAGACGCATCACCAGGTCCAGCCGCGACTTGTGGACCTGCTGGAAGTAGGCCGTGTAGTCCTTGCCGGTAAAGGCATTCTCACGTCCACCGGCTGCAGCAATCTGCCGCGAAAACTCGCCCGGCGGGACAGCCGCCGTTCCCTTGAACATCATGTGTTCAAGCACATGGGCGACGCCTGTGCTGCCGTTGAACTCGTCCATGCTGCCAGCTCGGTACCAGACCATGTGCGCCACCGTGGGCGCGCGCCGGTCTTCCTTGACAATCACCTTCATGCCATTGGGCAGCATCCCCTCCCTGGCACCCTGGGCATTCGCTGCTGTGGGCATCCCTGCCAGCATGCCGAGCATCAATGCCGCCAACCATGCGCGAACCGACCGACCAGGTCTGCGAGGTATCACACGAACAGAGTGGAACTTCTGCGCCGGAAACGGTGGCTGGCTCAATGGCTGCATCAGGTGCTCTTGTTAGAATGGCAATCAATTCTACGCGTTCGCTTTGAATGCGGATGCCCGCGAAGGTTCCATGCTCAATCTGTTCAAATCGAAGACCGCCCAAGAAGCGCTCCCACCAACGGTTTCAGCCCCATCCCCTTCGTGGAGTGAGCGGCTCAAGGCCGGCCTGGCAAAGACGCGGGCCGGGTTGACGAGCCTGTTCACCGGCATCAAGGTCGACGAAGCGCTGTTCGAGGAACTCGAATTTGCGCTCATCAGCGCCGATTGTGGTGTCGACGCTTCCGCGGGACTGATTGCCCGTCTGCGCGAGCGGGCCCGTCGCGACAAGATCGAGGATGGCGACACCCTCAAGAGGGCGCTGGCTGACGTGGTGGCCGAGTGGCTCGCGCCGCTGGAGGGCAGACTGGATCTGGATCGGGCAAGACCCCTTGTCATCATGATCAGCGGGGTCAATGGCGTCGGCAAGACCACTTCCATCGGCAAGCTCGCCAAGTATTTTCAAGGCCAGGGCAAGCAGGTTCTGTTGGCCGCCGGAGATACCTTTCGCGCCGCTGCACGTGAGCAGCTGACGATCTGGGGCGAACGCAACGGCGTGGCCGTCATCGCCCATCGCGACGAAAAAAGCAGCGGCGACACGGCAGCCGTGGTCTACGACGCCGTCCAGGCAGCCCGAGCGCGCAAGATCGACATCGTCATGGCCGACACTGCAGGCAGGCTGCCCACCCAGCTCAACCTGATGGAGGAAATCAAGAAGGTCAAGCGGGTCGTTGCGAAAGCCTTCATCGAGGGAGTCCCGGGCAACAACACAGTGGCTGACGGCACGCCCGCCGCACCCCACGAGGTATTGCTGGTGATCGACGCCAATACTGGCCAGAACGCGGTGGCCCAAACCAAGGCATTTGATGACGCACTGGGGCTGACAGGACTGGTAGTGACCAAACTGGATGGCACGGCCAAAGGTGGCGTGTTGTGCGCCATTGCCAAGGCACGCCCGGTCCCGGTGTACTTCATCGGCATTGGCGAAGCGATCGACGATTTGCGTCCGTTTGTGGCGCGCGACTACGCCAACGCCATGCTGGGGCTCGATTGAGCCGCGACCCCGTACACGCCGCCGCTTACCCCACACGCCGCCCATGATCGAGTTTTCCGCTGTCCACAAACGCTACCCCGGGGGCTATGAAGCCCTGAAGGGGGTGACGTTCTCTGTGGGCGATGCGGAGCTGGTATTTGTGACCGGGCACTCGGGAGCTGGCAAGAGCACGCTGCTCAAGCTCATTCCAGTGATTGAACGCGTCAATGCCGGCAGCGTGATGGTCAACGGACAGAATGTGTCCGCGATGCCGGCGCGGGCGATCCCGTTCCTGCGCCGCAATATCGGCCAGATTTTCCAGGACCAGAAGCTGCTGTATGACCGCAGCGTGTTCGACAATGTGATGCTGCCGCTCAACGTCACCGGCGTGCAGCCCAAGGAAGGCGCCAAGCGCGCTCGCGCCGCGCTTGACAAGGTGGGTCTGTTGCCGCGCGAGAAGTCGAATCCGATCGCCCTCTCCGGCGGCGAGCAGCAACGCCTCGCCATCGCGCGTGCCATTGTCAACCGTCCGACTATCCTGATCGCGGATGAACCGACCGCCAACCTCGACGCGCAGTATGCAGCCGACATCGTTGACCTCTTCGTCGATTTCAACCGGGTCGGCGTCACCGTGCTGATCGCAACCCATGATGAAAACGTGATTGCGCGCGCCAGCGCCAAGGCGACCACTCGGTCAATCCGGCTCATTGCCGGGGAGCTCGCGCCATGATGGCCTGGCTACGGCTGCATGGCATGGCCTTCGGTGCCACCATCGGCAAGCTGGCGCGCACGCCGGTGGCAAGCCTGCTCAACATCCTGGTGATCGGTGTGGCGCTGGCCCTCCCCGCAGGTGCGTACACCCTGGTCATCAACCTCAAGGATGCAGCGCGCGGTGTCTCCTCCGAACCTGAAGTGTCGATCTTTCTTGCACTTGAGGCGAAGAAGGAAGATGCCAGCGAGATCGAACAGCGCCTGAAACGCGAGCCAGCGGTAGCGAACATCACCTTCAAGTCACGTGAGGCCGCCTTTAACGAGCTCAAGTCCTCGCCCGCACTCGGGGATGTGCTGACGGCACTCAACCAGAACCCGCTGCCCGATGCGTTTATCGTTCGTCTCAAGCTGCAAGACGCCGATGCGCTGGATCGCCTGGCCGCCAATGCCCGCAGTTGGCCCAAGGTAGAACATGTGCAGGTAGATTCGGCATGGGTGCGCCGGATCGCCGCTGCCCTCAAAGTGGGCCAATTGTCGGTGCTGGTACTGGCCGCATTGCTGGCAGTAGCCTTGCTGGCCGTCACGTTCAACACGATTCGCCTGCAGATCCTGACCCAGCGCGACGAGATCGAGGTCTCCAAATTGCTGGGGGCTACCAACGGCACGATTCGCCGGCCGTTTTACTACTACGGTGCTTTGCTCGGCCTGCTGGGAGGAGGCGCCGCTGCGCTCATGGTGTGGGGGGCGCTCGCCGTTCTCAACGCCGGGGTGCAGGATCTGGCACGCACCTACGCTTCCAGCTTCAGCCTGCACATGCTCGAAGGCGCCGATCTGGCAGCCATCCTGCTGTTTGCCGGCGGATTGGGCTGGCTCGGAGCATGGCTGTCGGCTTCGCGTCATTTACGCGAGTTCGAGCCGCGCTAGCCGGCTCCCAAAGCAATATGCCAGAAGGCGGAGGGCGCCGCATCGTCATTGTTGGCGGGGGATTCAGCGGTACCGCCGCGGCCATCCAGCTGGTACGGCGCAGCCTGGCTCCGTTGTCGATCACCGTGGTCGAACCCCGCGAGCGCGTCGGCGGCGGGCTCGCCTATTCCAGCGATGACGCGGATCATCGCCTCAATGGGCAGCCGCGCATGCACGGGCCTGACCCTACCGATACCGGCATGTTCCCGGCGTGGTGCGAGGAACGGTCGGCCGTTGCCGCCGACCCGGACGCCCGCACCAGCGATGGCAGCCTGTTCATGCGACGCGCCGCCTTTCGCCGCTTTCTCGAAGAAGCGGTTGCGCACCATTCCAGGTGGCCGACTGGCTCAACCATTGATCATCGACGCGATACTGCGGTGGATGTCGTGCCACAGTCAGCAGGCTTTGCGGTCACGACAACGCGTGGCGCGCCCGTTCCGGCTGATATCGTGATTCTGGCGAGCGGACATACGCGGGCACGTCTGCCAGAGCCGCTGCGCAGCACCCTCCCGGGACACCCGGGGGTGATCACTGACCCGTTGGCACGAGCCACATTGCCACCGGTACCGGCCAACGCGCGGGTGTTGGTGCTGGGTAGCGGGCTGACAGCCTATGATGCGGCATCCACCATCCTTCGCGCCGGACATCGCGGCACGATCGACATCGTATCGCGGCGTGGCCTGAGGCCCCGGCCGCAGCGTCCGCCACCTGCGCCAGGGATGCCTCCTCTCCCCCCGATGCTGGAGCGCACCAGCATGCAGCCGGCGCCCTTCATTCTCAACGCCGGGCATCCGCCAACCGTGCGGTCGCTCCTCTACGCACTGCGCGCCGAACTGCGTGCGCAAGCGGTACAAGGCATTGCGTGGGATGCAGCCTTCGACCATTTGCGCGACATGGTGGGGCAACTCTGGCCGCAGCTTGCGCTGGTGGAAAAGCGCCGATTTTTCCGTCAGCTTCGCCCGTGGTATGACGTGCATCGCTTCCGCGTACCGCCACAGAACAGCGCGCTGGTCCATGCGGCCGAAGCGCGTGGCCAGGTGCGCTTTCGTGCCGCATCGATCCAGGGCGCCGCGTCAATCGTGCCAGCCGCCGGTGACACAAGTCCTGCGACCGGCAGGTCGGACCAGCCATTACACCAGCCGTTGCGCATCCTGCTACGCCCTCGGGGCAGCAACGCCGCCTTGCCGGTGGACTACGATTGCATCATCAACTGCACCGGAGTGGATGCGGCCCCACTTGACGAAGCGCCGCTGATGGCAGCACTGTTGCGGCGCGGATTGATCCAGCCTGATCCCAGCGGCGTCGGGCTGGCGGTCGACCGAGATTGCCGCGCAATCGGTGCGGAAGGACAGGTGTCGCCACGATTGCGCATCATCGGCCCACCCACGGCCGGGGCGCAGGGCGATCCTCTCGGCTCGGCCTTTATCGCATTGCAGGTCCATCGCATCGTGCCCGGCATTCTGGACACCGTGGGCTGAGCCGGGGCAAACAACACTCGGACTTGAGCGTCCGCAGGTTGCCCCGTTACTGCCCGGCAAGCAGCAGCTTGAAATCCGCCACCAGCCCTTCCAGCGGCATGCCGTGGCGGACAAACAGGCGCAATCGGCCCTGCGGATCGTAGACGTACGAACCTGCAGAGTGATCCATGGTGTAGCTGCCGGGCGTCTTGCCCGGCACCTTCTGGTAGAACACCTTGAAATCCTTCGCCATCTTCGCCGTGGCCTCAGGGGACCCCACCAGCCCGATGAACGAAGGATGAAAGGCCGGTACGTAGTTTGCCAACAAGGCCTGGCTATCGCGCTCCGGATCTATCGTGACGAACAGGACCTGCACCCGCTTCGCATCGTCCGGCCCCAGTTTGTCGAGCACCCCTTTCATTTCTGCCAGCGTGCTCGGGCAGACATCGGGGCAATGCGTAAAGCCAAAGAAGATCGACACGACCTTCCCCTTGAAATCTGCCAGCGTGCGCGCCTTGCCA
Organism: uncultured Burkholderiales bacterium; assembly: GCA_964443245.1. GTDB lineage: Bacteria > Pseudomonadota > Gammaproteobacteria > Burkholderiales > JAEUOS01 > CANJDH01. The sequence continues at coordinate 7,208 of CAYUEG010000021.1, read as the reverse complement.
GTGTGGTCCGTCAGGGAAAATCCCTTGGCATAGTCTGCACCGGTGATGTCGGTGTTCTTGAAGGATGGCTTGCCATCACTGCACGACGCGAGCAGTCCGGCGAGCAGCAATACCATGAAAAAGCGCGGCAGCATGGTCAGAATCCGATCACGGGATAGAGGTAGTGGTCCACCAGGAGAGCTGCGAAGAGTGCCGCCAAATACCAGAGCGAAAACATGAACGTCTTTCTGGCCTGCGCATCGCTGTATTCCCGATGCAGCTTCCACGCATGCCACATGAACCCTGCACCAAGCCCGAGCGCAATCACCAGGTAGAGGAGCCCGCTCATGCGAATCACGAACGGCAGCGCCGTAGTCGCAGTCAAGAGGATGGTGTAGAGAAAAATATGGAGGCGGGTGAATTCGGAACCATGCGTCACCGGCAACATTGGCAGACCCGAACGCCTGTAATCCTCTACCCGATAGAGCGCGAGTGCCCAGAAGTGCGGCGGCGTCCAGACAAAAATGATCAACACCAGCAATACCGCTTCCGGACCGACGTCACCGGTCACGGCAGACCAGCCAAGCAAAGGGGGCATGGCTCCGGACAAGCCGCCAATCACTATGTTCTGTGGCGTGGTCGGCTTGAGCAACACGGTGTAGATAAAGGCGTAACCAAAAAACGTGGCGATCGTCAGCCACATCGTCAGGGGGTTGACGAAAAACCAGAGAATCGCACTGCCGGTAACACCAAGTACCGCTGCAAATACCAGTGCTTGCGCAGAGGAAAGCTCGCCACGCGCCATCGGCCTGGCACGGGTGCGGGCCATTTGTGCGTCAATACGTTGCTCAATCAGGCAATTGACGGCAAACGCCGCACCAGCCAGTATCCAGATGCCCGCTGCACCGGCCAACAGCACGATCGGCTCCACCATGCCGGGCGTCGCCAGGAACATGCCGATCACCGCGCAGAACACTGCGAGCAGTGTGACGCGCGGCTTGGTGAGATCAAGAAACTGGCGCCATTTGGGTTCGGCTGCCAACGCGGGGGGCAATGGGATCTGGGTCATTGGGTAGCCGCCTGACGCGTCAACGGAGAAGCGGCCGGGAGAGCGCCGGCCATGGAGCCCGCACCTATGCGTGCATGCAGGGTGGCAAGCAAGAGTGCCATGGCAGCAGCCCCGCCATTGTGCATCACAGCCACGACAATCGGCCAGGCAAACACCACATTCGAAATGCCGGTTGCCACCTGCAGTGCCGTCAGCACAATCAGGGCGGTGGCGAGACGGCGCTCGACCGAGCCGGCAGCAGCGGTGCGACGCACTCCCAAGGCCAGCCACACCAGAAAAGCGACGATGACCACAGCGAAAGCACGATGGGTCCAATGAATCGCGATCAACGCCTCCGTGGGGAGGTGGGAGCCGTCCTTCAGGACACCGAGTGGGCGCAGCAGCTGAAATCCGCTGGCGAAGTCTGCCTGCGCCGGAAACACCTGACCGTGGCACAAAGGAAAGTCGGGGCAAGCGAGCACGGCGTAGTTGGTGCTGACCCAACCGCCCAGGGCAATCTGAAACAGGAGCAGGCACCACACTGCGAAAACCGGCTTGCGCCAGCGTGTCATCCCGGGTGGCGGTATCGTGCGGCCAGCATCATGGCTGCCTACCCAACCCAAGGCACTGAGCAGGAATACGGCCAGGAGCAAATGTATCGAGACCACCAGCGGCATCAGCTTGAGCGTCACCGTCCAGGCCCCAAATGCGCCCTGAATACAGACCAGTACGAGCAACGTGAATGCCGCTTTGGGAGACACCCTCCCGGCCTGCGGCACGGCATCACTGCTGTGGCCGGCACGCTCCCGCCAGGCCACTGCAGTGAGCGCGATCAGCAACGCACCCACGCCCATCGCCAGGTAGCGATGAATCATTTCGATCCATGCCTTGGCGACCGTTACCGGTCCGGTTGGCATGGCCGCTTCCGCTTCCTTGATCTTGCTGTGCGCCGCCAGCGGGTTCGAGGTGCCGTAACACCCCGGCCAATCGGGGCAGCCCAGTCCCGAATCAGTGAGCCGGGTAAAGGCACCGAACAGGATGAGATCGAAGGTGAAGAACACGATGATCCAGACCAGCCTGCGCGCCCCTAGCCTGCCGCGCGAGCGCGCCCATGCATAGGCAAGCGGCCCCGCGGCAATCACGATGCCGATCAGGGCAAGCTGCAAAAAACCGGTCAGATGCATGGCGTGAATACGGCGATGTTCAACCGATGCGGGAATACTTGAGCAGTCGGTCGAGATCCTTCTTCATGCGCGCCGGTTCGGCGTCCTTCGGAAAGCGCAACACCAGGTTACCCAATGGATCGATAAGATAGATGTGATCGGCCACCGAGCCAGCGGCCGGCAGCGCCTTCAGGAAGGACGAGCCTTGCGCACGCAACATGCGCGTGCCGTCGTACTCGCGAATCAACTGGGTGGTCAAGGCATCGCCATCCGTGATCAGCCAGGCCCGCTCGACCCTGTCCTTCTCCTTCCCCTGCGTGAGGCGTACCTGCCGCATCACATACAGCTTGCGCACGCAGGCCTCGTTGCAGTTGCTGCCATCGACCGTAAGCAACACCCATTTTCCCTTGAGGGTCGAGAACGGAAACGGTTTGCCGTCCAGCAGCGCAAAGCTCGCCTCAGGCACCGGCTTGACCTCCAGGAGCTGGCCGTAATTGGTGCGTCCCTGAGGCTGCAGGAAATAGTAAGACACGTAAGACGCGATGACCGGCGCAGCGCACACCAGAAACAGCAGCAACAGTTTGAGACGGCCGGAGGAAATGGCCTCCCGGTAAGCCGCTTCACGCGTTTCGAGATGATTGGCCATAGTCGATGAAGGTAAAAAACAGGAACAGACCGACCGTCAGGGCAGCCAGCGAAAACCATTGAAAGGCGTAGCCGCGATGCTTGGCTGCGGTCATGCCCGCCGCTTGAATTGGAGCCCCACCACCACTGGAGGCCGGTGAGACACCACCGGCGCCGCCCGCCAGCACATCCGGCAAGCGATTAACGTCATCGTCGGGCCCGGTGATCAGCCGGACCACCACCGGTTGCAGCATCAACCCCATCTGCTTTCCCATTGCACCCAGATCCAGGTTTTGCCAGACGCGCCCCTGCACCGCTTCGGGCTTGATCTCGTAAACACGCTTGGGGGGCAAGACAATTCGTCCTTCCACAGCAATCGGCCCGGCGCCGATGGCCGCGAGCGACCGCACACGCGGCAGCTCGGCGCGGGACGCACCGGGAGCGATCCAGCCCCGATTGACCAGATATACCATGCCCGATTCGGCGCGAAAGGGCGTCAACACGTGGTAACCAGCCCGTCGTTGCAGCACCTGATTGTCGTGAAACACCGTTTTGTCGTCCAGGAAACGGCCGACGATGGCGACACGCCGCCCGTCCAGCTGGTCCGCCTGCGTGATTGGCATGGACAAAGCCATCACGGCAGCGTCGCGAGCGGCCGCCTGACGGTTCTCTATCCGGTCTTTCTCGACCGCGCGCCCACTCTGCCAAAAGCCTGCCGCCATGGCCACGCCAAAGGTCAGCGCTGCAGCAATAGTAGGCAGCCAATGAAAATGTGGCGTTGAGTGCAGGCGGAGCATGCGGGAGAAGGTGGTGCGCTGGGAATGACGGACAATAACGTTTTACGCAACAAGGTCAGGGTCGGCGTGACTCTGCCGAATCGGAATCTGTGCTCATGAAAATCGTCGCTGTCATCATCATGTTGGTCATCCTGGGCAGCCTTGCATCAGCGCTGGTCTTCTTGATCAAGGACGAGGGGAAGACCAAACGCACCGTCAATGCACTGACAGTGCGAATTTCCCTGTCGGTGGTGTTATTTCTTTTCCTGATGTTTGGATACTGGATGGGCTGGTTTCGTTCCAGCCATCCGTTAGGTTAGCTGCCTGGTTCCGCCCGGAGCCGACACTGAAGTCCTGCTTTGCCCGCAGCAGCGCTCTGGGAAGACTTTATGCATCAAACAAAAACGCCGCGAATCACGCGGCGTTTTCTGTCCCGTCACCAACCAGGTCAGAACATGTAAACCACAAAGAAGAGACCGAGCCACACCACATCGACAAAGTGCCAATACCAGGCAGCTGCCTCGAAAGCAAAATGGTGCTCGGGAGTAAAGTGCCCTTTGAGAATGCGGAACCAGATCACCGTCAGCATGATGGCCCCGATCGTGACGTGAAAGCCGTGAAAGCCGGTCAGCATGAAGAAGGTCGAACCATAAATGCCGGTAGTCAGCTTGAGATTGAGGTCGGCATAGGCATGGCTGTATTCATAGGCCTGAACACCCATGAAGATTGCACCCAACAGTACGGTGAGTGCGAGAAAGACCAGGAGACGGCCGCGCTGGTTGGCGATCAGCGCGTGATGCGCAATGGTGAGTGTGACACCAGAGGCGAGTAGCAAGGCCGTATTGATCGCGGGCAGCGGGAACGGGCCCATGGTGGTGAACTTTTCTGCCGCGCTCGGACCTGCCGTGGGCCACATGCCCCCGAAATCCGGCCACAGAAGTTTGTGCTCCAGGTCGCCCAGCCAAGGCACGGAGAGTTGCCGGGCATAGAACAGCGCACCAAAGAATGCCGCAAAGAACATGACTTCGGAGAAGATGAACCAGCTCATGCTCCAGCGGAAAGACACATCAACCTGCTTGGAGTACATGCCGCCTTCCGACTCTCCTACCACCGCGCCAAACCAGCCGAAGAGTGTCCACACCAGCAGGGCGAAGCCAATTGCCAGCAGCCACGGGCCGGGCGCGATTCCGTTGATCCAGGTTGTCGCACCGAGCGCCATGCAGAACAGGGCAATCGAGCCGCGGATGGGCCAATTCGATGGCTGGGGAATAAAGTAGGCTGGGGTTGTGCCGGGTGCGTGTGATGCACTCATTTCTCTTCTCCTGTCACCACCTGAAAGAGCGTGGCCTTTCCTTAACGGGTCAAAAACTTCACCAGCATCACCAGGGATGCAACAAACACAGCTGCGCCAATCAACCCGGCCACAATTGCCTGAAGTGGGGTGATTCGGGCGACGTCATCTTCGTACCCGGAAGACTTCCGGATGCCGATAAACGACCAGAACACGGCACGCCCAACCTGGGCCGCAGATGCCTTCTGGACGGCCAACGGTTGTGTCTCCGCAGTGACGTGCTCGCTCACGATGCACCGCCCTTGCCAGCGACTTCAAAAAAGGTATACGAGAGGGTGATGGTTCCAACGTCCTTGGGCAAATTCGGATCAATCACGAACGTCACCGGAAACTGGCGGGATTCGTGCGCCCCAAGCGTTTGCTGCTTGAAGCAAAAGCACTCCAGTTTCTTGAAATACTGTGCAGCCTGCTTCGGTGCGTAACTGGGAATGGCCTGCCCGGTCACCGCGTGGTCACGCACATTGGAGACTTCGTAGACCATCTGGATCAACTCACCAGGGTGACCTTTAATGGAGCCGGCCACCGGCTTGAAGCGCCACGGCAAGTGGGTACTGGTGTTGGCATCGAACTCGATGGTCACCAGACGCGACTTGTCGACCTGGGTGTTCTCGGCCACGACATCCGGCTTGATCAGGTTGTTGATCCCCGTTACTTCGCAAATTTTCTTGTAGAACGGCACCAACGCGTAGCCGAACCCGAACATCATCACCGAGATGATCAGGAGCTTCTTGAGCAGCTCACGATTGGCGAGGAGTCCCTGGCTCTGCATATCGCTATCCGAACAAGACGCGATTGGCGATCACGCCGAGAAAAAACACCAGCGCGATCGACAGCAGGACCAATGCGGTCCTGCCGTTCCCTCGCGTTCCCTGATTTTCGGAGTGATTCACAATCAACAAAAAGATGACGAATTACTTGACTTCGGGCGCCGTCTCGAACGAGTGATACGGTGCGGGCGAAGGCAATGTCCACTCCAGGCCTTCAGCACCTTCCCACGGCTTGTCTGCCGCCTTGGCGCCACCCTTGATGCACTTCAACACCACCGCCAGGAAAATCAACTGCGACAAGCCGAAGCCAAATGCGCCGACGGATGCAATCGCATTGAAATCGGCGAACTGGGTAGCGTAATCCGGAATCCGGCGCGGCATCCCGGCCAAGCCCAGAAAATGCATCGGGAAGAATGTAATGTTGAAGAACACCAACGAGGCCCAGAAGTGCAGCTTGCCGATCCCTTCGTCGTACATGTGGCCGGTCCACTTCGGGAGCCAGTAATACACGCCGGCAAAGAGCGCAAACAGCGACCCTGCCACCAGCACGTAGTGGAAGTGCGCCACGACGTAATAGGTATCCTGCAACTGGATGTCAATCGGGGTGACGGCGAGGATGAGTCCGGTGAAGCCGCCCATGGTGAATACGAAAATAAAGCCGACGGCGAACAGCATCGGCGTCTCGAAGGTCATCGAGCCTTTCCACATCGTGGCGATCCAGTTGAACACCTTCACACCGGTGGGCACCGCAATCAGCATGGTGGCGTACATGAAGAAAAGCTGGCCTGCAGCCGGCATGCCGGTGGTGAACATGTGGTGGGCCCAGACGATGAACGAGAGGATGGCAATCGACGAGGTGGCGTAAACCATCGAGGCGTAGCCGAACAGCGGCTTGCGCGCAAACGCCGGGACAATGTGGCTGATGATCCCGAAAGCCGGCAGGATCATGATGTACACCTCCGGGTGGCCGAAGAACCAGAAAATATGCTGATACATGACCGGATCACCACCGCCTGCCGCGTTGAAGAAAGAGGTACCGAAATGGCGATCGGTGAGCACCATGGTGATGGCACCGGCCAGCACGGGCATCACGGCAATCAGAAGATAGGCGGTGATCAGCCAGGTCCAGCAGAACATCGGCATCTTCATCAGCGTCATGCCGGGGGCGCGCATGTTGAGGATGGTGGTGACGATGTTGATCGAGCCCATGATGGACGATGCGCCCATGATGTGCATGGCAAAAATCGCCAGGTCCATCCCCACGCCCATCTGGGTCGAAAGAGGCGCATACAGTGTCCAGCCGGCAGCCGTCGCCCCGCCCGGAACAAAGAACGAGATCATCAGGAGCAATGCAGCCGGGACCAGCAACCAGAACGACCAATTGTTCATCCGGGCAAACGCCATGTCGGGCGCGCCAATTTGCATCGGAATCAACCAGTTGGCGAAGCCGACAAAGGCCGGCATGATGGCGCCGAACACCATGATGAGGCCGTGCATGGT